>JAQVYD010000121.1 GCA_028709105.1 Clostridia bacterium
CATATCGGAACGGCCGTCACCGATATAGATAATTTCTTCAGCATCAGCCTTTAGTTTTTCCACAAGAGTTTTTTTGCAGGTGCCGCATTTGTCACAGGGCGAGGCATAAGGAGTTTCTATGTCATAGAAGTTGTTTTTTATGAGAAGGTGATTAACATAAAATTGCAGATGGGTGAGCTTCGCTTTTTCTAAAACGGTGTTAATATTAAAGTCAAAGCCATCACTGAGGATATAAAGCATTTCCTGTCTTTTTTCCACATATTGAACAAAGTCAGGAAATGTTTCGTCAAGAGGAATGGCTCGGAGAAAATCAGCTGCTTCTTCTAGGCTTACTTGCAGAAGCGGCAAAATTTTTTGGGCGCTTTGTCTTGTGTTCAATTCACCTCTGTCCCATTGCTCCATAAATTTCCGCCAGCCGTCTTGGGCAAAAGTTTCAACCATGGCATCGGTAGTGTCAATCTTGGTAATAGTTCCGTCAAAATCGGTAAAATAAACGCGTTTCATGTGGGAACCCCTTTCTATTTTTTGTTCGAACTTTACGGTTCGCTTTTGGTATAAAGATTATCAAGACTATTGCAACGCAGTACATACTCTATTATAATAAAGAAGACAACAGAATAGCAATTCCTTCGGGGTGAGGTGAAATTCCTTACCGGCGGTAAAGCCCGCGAGCCTTGTGGTTGATCCGGTGAGATTCCGGAGCCGACAGTTAGAGTCTGGAGGGGAGAAGGGAGGTAAGTGATGATGCTTTAATTAGTTTTGTTTTGGCAGGAACAACCCGAAGGATAATTTCTTCGGGTTTATTTTTTGCGCAAAAAGTTTAATTAAAGGAGAAGATGAAAAAATGACAACAAAAAAACTAGTTCGCTTAGCTGTGCTTACTGCTTTTGGTTTTCTCTTAATGTATTTTATTGCCTTTCCCATACCGCCTTTTCCTGGGTTTTTAACGTATGATCCCGGCGATATTCCGGGGATGATTGCTGCTTTTGCGATGGGACCCTGGGCGGGAGCACTGGTACAGTTGATGAAATGTGTAATCGGATATTTAATTGGTGCTTCTAAAGCAGGGGCGATTGGAATGGCGGCTAATTTTGTGTCCGGAGGAACGATGGTCTTGGTAGCAGGATTAATCTATCAGCATCGTAAGACGAAGATGATGGCAGTATTATCTCTTTTCGTTGGGACGGTAGTTACTTCTTTGGTAATGGCCGTAGCTGATTATTATATCTTTTTCCCTCTCTGGGGTATCCCTGTCAATGAGGCACTGCCTCTTTTAGTAAGTGCGGTGCTTCCGTTTAATGTGGTTAAATTTGCCATTTCCTCGTTGGTTACTTTTTTTGTTTATAAAAAGGTGAAAAATATTTTAGAAGTTCGTAGTTAACAAGGCAAAAGGATAAAGGGGATCCTTTAGCGAATATAGGCAAAGGAATTCACAGAGATTCTAGCTAGGGAGGAGATACAATCAAGAAGATCACACGCAGGGATTTTTTATCTTTAGCAGCTATTTTGGGCGTAGTCGGCTTTTCATCCCTGACTAGTTTGATGATGACAGAGAAAAAAGGTTTCAAAGAGCTCTGCGGCTCCCCCCAGATTGTTTCCGGTACGGGAGAGGATTCCCATATTCAGATAACAGCCTTGCGAAAGCATGTGCAAGTCTTAACGGAAAAAAGTTTTGCCGGGCGCCGGGCCGGAACTAGAGGTGAAGCTATGACCGGCAGGTATCTGGCGGCTCAACTGCAAGAAATGGGATTAGAACCTGCCGGGGATGAGGGGACGTTCTTCCAGGGTTTTCCTTTGCCGGAAATGACTTTGCGAAGGGAAGGGAAAAGAACCGTTTTTTACAAGCTGAAGAATAGTTCTCAGCAAGCTGCCGAGAACATCTTAGGGGTAATCAGAGGGAAACAGGATTCCTCTCAGTATATCGTCCTCTCAGCCCATCTTGACCACTTAGGGATTGGGGAGAATAATTTATACCCGGGGGCTAATGACAATGCCTCGGGGGTGGCCACAGTTTTGGAAATTGCCAGATTGCTTGGCGAAAAGAAGGAACAACTACCTTATTCCGTCTTAATTGCTTTTTGGAGTGCCGAGGAAATGGGGTTAATCGGATCACGGTATTTTATCCAACACCCTTCCTTTCCCTTGGAAGTCATGAGGTTAAATATTAATTTGGACAGCATTGGCAGCGGAGAGAAGAATCGCTTTGTTTTCTGGACCAAAAACCTGAACGGTTTGCCGGAATGGCTCTCCGTCAGCGGATTAAATTATTCAGCTTTGGAATTAGTGGGGCAGTTGGAGACAATGCATAGTAGTGATCATCGGGCTTTTCTGGAAAGGGAGGTTCCTGCGGTGACTTTCCTGGCGGAGAACTGGTTGGAGAATAACCATACACCCCTTGATCGGGCTGGCGGTTTAAATTATGAGAAGATGGCAGCTTTGGGTCAGTTTGTGCAGGGGATATTCTTTTCTTCGGAATTGGAGAAACTGTTTGATTATTTGCAGATTTGAAGTTTAACTTGACAAGCCGGGGGGAACGTGTTAACTTCGATGGTAAAGCAAGGGTGGTCTAATTAGTAAAAAGAAAAAATATAGATAAGATGATGGTAGTAGGTGCCCGCTTTTTTGAGGGGAGAATAGGGAACCGAGTGAGAGTCTCGGACGGCCGCGCCACTGTAAGTGGAAAAATCCTTTATCCACCGGACTTTTCGGGAAGGATAAGGAATTAATAAAACCACAAGTCAGGAGACCTGCCTGTTACTGCCGCAAGAAACCTTCGCGAGGGAGGGAGGCGTGCCTATGCATACTGTTTGGGAAAAAACAGAGCCTTAGTTTTCTCGTTATGAGGAGCTAAGGCTTCTTTTTTAGGTTGTACTTTTATATTAGGAAAAAGAATTGAGGAGGAAAGGCAGAATGAATGTGTTTAGGGGAAAAGCTACTAAGCAATTATTAGCAAGGTTAATGTTACTGGTTATCTTTACGGTAATGAGTTTGTTTTTATCGCCGGTGTTGTTGCCGGGAAATCAAGGAGCAGTATTAGCCGCTGAGCCTTTTGACGGTTTGGTCAAACAGGCGGTACGTAATAACTATGATTTGTATACGACCGGGACAGCGGTAGACGGCGGCTGGGGTAACTTCGGCGCGGTGGACGGCTATGTGCTGGCCGGGGCGGGTGTAGGATTGGAAGATTGGCAAAAAGGGGACAAAAGCTTTCAAGAGGAACTTTTGGCCTTAGTTGATGCTACATTGGCAAATGAGAACTCTTCTTCGGCGAAGCGAATAGCCTATGAATATATACTGGCGAAAGAGTGGGGAGAGACTGAGAAAGCAGGGCAATTACTCACGATCTTAAAGGAGAGGCAGAATAAACAGGGGAATGGCTCCTTTGATAATAATGCCTTTAGTGATTTACCTGCTTTTGCCGTCTTAGGGCGAGCAGGGGTCTTAGCAGAATTTGATCAAGCTATGGCTATTACTTTTATTTTAGACAGTCAGGATAAAAGTTCGGGTGCTTGGACGAATACGTGGCAAGATTTTCAAACGACAGCGCAAGCCGTACGCGCCTTGACTTATTTAAAGTCTTTTGTTGAGGATAAGGCAGAAGAACTGGCGACCGTTCAAGGGGCTATAGATAAAGGGCTTGCTTGGTTAAAAGATAAACAACAATCTGACGGAAGTTTTCAGGATGCTTGCGGTTTTGATGACCCCTTAATCGACGCGGTAGAAGT
>JAQVYD010000018.1 GCA_028709105.1 Clostridia bacterium
AAAATAAACTTTATTTCTATTCAAGAGAAATTAAATAATAATATAAAGGCTGACCTCCATAATGTAGTTCAAAATCAATTTGTGTATATTTCTGTGACAAGGCTTCAACCATTTCCGCAGCATCTTTCTCTTGGATGTTCTCGCCATAATATACCGTAATCAGTTCATGGTTAGGTTGCAAAAACTGATTAATTAATTGTTCTACAACATCTTCAATCTTACTACCTGTGAGCACTAATTTCCCTTCACCAAGACCTAAAATCTGCCCCTTCTTAATAAGATGATTCTCATATTGTGCATCCCTGATGGCATAAGTTACCTCTAGAGTAATCATCTGTTTACAAGCATCCTCCATCTTACTTTTATTAGTCTCCAGATCACTTTCCGCACTAAAAGCCATTAAAGCAGCAATGCCTTCAGGGATCGTTTTCGTAGCTACCACCTGCGTAGGTTTAGAAGCTACATTCGCCGCCTGCTCCGCCGCTAAAAAAACATTCTTATTATTAGGTAAAATTATTACTTCTTCTGTCATTACTTGTTCTATCGCATTAATAAACTCCTGCGTACTGGGGTTCATCGTTTGCCCACCATTAATCACCATATCTACACCCAAACTTCTAAAAACATCATTTAAACCGGAACCAAAAGATACCGTGATAATTCCCAAGCGTTTAATCGCTTCCCCTTTTATGCTCATCTCATCACTCTGTTCACTCATATTATCTATTTGAATTTGGTGCAGAGACCCTAACCCAGTACAATAATCCAAAACCTTACCGGGTAAATTAGTATGAATATGGATCTTCCCTGTTTCGCTATTACCAACAACAAGCAAACAATCACCTTTATCCGCAAGGAAAGCCTTAATCTCTTGCAAAGGCAATTCTTTGTCCTTCTTCTTTAAAATAAATTCTGTGCAGTACTGATAGGTTAAAACTTTTTTCTCAACAAAAGCAGTTTCTTTATTATCAATATTGAGAGGAGGGAAAGAAATAATTAATTCCTTAAACAAAACACCATCAAGGGCTGTCAACATCCCTTCCAGAATATAAACCAGACCTTGACCGCCGGCATCTACGACACCTGCCTGTTGCAGAACAGGTAACATTAAAGGCGTTTTCTGCAAAGCCTCATAAGCTCCATGATAAGCCGCCTGAAAAACAGAATTCAGCGAATCATCTCCATTCTCTAATTCGTTCATCGCCGCTTCTGAAGCCTCTCGGGAAACAGTAAGAATAGTTCCTTCCACAGGATTCATGACCGCTTTATACGCTGTTTCCACGGATACAGCAAGAGCTTGACAAAATTCCAGAGCATTAATTTCCTTTTTACCTTCCGTACTTTTGGCAAAACCCGCTAAAAGCTGAGAAAGAATAACCCCCGAATTTCCTCTTGCCCCCATTAAAGCACCATGAGCCATTAATTTAGTTGCCTTTTCAAGATTATGTTCCCTATTATCCAACAATGTTTTAGCAGCCGAAACCATCGTTAAACTCATATTTGTACCTGTATCACCATCAGGCACCGGGAAAACATTCAATTCATCAACAGCTTGTTTTCTTTCCTCTAAATATGCACTGGCAGCAATTAACATTTTCGACCAAAGCACACCATCTATCTTCTCAACCCTCACGACTCTGCCTCCTCAAACCGTGATCACCCATTCTATATTATACTTGTTATCATCAAATATCGTCAATTTTTTTACTTAAATCTATTTTTCTTTATTTCCGAGTTTATTCTTTTACTATTTTAACTAACCTTCTTGAGTTCACGCTCTATTTCAGAGAGCTGTGCCAATAAACGCTGTAAAATCTTCGTATCACTCCCTGGCTGTTTCGATTGAATAAGTATATTTTCCTTGATAATCATAAACGCCTGAACTAAATTCGGTTCTAAAACAGTAGAAACTGCTGCTACAGAAGGAATTTCTATTTTCTCCATTACCGGTTCTTCAAACTCAAAATCACAAATCATACCATATTCAGCGATTTTCGCCTGAATTTTCATTTCGCTGGCAATTAATCTCTGCAAAGCCCCTAATGCTTCCTCTTCCCCATGCACGAGAATAATCTGTCTAGGGGTTTTTTCAAAACCCTGCAACCATTCTAATAAGCCTTCCTGATCAGCATGGGCGGAAAAATCATCAATCCTTTCCACAGTAGCATTAACAGCAATTTGCTCACCATGAATTCTTACGTTCTTCTCACCATCTAAAATTCTTCTGCCTAAAGTTCCTTCTGCTTGATAGCCAACAAAGAGAACGGTAGATTGGGGACGCCAAAGATTATGTTTAAGGTGGTGCTTTATTCTGCCGGCATCAGCCATCCCGCTTGCGGAAATAATGATTGCTCCACCTTTGATTTTATTTAAAGCAATAGAATCCTCTGTCGAAAGAACATAATGGATATCCTCTCCTGTAAAAAGTGCCTCTGCACCTTTCCCTTTTATCATTATAGAAGCTTCTTCATCAAAACATTCAGGGTTTTGCATAAATACTTTTGTCGCTTCTACAGCCATGGGACTATCAATATAAATATCCACAGGAGGGATTTGACCTTTTTCCTTCATTATTTTAAGATAATAAACAAGGTCTTGTGTCCTTTCTACAGCAAAACTAGGAATAACCAAATTACCTCCTTTAAGCATGGTCTGCCTTACTACTCTGGCCAAAGCCTCCAACTTATCTTCTGTTTCTAAATGATAACGATTTCCATAAGTTGATTCCATCACCACAATGTCAGCTTCTTTTATTTTAGTAGGATCTTCCACTATCGCCGTATCTGTATTCCCAATATCGCCCGTAAAAACAACCTTCTTTTCTATCCCTTTATCCCTAATCAACAACTCAATCATCGCCGAACCAAGAATATGACCGGCATCATAAAATTTAACTTTTATCCCGGGGGCTATCTCAAACTGCTGCTCGTAATGATAACTTTTAAAAAACGGCAGACAATCTCTCGCATCTTTCGCCGTATAAATAGGCTCTAACAAGGCTCCTCCGCTACGGGACAATTTCCTGTTTTTCCGTTCAACCTCCATTTCCTGAATATGCCCGCTATCGGGTAAAACCACACTACATAACTCCGTTGTAGCTTTCGTAGTAAAAACATGACCGCGAAACCCCTTTTTATACAACTTGGGAATTAATCCACAATGGTCAACATGAGCATGTGTTAATAAAACAAAATCAATCTCTTCCGGCGCAAAAGGGAAAGGACCATAGTTTAATTCTTTTAAAGTTTTGGAACCCTGAAACAAACCACAATCAACCAAAAATTTTTTTTGTTCTGTTGTTACCAAAAAACATGAACCGGTTACTGTTCCCGCAGCACCATAAAATTGAATATTCATAACCAATCTCCTCTCAACACGTTATTTTCGATATAAATCAACAAAATTTATCTATAAAAAAATACACCTATCCTATTTTAGCATAAATATTACCCTCAAAAACTAAAAAAAGACAAAAAAGGGGCTGTCTCAAAAATTTAATTTTTAAGACAGCCCCTTTTTTCGAACCTTCTTACATTAACTTTGGCTTAATTTATGACAGGTAACCTTTTAAAGTTTTCCTGTATTTCTTTCTCAGAGATCACGACATCCTTGATTACTCCCGAAAAATAATTTTCATAAGCAGTAAGATCTAAATGCCCATGCCCGCTTAGATTGAAAACAATACTTCTCGCCACTCCTTCTTTTTTGCCTGCTAAAGCTTCGTCAATAGTTGCTTTAATCGCATGGGCCGATTCAGGAGCCGGCACAATCCCTTCCGTCTGAGCAAAAAGAACGGCCGCCTCAAAAACACCTTTTTGTTTTACCGCCTTAGCCTCTAAAAGCCCGTCAGCATAAAGCTGACTAAGCAAAGGCGAACAACCATGATATCTCAAGCCGCCGGCATGAATTCCTGCCGGAGTAAAATTAGACCCTAGTGTATACATCTTCAAAAGAGGTGTTAAACCAGCTATATCACAATAATCATAAGCAAATTTCCCTCTCGTAAGTGACGGACAAGCTGATGGCTCTACAGCAACAAGTCTAACCTTTTTACCTTTTAATTTATCCGGAACAAAAGGGAAAGCAATCCCGGCAAAATTACTGCCGCCACCACAACAACCAATGACCACATCAGGATAATCTTCAACCATTTCCAGCTGTAACCTTACCTCTTGACCAATAATTGATTGATGTAAGCAAACATGATTAAGAACACTACCTAAAGCATAATTAGTTTCTGCACACTGTACCGCATCTTCAATCGCTTCACTAATAGCAATACCTAATGTTCCCGGAGTCTCCGGATATTCTAACAATATTTTTCGCCCAATCTCTGTCTTTTCACTCGGACTGGGAATACATTGCGCTCCATAAGTCTCCATAAACAAACGCCGATAAGGTTTTTGCTGAAAACTTATCCTGACCATATAAACAATACATTCTAACCCAAACATCTTACAAGCCAGAGAAAGGGCTGTCCCCCACTGTCCGGCACCGGTTTCCGTAGTCAGCCTTTTAATTCCGGCAACCTTATTGAAAAACACTTGCGGAATCGCACTATTTAACTTATGACTGCCTACCGGACTTACCCCTTCGTATTTATAATAGATTCGACAAGGGGTATCCAAGGCTTTTTCTAACCGTCGTGCCCTAAACAAAGGAGAAGGTCTCCATTGCTTGTAAATCTCCCTAACCTCTTGCGGAATCTCAATATACCTTTCCGTAGATACCTCCTGCTCAATCAAAGACATCGGAAAAATAGGGGTAAGGTCACTCGGGGTAAGGGGTTTTTTCGTCTGGGGATGTAATCCCGGTGCCAGAGGATTAGGCATATCAGCCTGTACATTATACCAAAACTTAGGAATCTTCTCCTCCGGTAAAATAATTTTGGTCAGCTCCGCTCTACTCATCTCTAACTCGCTCCTCTCATCTGAATATATTTTTCTAAATATGTCTTATCTTAACATAGACACTACTCTCCTTGCAACCCCCTAATTAAATTCTTAAAAAACACTGAATTTTTCTGCAAGAAAAATTAGTTTACGACTAATACTTGCCAAATTCCTTATCGCTTAAATCAATCTCAATAGCTTCTTCCTCTCTGGAATTTCTCCTGGCCGAACGAGCCGGAAATTTTTTCTTTTCCGTCATCTGCTCAAGCGCACTCAATAATTTGGGATTTAAGTGCTCATCCTCCCTATGATAATTGCTCTGACGCAGTTTAAACCGACTGACCTGTTCTTTTAAAAGCTCGGACTGACCGGAAAGTTCTTCACTGGCCGCGGCACTTTCTTCAGAGGTAGCCGAGTTGGTTTGCACTACCTGTGAAACCTCCGCCAACCCCTGAGAGATTTGGGCAATTCCTGAAGCCTGGGCATTAGAGGCTGCGGCAATCTCACTGACAAGGGTTGCTACTTTATCTGCTTCTTCCACAATCTCACCTAGTGCTGCTGCAGTTTCATGCGCCATCTTCGTACCACCCTCAACCCGCTTAATCGATTCTTCAATCATCGCGGTTGTTTCTTTCGCCGCATTGGCCGACCTAGCCGCCAAATTTCTCACTTCTTCCGCCACCACGGCAAAACCTTTCCCGTGCTGACCCGCCCTAGCAGCTTCTACCGCAGCATTTAAAGCTAAGAGATTAGTTTGAAAAGCAATCTCATCAATTACCTTGATAATCTTCGAAATATTATTGGAAGAAACATTAATTTCCTCCATCGCCTTAAGCATTCTCTCCATCTGCTTATTTCCGTCCAGAGCATTTTCTTTAGCTTTTTCCGCCAATTCATTGGCGACATTTGCATTTTCCGCATTCTGTTTCGTTTGTGTCGATATTTCTTCAATCGACGCGGTTGATTCCTCTATAGAACTGGCCTGTTCCGTTGCTCCCTGGGAAAGGGCATTGCTGGAAGCGGCAATCTCTTGTGCCCCTGAGGTCACTTGTTCTGCAGAAAAATTAATATTCGTCATAATTTCGTTAAAACTATCGGCCATTCTCCTAAAAGCATCGGCAAGCTTACCCACTTCATCCTTTTTGTATATATCAATATCAATATCTAAATCTCCTTGTGCTAATTTATTTGAGGCATCCACAAGTTTGTAGATAGGGTTAACAAAAGAGTTCCCCAAAAGATATACTATTAAAACAGCTATTAATATTACTATTATCGCGATAAGAATAAGTGCATTTAATAAATCTGATGTGAATTCTTCCATCATCATCATAATTTCATTTTTAGCAATTCCTAAAAACATAATGCCGATAGTTTCGCCTTGCTTGTTTTTTATGGGGTTATAAGCTGTTAAATACTCACTTCCTAAGATGTTTGCCGGACCAATATATAACTTTCCATTGACGACATCACTATAAGCACTACTATCTTTACCTAAATATGTACCAATTGCTCTTTCCCCATTTTCATTTCTTATATTAGTAATTACTCTTCTGAAATCATCATTTTCTTTGACAAAGATAGTAGCAACATTACCTAAATCTTTCTGTATGGCATCAACCATTTCATATCTTCCATCAATACTTACCTCATTACAGTCTTTCAATATACCTTGGTCATATCCTAATTCTCCAAAGTATTTTCCAATGTATAGCTGTGCTGAATTGATATCACCTTGCAATTTCTGATGTAGTAAAGTTTCTTTGACCTTATCCATATCATCAAACGCTTTATTATATGAAAAAATACTGATTGTGGCACAAGATATAATTAATACTAGGGTGATAACGAAAACAAGTTTGCCTTTAATGCCGATATTCTTACCAACTCGTAGTTCCTTCATAAATTTAATCATCCTTTCTTATTTTATTTACTTATCTCTTTAATTTCCATAATTTCTTCATTAATAAGCAACTTCTCACAGTTAATCAAAAGCTTTACTTCATCACCAACTTTCCCTATTCCCTTAATAAATTTGTTTTCACTATCGGTTACCTCCGGCGGAGGAACAATTTCTTCTTCGGGAATAGAAAGCACCTCAGCGACCTGATCAACAATCAGCCCTACAAAAAGATGGTTAATCTCGATGACGATCACACATGTCCGCTCATTATATTCCTTACATACTTTCTTAAAACGTTCCCGCACATCCATCACAGGAATAATTTTGCCTCTTAAATTAATAATCCCTTTAAGATAGTGCGGCAGCCCGGGGACCTCGGTAATAGTCTGAATCCCAATAATTTCAATAACATACTTAATCTCAATGCCGTAAAACTCCTTACCCAAAAAGAAAATTAAATATTTATCTTTTTGGGTATCTTCATCTTGTTCCCATAAATCTTGGATACGCGCATTATTTTCCATGCCTCCAACTCCTTTCACTCAAAATATTCAGGATATACCCAAATCAGAAAAGCCTCGCAAGATTGAAAATCTAATTATTTCTGCCATTACCGAAAAAAGTCCATACCCCGCCCCCTTTACTCCTTTCTGTAAACAGCCGGCATAATATACCGGTACTTAGTTGTCTGGCGATTTAATGCTTCTGTATGACCAATAAAAAGATATCCTCCCGAATCAGTCGCCTCATAGAGCTTTCTCACTAACTCTGTTTTGGTTAAATCGTCAAAATAGATCATAACATTTCGACAAAAAATCACCTGGAATTTTCTTTTAAAAGAAAATGTTTTCTCCATAAGATTAAACTTTCTATAGATTATTTCCTTTTTAAGCTCATCAACAAGAACAGATGTATGAGCATCCCTTTTTTTAAAGTACCGTCTTTGCCAATTAAGAGGGAGTTTAGCAAGACTTTTATTTTCATAAATACCTTTTCTCGCTATCTCCAGCGCTTTACTCGAGATGTCCGTGGCTAATATTTTTGTATCCCACCATCTCTTTTCCGTCCCGAAAAAATCATCAATAATTATAGCAAGGGTAACCGGTTCCTCACCTGTAGAACATCCGGCACTCCAAATTCTTAAATCTTTTTCTCTATTCGTCTTAGCAAGAAAAGGCAAGACATAATCCCGAAAATAATCAAAATGATTAGCTTCACGCATAAAAAAAGTATGATTAGTAGAGATCCGATCAATCAGCTCCATTCCCGCTTTCCCACTCTGATCGGAAAGAATATACTGATAATAATCCGAAAAACTTTTAAAGTTTTTCTCTTGTAACACTTTATAAAGTCTGCTGACAATAAGTGTTTTTTTTTCTTCTTTTAAATTGATCCCATAGTTAATTTTTATATAATCAGCTAATTGACGAAATTCTTTTCCCGTAATTTCTAACAATATCTTCACCAACTTTGTAAGTAAGGAAAGAACTTTTTAGCAATTCTCCCCTCCTTCACTTTTTATTAATACTTACCAAATTCTTTATCGCTTAAATCAATCTCGATAGCTTCTTCCTCGTCGTGTTTCCTTATTTTTCCCCGTTCAGTATCGAATAAATCTCCCTGGGAATATTCTCAAGGGCTGTTTGTTTCTCGACAGCCCCAATTTCATAGGCAACCTTGGGCATCCCATATACTACAGAGGAATCTTCATCCTGTCCTATCGTTCTGGCTCCTTTCCGTTTCATGGCTAATAGACCTCGCGCCCCATCATAACCCATTCCTGTCAAAATAATGCCAATAGCACCGTTCCCGGCTTCTTTAGCGACAGACTCAAAAAGAACATCTACCGAAGGACAATGACCGTTCACCTTGGCAGCTTGAAAACATTCTACCTTAAACAGATCACCGATTTTCTTGATTCTCATATGTTGATCACCAGGGGCAATTAACACTTTGCCCTGCTCTATAAAATCCCCTGTCTGAGCTTCCTTTACTTGTAATGCCATAGAACTATTCAACCTCTCCGCAAACATCTTGGAAAAAACCGGAGGGATATGCTGAACAATCACTAGACCTATGATTGAGGAAGGCAAGGCTTTCAAGATACGGGTAATCGCCTCCGTACCACCTGTAGAAGCCCCGATCGCGATTATTTTCTTTTCATTTACAGAATTAGCCTTGCCGGATATCGTCGAAATACTGCTGCCCTTTACTTCACTAACCTTAGCTATAGAAGCTATCTTGATTTTAATGATAAGCTCCTTAATAAAACTCTCCACACTTTTTACAGACTGAACATTAGGCTTAGCTACAAAGTCAACGGCCCCAGCATTTAGAGCATTAAACACCGCATCACTGATTGTACTTACCACAATAACAGAAAGCGAATATTGTGGTAACAATCTGCGGATAAACTCAATCCCATTCATTTTCGGCATTTCTATATCACAAGTCATCACATCAGGCTTATATTGCAAAATCTTATCCCGGGCATCAAAAGGATCAATCGCTTTAGCCACGACCTCGATCATCGGGTCAGAAGAAATGCCCCTAACAATAAGCTCTCTGGAAACTAATGAATCATCCACTACTAAAACCCGAATCTTATTACACGTCATACTACTCTTATTTACTCCTTTCTGTAGACAGCCGACATAATATAGCAGTTTTTAAAGTACCGTCTTTGCTAAATTCCTATTCTACATTAAATGCTATCTAAATTTTCCGTATCCTCTTGACTAAGTAACTTTTCACAGTCAATCAAAAGTTTCACTTCATCGCCAACTTTACCAATTCCTTTAATAAATTTATCACATACTAAAATCAGAAGAATCCTGCAACATCGAGAATCAAACTAATACTACCATCACCCAAAAGAGTACAGCCCACCAACCCCTTTTTCTTGATTGTACTTCCAATAAAACTTGGTAAAGTCTTCACAACTACTTGCTGTTCTCCCAGAAGCTTATCTACAAAAAGGCAAAGCATTTTTTCATTGTTTTCAACCATCATAAGTATGCCGTCAGTTAAACAAGTTATCTCTGTTTTCACTTGATATAATTGATATAAACGGACAATCGGAAAACATTGTCCTCTTACCATAATCATTTCATTCCCATCAAGATCCATAATAATCTCAGTTTCTTTGGGTTTAAAACATTCTTTGATTGTATTAATCGGAATTGTATAACAAGCTTCACCCACACTAATATTCATTCCATCTATAATCGTCAAAGTAAGCGGGATTTTAAGGGTTATCGTTGTCCCCTCATCAGGAACACTGTCAACAAGGACATCACCGCCCATTTTTTCGACATTGTTCGTTACCACATCCATCCCTACGCCACGACCGGAAAATTCTGTTGTCTGTTCTTTAGTAGAAAAGCCCGGAACAAGAATAAGATTATATATTTCCCTCTCTGTCATCTCGTGTTCCTGTTTACGAAGCAACCCCTTCTTTTTTGCTTGTTTCATTAATTTTTCTTTATTAAGCCCTTTCCCATTATCCCTAACCACAATCAAAACATCGTTCCCTGCACTTCGGGCTTCCAAAGTAATTTTACCCGCTTCTGCTTTTCCCTTTTTTCTCCTTTCAGCCGGACTTTCAAGCCCATGATCGATGGCATTCCGTACAAGATGCAGTAAAGGGTCGGAAACATGCTCAATAATATTTTTATCTACTTCTGTTTCCCCACCAATAATCTCCAATTCCACCTCTTTATTCAGTTTTTTAGACATGTCCCGCACAACCCGATACATTTTTTGAAAGGTAGTAACCAAAGGCACCATTCTCATCGACATAACAAAATTCTGTACCTCATTAATGATTTTCCGCAACTGTCTGGCTGCCTTATTGAAGTTATCCAATTCGAGTCCCTTCAGTTCCGGATGCTGCGTCACCATCGCTTCGGCGATCACCATTTCCCCAACCAAATCCATAAGCTTATCTAGTTTATCGACATTAACACCGATAATACTCTGTCTAATTACTAACGAAACATCCTTTTCACTTGTCTTTTCCTGTAACTGCGGCATTTCCGCGCTAAATTCCTCTAATTTTATTTTATTAACCTTATCCAAATCTACCTTATCTGAAATTGTAAACTGTTTAAACTCATCGTCATTTTCTAACTGGATTAACTCTAATTCCTTAAACAAAATATTTTGGTTACAGAAAGCTAAGATCTGCTGATATGTCTGCTCAGATTTAAAGAATACTTCAAAGCCTTGTTCACGAATAATCTGCACGCTATCATTATTTTCGACAAGATCATCCGGAAGATAATAAATCTCTGAGGCAAGCCCTTTAAGCTGATGTACAACCTGATAAGCTCTGATGTTTTCCATCTCACAGCCTTCTTGAAAATAAATAACAGCTTTAAAAGCATTCGCTTCAGGAAGAAGAGTTTTTTGCTCTTGGCGGAGATCATCCGATTGTTGCTCTTTTGTTGTTTTCTTCGCCCGCATTAATTTGGTAGAATTATTTTGCTTTTTTATTAAGACAAGATATTCTTTGATATTCTTAATAAGAGGTGCCGGATCACCATCGGTCGTATCTCCATTCTTAATTTTTTGCAATTCTACTTTTATAAAATCCACACCTTCTAAAATAAAGTCGGAAAGAACAGAGTAATCAATACCTTTAGGTTTTTCTTCACGTACAAAGAAAAAGAAATCCTCCATAGCATGAGCAAGTTTAGAAATATCTGTTAGGAGCATCATCGCCGAAGAGCTTTTAATGTTATGCATAATCCTAAATATTTCACCGATCACAGTCTGAGTATAACAGTTAGACTTCTCATTAGATAAAATTAATTCTTCAAGCCGTTCTAAATATTGAGTAGTCTCAAAAACGAACATCTCTAACAGCGAGTCATTATCAGATTGATTTCCCATACAAATCACCTTCTTATATATGTTCTAGTAGATAATAAAAATTATAATAAAACACAATTAACCGTTATTTTTAGAAAAGAATATTAAAAAAATATCAATAATGTAAACAAAAACCGCCCTGTCTTTTTGTCTACATTGTTGATATTTTAGTAAGAACTTCTACTACATAATCTTCTTTAAATGGTTTAACAATAAAAGTCTTTGCTCCCGCCTCTACAGCCTCCATAACCATAGAGCCTTGTCCCATTGCCGAAATCATCACAATTTTTGCATTAGGATCATATGTTTTTATTTCTTTTAATGCCTCAAGCCCTGTCATTTCCGGCATTGTAATATCCATCGTTACAATATCAGGATGCAGTTCTTTATACATACTGACACCCATAGCTCCATTTACAGCTTCACCGATTACCTCAAAACCATTCTTTACAAGAATATTTTTCAGAGTTAATCTCATAAACGCTGCATCATCAACAATTAATACCCTTTTCACAGAGACCACACCCCTACTTTTTCAAGATTATTCTATTTTCACTCAAATCAAAAAAATAATCCAAGGACATCAAAATACATTATATTTCAGCATTTTTCGATTAAAAATCCTCTTTATCCCATACCCCTGAATAAAGGCTCTATTAACACATATATAGTGTATAATAAAGATAATGTGAAGTCAATTAATTTTCGCAATAATGTATGATTGCTTTAAATAATGCCACTTTATAAACTATTTTGTAATATTATTACAGATGAGCTTACTGAAACCACAGATCCTCGCTGCTACCCTTGCCACTAAATGTAGATACTACAACCATTTCGCCCCTCATGTGAACAAAAGTCCCCTTACATAATTTCCCAGGCAATAATCTTAAAAAGAGCGTTCCACAAAAGCGGGAACGCCCTTTTTCTTACTAGAAATTAATAATTTACACCTTCGACTTCAAAAAATGCTTGAGGGTGAGCACAGACCGGACATACTTTAGGTGCTACATCAGCTTCATGGATGTAACCACAGTTTCTACACTTCCAATACACCTTGCCCTCCTTTTGGAAAATAGAACCCTCTTCAATATTTTTCAACAGCGCCTGATAACGTTCCTCATGATGTTTTTCAATTTCTGCTATTCCTTCAAATAACCGTGCAATATCCTCAAAGCCTTCCTCTTTAGCTTCTTTAGCCATACGCGGATACATCTCGGTCCATTCCTCATTTTCGCCACCGGCAGCAGCCTGCAAATTCTCAATCGTTGTCCCGATTCCATTTAGTTTTTTCAAATGTAATTTAGCATGCTCTTTTTCATTATCTGCTGTTTCCAGAAAAAATGCCGCTATTTGTTCATACCCTTCTTTTTTAGCCACAGAAGCGAAATAAGTATACTTATTTCTTGCCTGAGACTCTCCTGCAAAAGCTTCCCACAAATTTTTTTCCGTTCTTGTTCCTTTTAAGTTTTTCATGCTGCAAAACCTCCTTTTTATTAAAAGTACCTGCTCAGCTTGCTTTTGTCAATGTTTTTTAGCAAATTATTCTAAGGTTTTCTAACCCTATGCCTAATATTTTCCCCAATTAACCTAAAAACAAAAACCACTAAAGTTGAGTGGTTTTTCTCTATCTAAAAGTTTTGCTGAGCATTTACCCTTTTTCATGTTTAGGTTAAATCCTTATAAACATTGGTGCGGCTGAGAGGACTTGAACCTCCATGCCCTTGCGAGCACTAGAACCTGAATCTAGCGCGTCTGCCAATTCCGCCACAGCCGCCTACATCAACAAATCTCCTTATTAAATCAAAATGGCTGGGGCGGCAGGACTCGAACCTACGAATAACGGAGTCAAAGTCCGTTGCCTTACCGACTTGGCTACGCCCCAACATTAATAAACATAAATGGTGGAGGGGGAAGGATTCGAACCTTCGAAGGCAGTGCCAGCAGATTTACAGTCTGCCCCCTTTGGCCAACTCGGGTACCCCTCCGGAATTTTATTGGAGCCGACGATGGGACTCGAACCCGCAACCTGCTGATTACAAGTCAGCTGCTCTGCCAATTGAGCTACGTCGGCATATCTATGGCGGAGCTGACGAGAGTCGAACTCGCGATCTCCTGCGTGACAGGCAGGCATGTTAGACCACTACACCACAGCTCCGCATATTGATAAATATTGGTGACCCGGACGGGAGTTGAACCCGTGTCGCAGCCTTGAAAGGGCCGTGTCTTAACCACTTGACCACCGGGCCGAATTTAGACAACTATTTGGTCGGGGTAGAGGGATTTGAACCCCCGACACCCTGGTCCCAAACCAGGTGCGCTACCAAACTGCGCTATACCCCGTTCTTAACGTAACGAATTATATCGTAACAAATATCTCTAATAAGGTCAAGTGGCTTTACTTATTTTTTTCACAAAAACTATGTCTATTTTATGAGGCTTTTACATAAAAATTTAGTAGAACTATCCTTTTTATGGGAGTGATCTAATGTCAATCAACACTAAGTCGGTCGAAACGGAAATCCTCACCAATATTGATCATCTTATTAAAATTATCATCCAAATAAGTCAAGCCGAAGAAGAACATTTTAAGCAAAACATCCCTGAAATAGAGGATCTGCTTATCAAAACAAATTCCTTACTTAAACAACTACTGCAAAGAAATGAATTGCCTCTAGAACAAATCTATAGGCAATTAATTTCCCAAAAACTTCCACGTATTGAATTACAAAAATGTTCCGGCGATCTTGAACCGGCGCTAGAGGCAATCTTTGCCCTTCCTGTTTTTCATAATCACCTCGAAAAACAACCCCCGACCAAAACTTAATTCATTATTCCCAGCGGATTTGAATTCTATCCCCTTGTTGTAAAGGATAAGTATATTCTCTTTCCACATCATTAAGCAAAAACACAAGTTTAGACTTTCCCGGCGGCGGCACTGTTGAAAAATCTATTTCATTAAAAATATCTACTAAAATCGGTTTATACAGAGGTCCTTCGATTTGATATTCTAAAATATCCCCGTTTTTTAAAAAGATGGCCTCGCGAGGATTTATTTTAATTTTATTCAACCATACCTGCAGAGAATTAAGTTTTACAGGATGGTCATTAACAGTGACTTCAATATGAGTCATCACCTCATCCGGGATCAAGTCTTTGATATATATCTGCGGAGATTCTACAAAAGTAAGATTATCCCCGGGATAAACCTCATCTTTAAAATGAGCTTTTTCACCATTTTTATTAATTTCCGCTATTGCCAAAAGATTTATTTTTTGCTCATTAACCATCACGTATTGATCACCAACAATCAGACCGGCTTTTTGTAAAACCTCCTCAATAGTCTGCTTGTTTTCAATTTCAGCTTTACAACCATCCGGAACAAAATCCCGGATCGACATTATTTTATCTCCAACTTTAATTACAGGTAAAAGTTCTACTTCTTGGCCATTAACAAAACAAGTTCCGATCTGTTCTTGCAATAATTCACCAAAAGTAATCACAGCGTCTTGACCTTTTTCCCCGGGAATAAAAGTAATATTATCCCCTTGTTTTATTTCTTCACTAAACCCAACCGGATTATCGTTAAGTAAAATCTCGCCCCGCTTCCCTTCTTTTCCGGGTATAGAATATAATTTACCATTAATTTCACAGGTAAGAGCCATACCTAGCCGAGCATAAACATCCCTGAGGTCATATCCTCCAGCCAAAAGAGCACCGGTCACATTGTTTTGAGCCAGATTTAACATGCGCACAGATTGCC
>JAQVYD010000019.1 GCA_028709105.1 Clostridia bacterium
GCATCTCCGTAACGATCAAACGAATTAAGCACCACGACAATTATTTGCTGCTGCTCATATTTTGCCGAAGCCACCAAACATTTTCCGGCCTGAACGGTTGTACCTGTTTTAACACCGGTAATCGCAGAAAAAGACCACAAAAGCCGATTCGTATTTTTAATGAAAACTAATTTAGGGGGGTTTGTCCATTTCATTGTATACTCTTTTGTCGCCACAATCTTACTGAAAATCGGGTTTTGTAAAGCATGCCGTGCCATTAGAGCTAAATCATAAGCTGTAGTTAAATGATCCGGATGAGGTAAGCCATTAGTATTATAAAAAGTAGTATTATAAGCTCCCAAAAGCTGTGCTTTTAAATTCATTAAGCCCACAAATTCTTCTTCACTAGGGGCAAGATGTTCGGCAATAGCCACACAAGCATCATTCCCTGATTTAATTAGTGCACCATGCACAAGTTCCCTTAAAACCAACCGGTCAAAAGCCCTCAGATGCAGAGAAGCCTCCCCCACGGCAGCCGCATTTTTACTTACAGTTACAACCTCCTCTAAACGCCCGCTTTCAATAGCTAGTATTGCGGTTAAGATCTTCGTGGTACTAGCCGGAGCCCGCAACTGAAAAGCATTTTTTTGATATAAAACCGCCCCCGTTTCTCCATCTATAGCCACAGCAGAGGCTGCACTAATACTTGGTAAAGCAAATACTGGCTTTGCCGCATAAAGCAGGGTAAAGATAAAACAAAACGAAATAAAAAAGATAACCTTAATTCTAAAATTAGTATGGCTATAATTAGCTAATTTATTATTTAACAATTTCTGTTACCTTTTTAAATAAATACCCTTCCTTGTGCAAAGAATCAATTAATGTGGGCAGAGCCTGTAAAGTACAGTTTTTAGGATGCATCAAAATTAAAGAACCATGATCAACTTTAGGAAGGATACGCCTTAAAATTACTTCAGGAGAAGGATCCTGCCAATCTATTGTATCTAAAGTCCACATAATTGTCTTATAGTCAAGAGAATCTGCAGCTTGCAACACTGCCTTCCCATGTTCACCATAGGGCGGGGCAAATATTTTAGCTATCTTTATTTTTAATTCCTGAAAAACTTTTTCTGTAGAAGTAATCTCATCCATATTCTGTTCCAAAGTTAATTTATTAGGATAAGGATGTGAATAACCATGATTGCCGATCTCATGTTCTTCACTAGCAATTTTTAAAATAATTTCTGGGAATTTTTTAGCAAATCTTCCTGAAACAAAAAATGTTGCCTTAACTTTCTTTTCTTGCAATACTTGTAATAATTCTGGAATAACCTCTTCGCCCCAATCAACATTAAACATCAAAGCCACAGCTTTTTCTTGCGTATCACCTATATAAATCGGATTGATCATCGGTTCAGTTTTATTCGTAAAATTACTACAAAAAACAAAACTCGTCAGCAGCAGCAAAACAATGATTAAATACCAAACAATTCGCCTTTTACTAATAAAAAAGACGTGCATTCTCTCTTCACCCCTTTTATGATTTATTACCATAATCTATATGCAGGGTGAATTAAAATAATTAGCTTCCACGCAAAATTAAATAAAAATGCGTGCAATAATAACTTCACACACGCATTTTCTTTTTAGTATGTTTCACCTATTGTTTTAATTAATTGCACCTTATTTACCTGACTCTTTGCTAAGATTGTTTTGCTGACGCAGAACTTCTTTACGGGAAAGATTAATCCTGCCTTGACGATCAATTTCCGTAACCTTAACCAAAATTTCATCGCCGATAGAAACAACATCTTCCACGTTATTAGTACGTTCTTCCGCTAGTTGGGAAATATGCACAAGCCCTTCTTTCCCGGGTAATATTTCTACAAAAGCACCAAATTTCATAATCCGCATAACTTTACCCATATATATTCCGCCAACCTCAACCTCTTTTGTTAGCTCCTCAATCATGCGGAAAGCTTTTTCTCCGGCTTCTACGTTTACAGCAGCAATAAAGACACGTCCGTCATCTTCAATATCAATTTTCGCTCCGGTTTCATCAACTATTTTTTTAATAATTTTACCACCGGGGCCAATGACATCTCTAATTTTTTCCGGATCGATGGTCATAGTAATAATCCTAGGAGCATATGGTGATAATTCAGAGCGAGGCTCCGAAATAGCCATCAAAATTTTATCCATAATAAACGCTCTACCTTTACGAGCCTGTTCCAAAGCATCTCTTAAAATATCTCTATTAATCCCGGCGATTTTAATATCCATCTGGATCGCCGTAATCCCTTTACTGGTTCCGGCAACTTTAAAATCCATATCGCCATTAGCATCTTCCAGCCCCTGAATATCAGTAAGAATAGAATAGTTTTCTCCTTCTTTAATTAAGCCCATCGCAATTCCTGCTACGGGGGCTTTAAGAGGAACTCCTGCATCCATAAGTGAAAGGGTGCTTCCACAAACACTAGCCATAGATGAGGACCCATTTGATTCTAAAACTTCAGAAACAAGACGAATTGTATAAGGAAATTCCTCTTCTGAGGGAATCATCGGTTCAAGAGCTCTCTCGGCCAAAGCACCATGACCAATCTCTCTTCTGCCTGGTCCGCGCATAGGTCGTGCTTCACCTACACTATAAGGAGGAAAGTTATAATGATGCATATAACGTTTCGATTCCTCCACTCCTAAACCGTCTAAAATCTGTTCATCACCTATCGCCCCTAATGTGGCAATTGTTAAGGCTTGAGTTTGCCCTCTTGTAAAGAGACCACTACCATGAGTTCTTGGCAAAACACCCGTCTCACAAGTAATTGTCCGAATTTCATCCAAAGCTCTACCATCAGGTCTAATTTTATCCACAGTAATTAGTTTTCGGATATAACTCTTTATCATTGTCTCTAAAACATTTTTTATATCCTTAAGATTATCTGGATATATTTCTGAGAAATGTAATAAAGTATCATCTTTAATTTTTTTCACAGTTTCTTCTCGTTCCTGTTTATCTTTATTTATCAATGCTTTTTGTAAAGACTCTTCGGCATATGCTTTAACGGCATCTTCTAAGTCAGAATCAATTACATAAAGAGCAGGTACCTGTTTTTCCTTAGCCAAACCTAATTTCAAAGCATCATCTCGAAATTCTTCAATAAATTGCACTATTTCCTTAATTTTCTCATGGCCAAACATAATTGCATCCAAACAAATTTCTTCCGATATTTCTTTACTTCCTGCCTCTACCATCATCACCGCATCTTTAGTTCCTGCTACTACTAAATGAAGCTCACTCTTTTCAGCTTCTTCTACAGTTGGATTAATAACTAATTGACCGGCAACATAACCTACCACAACAGCCCCTATCGGTTCTTGAAAAGGTATGTCCGAAAGATGGAGTGCTGCAGAAGCAGCATTAATCGCCGTTACATCAGGCAAATTATCTTGATCCACAGACATCACGGTAGCCACAACCTGTACATCATTGTGATAACCTTTAGGGAAAAGAGGACGAATCGGTCGGTCAATAAGTCTACTGGAAAGAATAGCTTTCTCACTAGGACGACCTTCTCTTTTAATAAATCCTCCCGGGATTTTTCCTACAGAATAAAGCCGTTCCTCATAATCTACGGTTAACGGGAAAAAATCAATTCCTTCCCTCGGTTCAGCTGAGGAAGTAGCTGTTGCCAGCAAACAGGTATCACCATAACAAATAAAGACTGCCCCTCCAGCCTGTTTACCCATCCTTCCTGTTTCCAGAACTAGCTTTCTTCCGGCTAAATCAAATTGCTTCCTTAAAATTGGATATGGATATTCCATTTAATATTTTAACCTCCCTACCTTTATTTCATTTTAATTTATTAAAGCCCAGATGTAGACTTAATTCTACACAGCTTTTATTATTTCCTTCCCTTAGAAGATAAATAACTAAAAAATAAGAGCGGATTTACCGCTCTTATTTTTATCTGCGAATACCCAAACTCTCAATGAGAGTTCTGTATCTATTTAAGTCCTTTTCCTTAAGATAATTTAACAAATGCCTGCGCTGACCAACCATTTTTAGAAGTCCGCGCCTAGAATGATGATCTTTGGTATGAACCTTAAAATGTTCCGTTAAGTAATTAATTCTCTCCGTTAAAAGAGCAATCTGCACCTCCGGAGAACCGGTATCCTGCTCATGGAGACGATATTTGTTAATAATTTCATTTTTCTTTTCCTGACTAAATGTCATGCTAATCTTCACCTCCTTGTTTATTCACCGTAGCCAAGTTAAACGTTGGTGATTCGTTTAACCTAGTCCACGCTGACCTTTGCAGTGTTAATTATAATTTATTTTTAAAAGCAATGCAAGTGCTTTTTGTAAATTCCTTCAATATCAAGGAGCTTTAGGAACAATAACGACATCCTCCATTTTACATTCAGTTATTTTCATAACGAGGTCAGCAATCCTGGCAATCTCATCCTGACGCAATCCCTGTGAAGGCACAACCACCATTACCGTGGGAGACTCAATTACTGCTGCGGCATCAGTAAAACCCTTAGCCAGCAACGCACTTTCGATCTTAGTTTCCTTCCCCAGATTATTGGTCAGCCATAATAATTTTTTTTGAGCATCTAAACGTACCTCCGCATTAGAATTAGGATTGTTAATAATTTCATTAAATATCTCTATCTGTTCGCTGCGCGTTCTCTCCCTCTCTAACCGATACTCACTGAAAAAACTGTCCGTTATTTCATTTCCCCTTTCGGGAACAATGGTAATACTAGGTTCAGAAATTGTTTCCTTCTCCATAACCTCCTTAGGCTTTTCTAGCACAGCAAGCTCCTCTTCCCCAGCTACAGTTTTTTTCTCCTGCTGAGAAGAAGAAGTAAACGCAAACCAAACAAAAGACAGGCACAACAACATCAATCCAAAGGTCAACAAACTTTTAAAACGAATAAAGATCGTCGTCATAATTATTCCCTACCTTCCTTAGGAAGTATTATTATTCTATGTGCCGGTAAAGCAAATAAGGACTGAACCGCCCTACTTAATTGAATTTTTATTTCTACATTTTTTGCCCCCTCTGCTACTACCAGTACGCCTTTAATCTGTGGACTTTTTTCTTTTAGTAAAAGAGGCTCATTTCTCCCCTGTACCAAGACATATTCTGCTTTTTCATTAACTTCATTAGTTACTCTTCCCCCTCCGTCTGTAGTTTTTTCTTCAATTGTTGATTTTTGATTAGTAACATTACACGCGTAATCCTGTTCAGACCCTGACGCCAAACTAACAGCTACAGCAACACGCCCCACTCCTTCCACTTGGCTTAAAATATTCACCGCCTGTCTGGCCAAAACTTCCTCAAGACTAACTAAGGAAGAGGAAGAAGACGTATTATTGATTATTTCAGAAGATTCTCTTGGTGTTTCCGGAGGAAATGCATTTTCCTTTTTACCTAAAAACATCCCCGGAACAACCATTAAAGAAATTCCCAAAATTATTAATAAAACAATACCCCAAATCCCTAATTTCCCTTTTGGGTCAAGCAGAGATTTATAAAAACCCTTCATCAATTTCACCTCCAACCTAAATAAATCTAACGTTTATTTGTCCCTCTTTTAATCCGAAATATTGACACAACAGCTTCCTAATCTCTGCCTGGAGCAATTGTTCCGGTTTAATCAACTCCAGCCCCCTTCCCCCTTCTTCCCCATTTCGCTCGATAAAAACAATAACTTCTCCCAATAACTCTCTATGATCTCTTTCTCTTGTCTGATCGAGCTTAACTTGTACTTCGGCTTCATTAACACCATGAACCAGCTTAATTAAAGACTCCATTTGGCACTCTAATTTTTGCTGATAATTTTCCCAAAACAAATCTTGATTTACTTTTTGTAAACGCTCCCCCTGTTCTAAAACACTGTTAAACTGTAGTCGATCTTCCTGTTGCCAAACAAATGCTTCTAAAGCTTGCTGTTGATTAATTAATTTTAGCATGGGATTTAAGATTGCCAGCAAAATAAAAAGCCCCATGACAACCTTGACAAAGCGCTGCATACTACTAGAAGGCATAATCATCTCTAAAAACGTAGTTAAAAGAATAATCAGCATAATCTGGCGAACTAAATCTATTAAAACAGTCATTTAAACACACCTACCTAAGCATTACCGTAAAATTGGCCGTACCTACAATAATTGTAATCGTCATAAAAAACATGATGGTCACGGAAGCTACCGCCGCAAAAGTTAGGAAAAGGCATCCTGCCATTTCTTCTAAAGTATTCGCTAACAAAGAGTCACCCAAAGGTTGTAATAAAGCAGCAGCCAGACGATAGACCACAGCAAGTGCCAAAATCTTAATGACAGGAAAAAGAATAATCGCTCCTAAGACTAGAACACCGGTCAAACCAAGCGCATTCTTCAAAAGAAGAGATCCCCCAATTACTGCATCTAAAGCATCGGCAAACATATTACCGGCGACAGGAACAAAAGCCCCCGTCATATATTTGGCAGTTCGTAACGTAACACCGTCGACAACAGCACCCGCAACTCCTTCTACTGAGATTACCCCGATAAAAAGGGTTAAAACCAGCCCAATCCCCACCTTCGTCATCTGTTTAAAAAAACCAACAAGCCGCGATACTTTAAAATCATCGGAAATATTATTGGCAATACATAAAACAGACGTTAAAAAAATCAACGGGAAGATTATCTTTTGCGTAAAAGCAGACATGAAACTAAGAAAAAACAAAAGAAACGGCTGTAATAAAGCTGTAGTAGTTAGCCCTCCCACCGCCGTTAAAAGAACCAACAGAAGCGGCAGCAATAACTTCATAAATTCCACCATTTTATCAATAGTAGCGATACCGGCAGTAATCGCCACCTTAAAGGAACTAATGGCGAGAGTAATCACTGCCAAAAAGCAAATAAAATAAGCCAACCGAGCTACAGTCCCTTTTTCAAAAGCCGCTTGTAACGTCTGCAAAATTGTACAAACCACTGCAATAACTAAAAGCTTGCCTAATAAAGATAAATTAACAACCACTTCACGCCAAAAATAATTAACTATTTTTTTCAAGGCTTCCTGTGGAGAAAAATCCAGGTTGCCTTTTTTGAACTTTTCTATTATTTGTGAAAAGGAGAATTCCGGGAGGATTAAGGCAATCTCCTGATCGATTTCTCTCATAAATGCCTCTAATTCACGAAGATCTAAACTTTGCTGCTGATTTTCCACTATTTGCTGTGGCGTAAAGGAGAGTTCGTCATGATGATTTGCCTTTGCGATTAAGGGACAAAAGATACTCCCTAAAACTAAGAAAAAGATTATCTTTCTTTTCATCTTCAACCACCTCAAGGTAAAAGCCGCAGAACAGATTCCATTAATGCCATAATAATTGGTAGAGCAAGCACCATCACCAATATTTTAGCGGCAAATTCAATCTTTGTTGCCGTAGAACCTTCGCCCGCATCCCGACAAATCTGAGCACCGAATTCAGCAATATAAGCAATGCCCATAATCTTTAAAACTACCGTTAAATAAAACATATTAATATTCGCCCGTGTCGCTAATTCCGCCAAAATGCTAATTACTGCCCCCACTTTACTGAGGGCATAAAGAAACAGCACCAAACCTGTGACCAAACTAATTAAAACGGCGATCTCCCGATTACTTTCCTTAACATATACAGCCAAAACTGCCCCGGTAAGCCCTATACCCACCACTTGAAAAATCTCCATCACAGAAAGAACACTCCTTTGACCTGATCCAATAATTCAGCCAAGAGCTGAATCACCATAATTAAAGCGATGGCCACTCCGGCTAAAGTAGCAATAAAAGAATATTCTTCTTTCCCCGCCTGCTTCAAAATTATATGAAAAATCGAGGTCAGAATACCGATCCCCGCAATCTGAAAAATCAACTCAACCTTCATAAACCTTCTCCTCTTCTCTTAAATCAAAATTAGCACGATCACTGCTCCCAAAGAAAACCCCAGATATTGCCACAGCTTTTGATTTTTAACTTGTTCTTCCTCGGCAACTTTTTCTACCAGAGATAGCTGTTTTCGAGTCAACGCAATATTCTTTACTTGTTCCTCTTTAGCAGACCCACCTAACCCATGGCCAAAAACATATAATAATTCCGTTTCTTCCTTGGTCAAAGGCACTTCCCCGCCAAGAGCCCTCACCCCTGCGGCCCAAGCTTCAGCCGCCGTTACACCCTTTTTTTCCTGTAAAACAGTGGCAGCCCTGATAAACAAGGGCTGACAATCTTTATGCATTTTTTGGCCGACCCTTTCCAAAGCCAAAGGTAAAGGTGTTGAGGTATAATTTATTTCCGTTTCCAACAAAGTCAACCCATTTTGCAAAAAACGGAATAATTCTGTTCTTTTCCTATAAATACTAGCAATTCTTAATCCTAAATAACTACAACCAGCCACTATACAAAAAGCACCTAATAATTTAAACATACTCATCTCAACTTTTCTAAATTTTTTCCATCTAAGATCATTTCCAATGTTCCGACACCTTTACGTCTGCTTAAAACAATGATTTTTTCAAAAAAACGCCAATTAATTAAGGCTTGTAGATTAGGTCTTGCTTTGATTTCCTCAAAACTACTGCCGTGAACAGTCGTAATTACCTTTACCCCAGCTTGTAAAGCATGATACAGTGCTTCCACATCTTCATTTTTGCCAATCTCATCTGTCGCAATAACCCCAGGAGACATAGATCTGATCAGCATCATCATTCCCTGCGCTTTAGGACAAGCATCTAAAACATCAGTTCTCAGTCCGATTTGAAACTGAGGTTCCCCCTGATACATCCCGGCGATTTCCGATCGTTCATCTACCAAACCTACATTTACCCCGGGAAAAAGCAGTTCCGGTATTCCCGTACTTATTTGCCTGACGAGATCGCGTAACAAAGTAGTTTTACCACACTGCGGAGGAGAAATAATTAATGTATGATCAATCTGTTCCCTTTTCACAAGGTAAGGTAAAACATCATCAGCACAACCTAAAATCTGCCGACCGATACGATAATTTATACCCGAAAGGTCCTTCAATGTTTTAAGATACCCTTGTTCTAAAACACCTCGCCCCACAAAACCAATGCGATGCCCGCCGGGAATAGTAAGATAACCATTTTTGAATTCATCTTCCCACGCATAAAGAGAATTCTGACTCAATATTTGTACGGTTTTTTCCAGATCTTCCTTCGTGATGACATAACCCTGCTCTAATTGTAAAGTAAACTTTTTTTGTGCCGTTACCGTCATCTCCTTTGTTCCCACCCGAAAAAGAACCGGTCTTTTCACTCTTAGCCGAATTTCTTCAATCTCTCCCACAAAAGGCTGCAGCCCTTCACTTACTAGTTCCTGAAGTTGAGGAGACAATGCCTGAAACCAGGTCAAAGAAGATATGGTTAATGGTGAAGTTTCCATCCCAGATAAACACTCATTATTTTTTTCTTTATTAATAAAAACTTTAGCCATTATTTTTCTCTCCTTTCAAAACAACTTGAACAGCTAATATAATATATTGTCCAAGTTCTACTTTTATGCAAAAAAATAAAGAAGGGTTTTATCCCTTCTTTCCCTTTTACAATATTTTTTCTTTTTAATACGCTTACAAATTAGATTTGACCAAAAGGTTGTAAAGCTCTTCCCAAAATTCCATGTAAATAAGCAATCAAAACCCCATAATTAACGATGGGCACCCCAGTATCTTGGGCTTGACTAATTCGGTAAAGCATCGCCTTACGATTAAGCATACACCCCGCACAATGAATAACTAGAGCATAATCCCGCAAATTATCCGGGAAAGAATAGCCACTGCTATATTCAAAAACCAAATTCTTTCCTGTTTTCTGCCGCAACCACCGAGGAATTTTTACCGTACCAATATCATCAGACTGACGGTGATGGGTACAGGCTTCGGCAATCAAAACCTTATCCCCGTCCCCCAATTTTTCTACAGCTTGCGCGCCTTTAACCAACTCATTTAAATCGCCTTTCTGCCGAGCAAAAAGAATAGAAAAAGAAGTTAACCACACATCTTTCGGTGTTTCCGCAGACACTTTTTCAAACACCTGAGAATCGGTAATCACTAAACGCGGCTTTTTTTGCAAATTTCCTAAAGTCGCTTTTAGTTGCTCCTCCTTCGTTACTACCGCCACAGCATTATGATCTAAAAGATCACGCAAGGTTTGTTGCTGAGGCAGAATTAATCTGCCTTTAGGGGCAGACTCATCTATCGGAATAACTAAGACCACAAAATCACCTGGTGCAGTTAGGTCACTGACAATTTTTAATTTAGCTTCTTCTTCAGGCACAATCCTCATTAAAGCTTCTTTTAACTCTTGCAATCCTTCTCCTGTGCTGATACTAACACCAAGCAACTTTATGCCTAATTCTTGTCTATATTTCACCAGTTTCTCTTCAATTCCGGTAACCAGATCAATTTTATTTACTACACCTAAAAGAGGTATCTTTTTCTCTTGCAGCAAGCCCAAAATTTCGCGGTCAAAATCAGTAATTCCGACTACGGCATCACATACCATTATAGCTACATCCGTTTTATTTAGTACTTCCAAAGACTTCCCTTTTCTTAGCTCTCCCAACTCACTCTGATCATCTAATCCCGCCGTATCAATAAGCACAACAGGACCTAAAGGAGGTAACTCCATCGCTTTATACACAGGATCTGTTGTCGTTCCCTTAACCTCAGAAACTAAAGCAATCTCTTGCCCTGTCAGAGCATTAATGATACTAGATTTTCCGGCATTGGTAATCCCAAATAACGCGATATGGAGACGATCGGCACGAGGCGTTTCCTGCAAACTACTCATCATTAATCTCCCAACTATTCCTCTTCTTGTTCTTCCTGCATCTCTAGGTGATCATCATGGACATAAATAACCTCATCACAGTTGGGACAGGTTATTTCCGGGACATCATCATCTTCCAAAATACTAGGCTCAAAATTAATAACACTCAAACAATGGGGACAAACGACCTCAAGATAATTGCCACAATCACATTCTTCCTCATCACACTGACACTGCTCCTCATCCTCATCATCGTCCTTGTCCTCATCAAGATACTCTCCATCTTCACCATAAATATCGTCTTCAAGGTCACCTAAATCTTCATCAAGTGCTTCTAAATAACTTTCCACTTCCGTCTGATTAAGAGAAATCCCTTCAATCGTCATGACCATTTCATCAAGCACATTAATTACCGCTAGAAACAGTTTTCCTTCATTACTTCCCTTATCCAAATTAATCCCTTCAGCAAGACCTTGTAAATAAGCTATTTTCTTCTTTAAATCATTCATTGTTTACCCCCCCTTAAAAGTTCATTACACTATTATGCCTTAAGCACGGCTAACATATTCCCCTGTACGTGTGTCAATAATTAAGACATCTCCTTCATTAATAAAAAAAGGTACTTGGACAATAACACCTGTTTCCAATGTAGCAGACTTACTTCCTCCTGACGCAGTATCACCTTTGATTCCCGGTTCAGTTTCCACCACTTTTAATTCTACCTGTTTAGGAAGGTCCATCCCAATAACCTCTCCTTGATAAAAAAGGATTCCTGTCGTCATGTTTTCTTTTAAATACTTGGGAGCATCCTCCAAATTGCTTTCCTGCAAAGATATTTGCTCATATGTTTCATTGTCCATAAAGGCCCAACTGTCCCCATCTTTATATAAATACTGCATTTCTTTACGATCTATATGTGCCTTCGGAAATTTTTCTCCGGGACGGAAAGTCTTTTCCACAACAGCTCCTGTTTTAACACTACGCAATTTACAACGGACAAAGGCCGCTCCTTTCCCTGGTTTAACATGTTGGAACTCTACCACTTGCACTACATCACCATCTAATTCAAAAGTTAATCCTGTCCGAAAATCTGTTGTTGAAATCATCTTTTACCTCCTCAATAAATCATCTAATTTTTATACTTTAAATACCTGCGGTGACCTCGTTAATCTTTCACAACCACCCGGTACAATGACAAGCATATCCTCAAGACGAATACCACCCCATCCCGAAAGATAAATGCCGGGTTCCACAGTTACAACCATGCCCGGTTCTAAAATAGTTTCATCCCGTGGGGACAACCTCGGACCCTCATGTATTTCTAAACCTACACCATGCCCTAAACTATGACCAAAGTTCTTCCCATACCCCGCCTCCTCAATGACACTACGCCCAAGAGCATCAGCTTCACAAGCCCGCATCCCCGGCTGGATCTTCTGAAAAACAGCTTCTTGAGCTTTTAAAACAAGATTATATCTTTCCCATTGCGAAGCATCAGGTTCACCTAAAACTAAAGTCCTCGTCAAATCAGAATGATACCCCTGATACACAGTACCAAAATCCATCAGGACAAGTTCTCCGGCTTGAATAATCCGCTGAGAAGCCACCCCATGAGGAAGCGCCGCGCGATTTTGGGAAGCAACAATAGTTTCAAAAGCATTTCTTGTTCCACCCAGGCGACGCATAAAAAACTCCAACTCTAAAGCAATTTCTCTTTCCGTCAATCCCGGATGAATAAACTCCAAGATATGCAAAAAAGCTTTATCCCCAATTTCTATCGCTTTTTTTAATAATTCAAGCTCCTCTGCGGTTTTTATTTTTCTTAGTTCCACACAAGGGTCTTGTAACGGGAAAAAGCTTACCTCAGGCGCATCTTTTTTCAATCTTTCATAAGTACCTAACGTTATCTCGTCTTGATCCAAGCCCACTTTCTTTAACCCATGTTGCCGAAAAAGTTTCGCTAAAGTCTGAGCAAGAGACCCTTCCCAAAGGATGAGTTCATACCCCTTTGCTTCAGCCTCTGCCTGCTCCTTATAGCGAAAATCTGTAATCAAAAAATTCTTCTCTGCAGAATTAGTAACCAACAAACAAGCACTCGTCCCCGTAAAACCACTTAAATAAAAACAATGAACAAGTTTAGAAATCAAGAAAGCATCTAAATCTTTCTCCTGCAGCCATTTTTTAACCTTAGAAAATTTAGTCAATGCTTTTTCCCCCTTGTAGAAAATAAGCTGCGGCATCTAAGGCTAAACGATAACCTAACACCCCCAACCCGATAATCTGTCCCTGCACTACATTAGCCAGTAAAGACTGCTGACGGAAATCTTCACGTTGATAAATATTACTAATATGTACCTCCACAGCCGGTATCTTTATCGCCAAAAGGGCATCCCTGATGGCAATACTGGTGTGAGTATAAGCGGCAGCGTTAATCACCAAATAATCATAACTTGCTGCTTGTTGAATCTTTTCCACCAGAGCACCTTCATGATTAGACTGGAAAGTTTCGACTTCCAACCCCAACTTTTGACCATAACTAATCAACTGCTTATTTAACTCCTCGAGAGTAATCTTGCCATATACTAATGGTTCTCTGCTCCCTAATAAATTAAGGTTAGGACCATGAATTATACAAACCTTAGACATTGCCAACACCTACACTAATCTATAAATTTACCCTAAATTTTATCATAAATATCATCAATTTCCTAGTCCTTTTCACTATTTTCCGCTAATCGCCAGCCCTTGAATTCTCACCGTCGGAGCCCCTGACCCCACATAAAAAGTCAAATCATCGGCTACAGCATCAATTCCCATCAACAAATCTTGCAGGTTCCCGGCAATCGCCACACCTTTGATCGGTCTGGTTAATTCCCCATTTTCGATAAGCAGTCCGGAAGCTCCCAAAGAAAAATCACCGGAAATGGGGTTCGCCATATGCAGCCCCATCACCTCAGTAACATACAATCCTTGCCTAATTCCCCTTAAAAGTTCCTGACGGGAAATATTCCCTTTCTCTAAATAAAAATTAGTAGTCCCTACCTCAGGAGTCGCTTTATAACTCGCTCTTACCGCATTCCCGGTAGAAACAACACCCGTTTTACGTGCCGTATAAAGATTATGGAGAAAGCCTTGTAACTCACCTTCTTTTACCAAAACCGTTTCCCTGGTAGAAATTCCTTCACTATCAAAAGGGGAAGAGCCTAGCCGTCCTTCCAAAGCTCCATGATCGATAATTTTGACTAAAGAACTGGCCACCTTTTGTCCTTCTTTACCAACCAAAAAGGATGTTCCTTTCAAAACCGCTTCCCCTGAAAAAGCAGTCTGCAGAACCCCCAAGATGCCTGTCATCACATAAGGATCAAGAACAACCGGAAGTTTGGCTGAGGGCATTGCTTGTGCCCCCAACATCCGCACAGCCTTTTTCCCTGCTTCTTGACCAACTCTGACAGGATTTAATTCTTTATATTTAAGACTAAAATCCATACTAAAACCTGTCTGGGCATCTTCACCCTCTTGACCGATTACCACCCCATACAAACCACAATAAGCCCCCTGATAATTGCCTTTTAAACCACGCGTATTATAAAGAGAAACACAATAGGAAGAATCCTGATACACAGATTTTTCTACTTGCCTCACCCGGGAATCAAAAGCTAAAGCTGCCTTTTCCAGCTCCTTAGCTAAAGATATTTTATCTTCGAGAGATTTTTGCCTAATCTCCTGATCATCAAGATCTAAGTGGCGATAACGACTACCTGGTTCGGCTACTTCCCAAGCGACATCCTCTGCCACTAACCGTGCATTATCAACAGCCCTCTCTATTGTCTTTCTTAGGGCTTGCTCTGATAAATCTGAACTATAGGCGTAACCCAGTCTATGCTGAGAAATTACGCGCAGACCCAACCCCTTTTCCTCAGCAAGTTTCAAGTTTTCAACCTCTTGCCCCGCTATTTCAATAGTTAATTCTCTGGAGTCCAATAAAAATACTTCAGCGTTCTCTACACCTTTTTTTTTCGCTAAATCTAGTACTTGGGAAGCTATATCTTCCATCGAATTTTTCTCTCCTTTACCTTTTTTCAATCCCCACTCCTCATAAGCGCCTAATTTTCTTATCTTCAGAAATAAACTCTCCTCCTGTACCTCCGACAACAAGCTCTCGCACAGCCATAGTCGGCTGAGCATCAGAAACAGGAACCCCCTGCCCCTCCTTACCACATATTCCAATGGTAAAACCGAGGTCTTTTCCTACCAGCTCTACTAACCTTAAGGTTTCCGGGCCATTCCCAGTCAGCGTAGCCCCTCTTACAGGATAGATTGCTTCCCCATCCTTAATGACATAAGCTTCAGCTACCTCAAAAACATAATCACCAT
>JAQVYD010000122.1 GCA_028709105.1 Clostridia bacterium
TTATATTTTTAAAGCAATTTTTTCTAATCTTAAACCTGTTCCTTCACAGATAGGACATAGATCTTCTATATGTCCATGGTCATTACAGCAGAGACAATGACCAGAAGTAAGGTCTTCATGTTCAAAGGGTTCTGAGCTGCGACAGTATGGACAGTCTACAGTAATCTTGCCGGTTCCGTGACATCCTGAACATGTATCTGTCAAGAACTTTCTCCCCCTTTCTTTTATTAATCAGCTACTTTTTGAGAAGTATCAGGTTTTTGGGGGGTATGGAGACTTTTGCCAATGTAAGCGGCAAGGTCAATAACCCGACAGGAATAAGCCCGTTCATTATCATACCAAGCCATAATCTTAACCAGATGGGAATCGATAACCATAGTGGAAAGAGCATCAATAATGGCAGAATGGCTATCACCTAAGAAGTCAACGGAGACGAGAGGTTCTCTGCAATAGTCTAGGATGCCTTTCATTGAACCTCTGGCGGCATTTTCCAGAGCTCTGTTGATTTCTTCGCCGGTTATTTCTTTGTTTAGCTCTAAGACTAAATCAACTAAAGAGACGTTGGCTACCGGGACACGAACCGAAACACCATTGAGTTTGCCTGCAAGTTCAGGGATAACGATGCCAATAGCTTTAGCTGCTCCGGTGGTTGTAGGAATGATCGATTGGACACAGCTTCTTGCCCGGCGCAAATCTTTATGGCTATTGTCGAGGCTGCGTTGGTCGGTAGTGAAAGCATGTACTGTCGTCATAAAACCTGAGCCGATGCCAAAGCTATCATTAATAACTTTAATAATAGGAGCGAGGCAGTTAGTTGTACAAGAAGCATTGGAGATAACGTGATGTTTGGCCGGGTCGTATTTATTTTCATTTACGCCCATAACGATAGTGATATCTTCATTTTTGGCCGGAGCACTAATGATTACTTTTTTTGCTCCGTTTTCCAGATGTACTTGGCACTCTTGACCTGATTTGAATTTTCCGGTGGCTTCAATCACAATATCTATTCCTAAATCACCCCAAGGTAAGTTCGCCGGGTTGCGGTCGGATAAAATATGAATAGGATGACCATCTATAATTATTTCCTTGTTTGTTGTTTCAATTTGATTATTTAGTTTACCATGAATTGAATCGTATTTTAGGAGATGAGCAAGAGCTTGAGGACTTGATGTTCCGTTAATGGCGACAACTTCAACTTCGGGGTTTTCTAAAGAGGCCCTCATACACATTCTCCCAATTCTACCGAACCCATTAATACCCAATTTGGTTACCATTTGTTTCCCCCCCTGATTATAAAGATCTGTTTTTGTTAAATATGATGTCATTAATACGAAAATGACCCGAAATAGGGTAACATTATTCGTGTGCTACATAAAATATGGTAACATATTTTGTTTAAAAAGTAAATTAAAAGATTGTTAAAAAAATCATAAAATATGTTTTTAAGACCTTCTAGCCGAAGCGAAAAACTTATGATAAAATTAAATAATATGGATTAGCAATGTAGTCCTGATAGAAAATGGTAAAAATAGGAATGAAGATATTTGTCAAAGAGTCCTTTATTGGAAAAAATTTCAGAATACTTAAAACAAAGCTATTTAGGTTTTCATACACCTGGTCATCAGCAGGGTAAGGGCATGGGCAAAAACTTTCAGCGTTTTATGCAGCAGGGCTTTGCCCCAATGGATTTAACGGAATTGCCTGGTTTGGATAATCTTAAAAACCCTTGTGGTTGTTTACAGGAATCTCAGCGTCTCGCCGCCGGTTTGTTTGGTGCTGTGGAAACCTTTTATCTTGTTAATGGGTCTACGGTAGGTTTGCAAGCAGCATTATTAGCGCTTAATTCTCCGGGGGGCAAAGTGCTTATTCCCCGTCATGCCCATATTTCTGTATTAAATGGGTTGGTTTTAAGTGGTGGTTCTCCCCTACTTGCTCCTGTGCTTATGGAGAAGACTTGGGGAATTCCTTGGGGAGTTTGTCCGGAAAAACTGGCCTCTTTGTTAGCGGAAGATGAGGCTGTTGATTTAGTGCTTACCGTACAGCCAACGTATCAGGGCATAGGGGGTGATGCGGTTTTCCTCAATAATTTGGTCAAGGCCAAAGGGGTGCCGCATGTGGTTGATGAGGCCCATGGCGCACATTTATTTTTTCAGGAGAAGGTGCCTCTTTCTTTACAAAAAGAACAAGCTGATGTAGTTGTTCAGAGTACTCATAAAACCTTATCCGCTTTGACTCAGGCCAGTATGCTGCATGTGAATAATAAAAAAATTGTTGCTCCGGTGAGGGAAGCTTTAAATATTTTACAGACAACAAGTCCTTCCTATTTATTATTGGCCTCTTTAGACAGTGTGCAATCGCAAATGACCGTAGAGGGGACTTCCCTGGTGGATAGGGTTTGGGAATTAGCTGATTTATTAAGAAAGGAAATTCTGCAGATCTCCGGTTATCGTGTTTTCCCTGAAGAAGAGTTGCCGTTGGGGTGGTATCATGACCCTGCAAAAGTTCTGGTTTCTGCGGCTGCTCTCGGTTTGACGGGTTGGGAATTAGCGGTTCTGTTAAGAAAAAAACAGGGTATCGTTGTCGAAATGTGTGATTATTTTTCGGTGCTGTTTTTAGTTACGCTTGGTCATACTTATGAGGATATGATTAAAGTGGGTACAGCTTTACGGCAAATTGCCCGGGAGCAAAGAAAAAAGCCTTTATGCAGTTTGACTTATCCGGCTTGTATCTATGAAGAACCAATTCACTTGGCTTTGACTCCTCGTGAGGTGTATTATAAGGGAAAGGAGAGTAGACGAATTGACGAAGCGGTAGGGCGGATTTGTGGCGGAGCCTTGACGATCTATCCGCCGGGGATCCCCTGCCTTTGGCCGGGACAGCTCATCGAGCGGCAACATTTAGAATATTTGCAGTGGGTGCTTCGTCATCATTTAAAGGTGCAGGGAGTAAGTACAGACGAAAAGATAGTTGTGCTTCAAGAGAAATAACAAGGAATAAGGAGGGTTTGTCTTGAAACTTATAATTAGCGTGGTTAATGACAAGGACGCGGGTAGTCTTTTGGCAACTCTGGTTAAAGAAGGTTATCGGGCGACAAAATTGTCTAGTACGGGCGGGTTTTTAAGAGAAGGGAATACGACCTTCTTCATGGGGGTTGAGGACGAACAGGTGGAGCCTGTGGTTTTAAAAATAAGAGAGATTTGTCATGCTCGGCAGCAAGTAGTGTCGCCTCTTCCCTCTTTGGCGGGAATGGCTGAAGCGTACGTTTCTTATCCTTTAGAGGTTACTGTCGGTGGAGCTATGATTTTTATTTTAGATATAGAAGAAACGATCAGGGTGTAAAGAAATAGGGTGTAAAGAAAGATGCGGATACAAAATAAAAAGGTAGATAAAAATCTGCGGTCACGAGATGGGAAATCAAGCGCTTCAGCTAAAATTGAACGGAATTCTTCCTTACAGCACAATTTCCAAGATGTTTTACAAGAACGAAATTTTGTTTTGGGGCAGGAAAGGTTGACTTTATTTCTGGACAGTTTAGATGAAATGGGGGAGCGTTTGGTAAAAACCTTTTCTATTTATGATTTATTAGCCTATAAAGAGATGTTGAGGAGTTTTT
>JAQVYD010000020.1 GCA_028709105.1 Clostridia bacterium
CATACCAACAAAGCGGAGCCAAAGGATAGAACTCCATGCGCACCTGACGATCATCATCAATCTCTACCAGATAGGCTCCTTTAAGTCCGGTTTCCCGAGGATTTCGTCCCATTAAATTCCCCGGATAGACAATATACGGATTTTCGGAAAGAACCTCCCGTTTATGCACATGACCCAAAGCCCAATAGCTATAACCTTTACCTTTAAGGTCAGGCAAAGTACAAGGCGCATACCGCTCATGTTCAAGATCACCAGTGCTTCCTGTAACTAAAGTATGCAATAAAGCAATATAAGGCACATCACGCTTCTGCGCCCGGGGAAAAAGACTAGCTAAATTCTTGCTCTCTCTGGAACCTTCATGCCCTGCCCCAACAATCATGGCTATTGTTTGCCCTGTACGATGAAGAAGCGGATACGAATCAGGCAGACCTTTAGCAAAAATATGGACATTGTCAGGCCAACAGATCTGCTTGACCCGATCTTTACCGCCGGAAGGGTCATGGTTACCGGCAGCATAAAACACCTGTACCTGTCCTTGAGCAAGACGCTCCATTTCTGTAAGCAAAAACTTTTCCGTCGTGAAACTTAAGGTCTGATTATCAAAAAGGTCTCCCCCTATTAAGAAAGCATGGCAACCGGAGGAAAGCGCTAAATCAACCCCCGCCCTAAAAGCCTCCCGTACTGCCTCTCTGAGCAAAGCCCGCCTTTGACGATCCCGATTCTGAAAAACCGTATCCAAGTGCACATCAGCCAGATGCAAAAACCTAATCATAAAAAACCTGATTCCTCTTTTCTTTCATCTAGATCACCTTTTTGCAGTTCACTTTCACGAAGATACTCCACAATATATTGATCAAGCTTTTGACTGATTTTCAAAAGCATTTCCTGACTCACATTCATATCTGCGGCATTATAAAGAATCTTCCTTGCCAATTCAATTTTATACCTCATCTTTACTTTGTCCACTCCTTAAAAATAAGCTTGTCATCATTCTACATTAAATGTTAGCAGGTTGCAAATAATGAACATAGGCAAGCTGCAAATTCAGCTATGTCTTAAAGTTAGATAAAGTATTAAAGAGAAGGATTAAACATAGGAGTGAACTGCATGGCTAAAATAGAAATAGATCCCAAGACCGTCGGACAAAGATTACGAGAAGAAAGAGAAATGCTGGAACTCTCACGAGAAAAATTCGCAGAAATTATCGAGCTTTCCGATTACTATGTCGGTCAACTAGAACGGGGGGAACGACAAATGAGCCTTAATGTTCTAGTAAAAATCGCCAATTGTTTACATATTTCTTTAGACTACCTCATTTTTGGGCAAAGAACGCCTCCGGCTTATTATACTCATGATGCCCATAGCCTCTATAAAACAAAGGAAACTAATGAATATGAGGAAACAAAGACCTTGCTCCACAAATGCTCATCCCAAGAGCTAAAATTAGTAAACAAACTTTTAAAAACCATCCTGCCCTATTTAAGAACATAACCATATTTTAACTATACCATATTAATTTACAATTTTCATTAAAAACACAACTTAAGAACAAAAGCTACTCCCACTCCGTAGGCAGCAGCTTTTTTATATACAAAATATTTTTTTCTTTTAATCCGTAGTTACCGCTTTTGTTAAATTACGGGGTTGGTCAACATTACAACCTCTAGCCACAGCTGTATAATAAGCTAATAGCTGCAGCGGGATCACCGCCAAAACAGGGCTGACCATATTTTCAATCTGAGGGATATAAACAACCTGCTTCGCCCATTTCTGCATCTCCGTATCGCCCTCTTCAACCACAGCCAGAACAGGAGCCCCTTTAGCCGCCACTTCTCTAACGATATGAAGCGTCTTTTCATAGACACTTTTCTGTACAGCGACAGCAATTACCGGAGTCTCGTCCGTCACAATCGCCATCGTGCCGTGTTTTATTTCCCCGGCACCATAAGCCTCCGCATGAATATAGGAGGTTTCCTTCAGTTTTAAAGCGCCTTCCATGGCAATATAGTAATCAAGAACACGCCCGATAAAAAAGAGACTCCGGGCATTTTTTATTTCCTTAACAATTTCCGGATATAACTCCTTTCGGTCCAAAATTTGTTGAACTTTTTCAGGAAGTTCCTGCAAAGCAGTTAAAATTCTTGCCGCCTTTTCCCCGGGCATTGTCCCTTTTACCTGTGCCAAATAAATACTTAATAAATATTGCACAATCAGCATCGTCGTATACGCTTTTGTCGAAGCTACGGCAATCTCCGGTCCTGCCCCCAGATGAAGATTATAATCGGCTTCCCGTGCAATCGTGCTCTCGGCCACATTCGTAATCGCTAAAGTGGCCGCCCTTTTATTTTTCGCTTGGCGTAAAGCACCCAAAGTATCAGCAGTTTCTCCAGACTGGCTCACAAAGATCGCCAATGTTTTTTCACCAAGCAGCGGATTCTGGTAACGAAATTCCGAAGCAATTTCTACTTCAACAGGAACACCTAGAAATTCTTCCAGCATAGGTTTACCAACTAAACCAGAATGATAAGCCGTACCACAAGCGATGATGTATATTTTCCTCCACTGTTCTACTTGGGCTCGGGTTAAGTTCAATTCCTCGAATTTTACTCGATCTTGTTGAATACGCCCCTGTAACGTCTTTCGGAAAGCTTGTGGCTGTTCACAAATTTCTTTCAGCATAAAATGCGCAAAACCACCCCGATAATCACTACTTCCGCTCATTATTATTTTCCTCCTCCAATAAACAGTCTGGTTCTGTTCCCTGTCCCTTAACGATGAAAAGCACGAGAGGCGATATCCTCACGATAATGGGCTCCTGCAAAATTAATTTTGGCAATCCCGCGATAGGCGGTATCAACAGCTTGCCGCAAATCATGACCTAAAGCGGTAACAGCCAAAACACGCCCGCCTGCGGTAACAATCTCCCCCTCCTGCCAAGCCGTACCGCTGTGAAAAACAAGGACATCCTCCGGAACTTCTGCTAATCCTGTAATCACGTCACCACTTTCATAAGCACCGGGATAGCCTTGAGAAGCCATAACGACAGTGGCACAAGCCTCTTCCCGCCAAGCGATTTCTAAATTAGCCAATTCCCCTGCACATACTGCCAAAAGGATCTCCACTAAATCACTCTTTAACCTAGGCAAAATTACCTGTGTTTCCGGATCGCCGAAACGAGCATTAAATTCTAAGACACGCGGGCCCTGTGCTGTAATCATCAACCCCGCATATAAAATACCTTTAAAGGTCCGTCCTTCTTGAGCCATCGCTTTAACAACCGGCTGCAGTACTTGTTCCTCAATCATTTTACATAGCTCCGGTGTAGCTACCGGGGCCGGAGAATAAGCACCCATCCCCCCGGTATTAGGTCCTTGATCACCGGCAAAAACCCTTTTATGGTCTTGCGCCGAAACCATCGGCACAACAGTTTCTCCATCGCAAAAAGCCATCAGACTTAATTCTTCCCCTGCTAAAAACTCTTCAATAAGCACCTTCTCCCCTGCTGTCCCAAAAGCTTTCTCCACAAGGATTTTATCAATCGCCGCCTCTGTTTCAGCCAAAGTTGAACAGATTAACACACCCTTACCTGCGGCCAAACCATCAGCCTTGATGACCCAAGGACCGCTTATTTGGCGAGCAAAATCACGTGCCGCCTGTACCTCACGAAAAACCCCATAACGAGCCGTAGGGATTCGATAACGAATCATTAAATCCTTAGCGAAAACCTTACTCCCTTCAAGCTCTGCTGCTTTTTTATTAGGGCCGAAAGCCTTGATCCCCTTTTCCTCTAAAGCATCAACAAGCCCTAAGGTAAGCGGAAGTTCCGGTCCTACAACTACTAAATCAATCTGTTCCTTTTGACAAAATTCCACGATTCCCGTGAGATCGTCTGCCTGAAGCGGAATAAGCTGCGCTAACGAAACAAGACCGGCATTACCGGGTGCACAGTAAATTTTCTCAACCTGCTTACTTTGTGCCAATTTCCAGACAAGAGCGTGTTCGCGCCCACCACTACCGACTACCAAAATTTTCAACTTAGCCACTCCTTGCCCCTCCTAGTGTTTAAAATGCCGCAGACCCGTAAAGACCATGACAATCCCATATTCATTAGCTTTAGTAATTACGTCCTCATCTCTAATCGAACCGCCAGGCTGAATCAGAGCACTAACTCCTGCTTGAGCCGCTACCTCTACTGTATCGGAGAAAGGAAAGAACGCATCAGAAGCCAGAACCGCACCTCTTACCTGATTCTTAGCCTGTTCTAAAGCAATTCGCGCCGCCCCGACTCTATTCATCTGACCGGCGCCCACACCGATAATTTGTTTATTTTTAGTTATGACAATGGCATTCGACTTGACATGTTTGACAATCTTCCACGCATAAAGAAGTTCAGCTATTTGTTCTGCCGTTGGTTGCTTTCTCGTTACTACTTGCAAATCTGCTGCCGAAATTTTAGCTTGATCTCTTTCTTGCAGAAGAAAACCACCACTAACCGGTTCCAACCAATATTCCTTTTTCTCTGTTTGCTGATTCCCCATTGCGATAAGCCGTAAATTTTTCTTAGCCGCGAAAATAGTTCGCGCCTCTTCACTAAAAGAAGGAGCAATAATTACCTCCAGAAAAGTTTTTGCTATTTCTTCAGCAGTTTCCCTGTCTACTTCCCGATTCAGTCCTACAATTCCCCCAAAAGCGGAAAGGGGATCAGACTCATAAGCTCTAATGTAAGCCTCCTGAATATCCTTACCAATAGAAGCACCACAAGGATTCGTATGTTTAATAATGGCGGCAGCAGGTGCCGAGAATTCAGTGGCAATAGACCACGCCGCTTCGATGTCCACCAAATTATTATAAGATAATTCCTTCCCTTGCAGCTTTTTTGCCCCGGTCAAAGTCCCCTCCTGCGCCCCTTTAAAACCATAAAACGCTGCTTTTTGATGCGGGTTTTCTCCATAACGCAAATCTTGGATCTTCTCCCCTTCCCAAAAACAATGTTGCGGGAAATCCGGATCATCAAAAGTTTTACCTAAATACTGACTAATCGCCACATCATAGGAAGCCGTATGGGCAAAAGCCTCTAAAGCTAATTTTTCCCTGGTGCGCAAAGATACTGCTCCTTGTTCCTGTAACTCACTCAATATTTCCGCATAATGAGCAGGATTAACCACCACAGTAACCCGTTCATAATTTTTGGCAGCAGCACGGACCATCGTCGGCCCGCCAATATCAATATTTTCAATAGCTGCGGCTAAGGTTATGCCTGCTTTAGCTACAGTTTCCCTAAAGGGATAAAGATTAACCACGACCAAAGAGAAAGGTTCTATGCCCAAATCTGCTAACTGCTGCTGATGTTCCGCAGTCTGGCGTGCCAGAATACCTCCATGAATCTTAGGATGCAAGGTTTTCACCCGCCCCTCTAAAATTTCAGGGAAACCTGTCACCTCAGCCACAGTCTTAACTTCTATCCCCGCCTCACGGAGGGTTTGAGCTGTTCCCCCCGTAGAAACGATTTTATAGCCTAGGTTTTGCAGACCTTGTGCAAAATTAACGATTCCTTTTTTATCAGAAACACTAATTAAGGCATATTTTTTCACTTGTCTGTCCCTCCCCTATAATCATTACTTTTCTCCCTTCACAACGAATTTTTCCTTCACTAAGGAGCTGAACAACCTTAGGATAAAGCCGGTGTTCTTCCTGAAGAATTCGTTGTGAAAGGCTCTCTTCTGTATCATTAGGATAAACAGGCACTACTGCCTGTAAAATTATAGGACCGGTATCGACCCCCTCATCAACAAAATGTACGGTACAGCCACTATAACGGACCCCATACTCTAAAGCCTGCCGCTGTGCATGAAGACCGGTAAAAGCAGGCAAAAGCGAAGGGTGAATATTCAAAAGGGGTACTTTGACGCCACGCATAAAGACCGTGGAAAGTACCCGCATAAAACCAGCCAAAAGAAGATAATCTACAGTAAAACTATTGATTACTTGCACAAGTTTTTCTTCATATTCTTTTTTCGTCGAAAATTCCGCAGGATTAACCCAGAAAGAAGGAATCCCCTCTTTCTTTGCCCGTTCTAAAGCTACGGCATTTTCCTGATCACTAAGCACCACAACTACTTCCGCATTGATCTGTCCCCCCTTACAGGCCTTTAAGATCGCCTGCAGGTTAGAGCCTCTGCCGGAAACGAGTACTGCCAAACGCAGCCTTTTCATTTACTTGATCCCCCTTATCGTCACCCCGGGGGTACCTGCCACTACCTGTCCCATCAGATAGGCCTCTTCCCCCATCTCCTTTAGCCAGTTAACCAATTTAGGACCATTCACCGCATCAAGAATTAGAGCAAAACCAATCCCCATATTAAAGGTTCGTAACATTTCCAAAGGCGCTGCTTTTCCTCCTTGTGCCAGAAGCTGAAAGACCGCCGGAACAGGCCAAGCACCATATTCTATTTCCAAATGACAAGCAGAAGGTAAAATACGCGGTGGATTTTCAAGCAGTCCTCCCCCCGTAATATGAGCCATCCCTTTGATGGAGAATTTCTGCAAAATCTGCTGCACTAACTGCACATAAATTCTCGTAGGTTTCAGCATTTCTTCCCCCAAAGTACAACCGAATTCCTCCACAAACCGATCTATTTGCCAAGCATAGACTTCAAAGAAAATTTTACGAGCCAAAGAAAATCCATTAGAATGCAGCCCGCTGGAAGGAAGCCCCACTATTACATCCCCCGGCACAATCTGCTGTCCGTCAATTATTTTCCCCCGTTCCACAACCCCTACGGCAAAACCAGCCACATCATATTCATCGGGACGATAAAATCCCGGCATTTCCGCTGTTTCTCCCCCGATTAAAGCACAGCCGGCCTGTGTACAACCCTCAGCAATACCCGCTACGATTGCCGCAACTTGTGAGGGATCCAATTTCCCGACAGCCAGATAATCTAAGAAAAAAAGCGGTTCAGCACCGGAAACTAGAACATCATTGACACACATGGCCACACAATCAATGCCAATCGTCTCATGTTTCCCCATTTTATGGGCAACAGCCAATTTTGTCCCCACACCATCAGTACCGGAAACCAACACAGGCTGTTTGTATTTTTCTAAATCCAAGGCAAAAAAAGAACCAAACCCACCTAATCCTCCTAAAACCTCCGGCCGCATCGTCCGAGCTACGATAGGCTTAAATAACTCTACCGCTTCATTGCCCCGTTCAATATCTACCCCTGCTTCCTGATAAGTCCATCTTTTTTCAGAATCCATTAGCGAACCTCCCTTCTCTGCTGAGAAGAAACCTCCGTAAGATGCTTGCCCAACCTCTCCGGCGACGGTATCCCCAAAGGATATTCCTCACTAAGACAAGCCTCACAAAACCCGGCTTCCTGCCGCAAGGCCCGGGATAACCCTGCCAAACTTAAATAAGTAAGGGAATCAGCACCAATATATACTCTTGTTTCTTCAATTGATTTCTGAGCAGCGATTAACTGCCCCCTCTCGGAGGTATCGATCCCATAATAACAAGGAGCAATAACCGGAGGTGCAGTAATCAATAGATGCACCTCTGCCGCCCCTCTATTCCGTAACATTTGCACAATTTTCTTACTTGTCGTACCCCTGACAATAGAATCATCAACAATCGCTACTTTTTTCCCCTGCACCAACTTAGTAACGGGATTTAACTTTAAGCGTACCGCCAAATTCCGCTCATTCTGTTCCGAACGGATAAAAGTTCTCCCGATGTACCGGTTTTTCATCAACCCCATATCAAAATAAAGATTCAGGGCTTCGGCATAGCCAAGTGCACCGGCTATACCGGAGTCAGGGACAGGAATAACAATATCCACATCGACAGGACTTTCTTGGGCCAACTCTCGTCCCATCGCCCGACGCGCCTCCATCACATTTATCCCGTCAATATTAGAATCAGGCCGCGCAAAATAAATAAATTCAAAAACACAAAGAGCACGTTCTACAGGAGATACAAAACGATGAGAATGGAGACCTTCTTGGTCAATAACCACGATTTCCCCCGGTGCCACATCTCTGATCAACTCTGCTCCTAAGACATCAAAGGCACAAGATTCAGAAGCAAGAAGATAAGAATTGTCTAATTTCCCGAGACAAAGCGGCCTATTACCATAAGGGTCTCTCACCCCGATTAATTTATCTTCAGTCATGATTACTAAAGCATAACTGCCTTTAAGATCAATCATCGTTTTCATCAAGGCTTCTTCAAGCGTACCTTGTCCATAAAGAGCAAGCAAATTAGCGATCAGCTCCGCATCAATAGTTGATTGAAACACAGAACCATTAACCGCCAATTTCTCTTTCAATGCTTGCGCATTGATCAGATTCCCATTATGAGCCACCGCTAAATTACCTTTGAGATAATGACAAACAAGCGGCTGAGAATTAACAGCCAAATTAGAACCCTTTGCTGAGTACTGGACATGACCTATCGCTAGATGTCCTGTTAAATCAGCCAAAATTTGTTCAGTAAAGACCTCCGAAACTAATCCCCTCTTCTTATGGACTTTAATTTCTGCTCCTGCCGAGACAGCAATCCCCGCACTTTGCTGCCCCCGATGTTGGAGAGCATATAAAGCATAATAGGTCAAACGGGCGACATCTTTGCCCTGACCATAAATACCAAAAACACCGCAAGCTTCTTCCATTTTATCCGGTTTTAAGAGAAAATCCTCTGCTTCGCTGTTCTTTATCCCTTCATCAAGCATGGTATGGCCCTCCAATATTTCTCCTCCATCTCTGCTAATTCCACTTTTACTTTCCAACCCGAACCAGCAATACTTAAAACTTCTCCTCCTACACTTCCCAAAACTTTAGACGGTACTTGCAACTTTTTCAGATGCTGTAAAACCGTATCAATTTTACTCTTATGAATAGAAATAATGATTCTGGACTGAGACTCCCCAAAAAGGATACTACTCGGGCGAATATTCTCAGTAAGGGCAATCTCTGCCCCCATTTTCCCTGCCAAACAACATTCCGCCAAAGCCACAGCCAATCCGCCTTCAGAACAATCATGGGCAGAAAGAGCAAGCCCCATTTTGATTAATTCTAACGTGGCTTGCTGTACCTGTTTCTCCAATTCCAGATCTATTTCCGGCGATTTACCTGCTTCCAAACCATGAATAACGCTGAGATAAGTACTCGCACCCAACTCATCTTTATTCTGGCCTAAGAGAATAATCAGATCTTCCTCTTGCTTAAAACCAAGGGTAGTGACCTGGGCTAAATCTTCTACTAAGCCCACCATCCCTACAACAGGAGTAGGATAGATCGCTTCACCCTTTGTTTCATTATAAAAACTGACATTACCTCCCACCACTGGGGTCTCCAATTGCCGACAAGCCTCACTCATCCCTGCTACAGCCTCTTTAAACTGCCAAAAAATCTCGGGTTTTTCAGGATTACCGAAATTCAAACAATCCGTTAAAGCTAAGGGTTGTGCCCCTGCACATACTAAATTACGAGCTGCTTCCGCCACGGCAATCTGCCCACCACGATAAGGATCCAGATAAACATAACGCGAATTGCCATCTACCGTCAAAGCAATCCCTTTATTATATCCTTTTACCCTAAGCACAGCGGCATCACTACCTGGTGGAACTACAGTATTCGTTCCCCCCTGATAATCAAACTGATTAAAAACCCATTCCTTACTGGCTATCGTCGGTGTCCCTAGTAACGTCAAAAGAACCTTACCATAATCCTCCATCTCCGGTAAAGCACCTAAGTCATAGCCTTGAGCTTGAGCTAAATATTCAGGTTCCTGTGTTTCACGATCATAACGCGGACACAACTCCGTTAAAGCCTGAGCAGGAATCTGAGCTACTATTTCAGCTCCCTCTTTAATTGTCATCAAACCATCAGCCGTAACCTGACCAACAATCGTAACTTCTAAGTCCCATTTCTCAAAAATAGCCCGCACTTCTTCTTCTTTTCCTTTTTGAACAACAAAGAGCATCCGTTCCTGAGATTCAGATAAAAGAATCTCATAAGGGGTCATCCCTTCTTCTCGACAAGGTACTTTCGCTACATCCATTTCTATTCCCGTTCCCGCTCGTGAAGCCATCTCACAAGAAGAACTGGTTAGTCCTGCTGCCCCCAAATCCTGCATACCTAGAACATAACCTGTTTTAAGTACTTCCAAACAAGCTTCCAACAAGAGTTTTTCCATAAACGGATCCCCGGCCTGTACAGTCGGGCGGCGTTCCTCTGTAGCTTCACTTATTTCTTCTGACGCAAAAGTAGCCCCATGAATCCCATCTCTTCCCGTACGAGCACCTGCTAAAAACACCGGATTACCCGGTCCCGTCGCTAACCCTTTGGCTAAATCTTCGTGCTTCATAAAGCCTACACACATTGCATTAACTAAACAATTTTCTTCATAAGAAGGATGAAAATAGACCTCCCCCGCTACGGTAGGAATTCCCATACAATTACCATAACCAGCAATCCCCGCTACTACGCCCTTAAAAAGATAACGTGTTTTTTTACTCTTCAAAGAACCAAAACGTAAAGAATTCAGAGACGCAATCGGTCTTGCCCCCATCGTGAAAATATCGCGAACGATCCCTCCTACACCTGTTGCCGCACCTTGATAAGGTTCTATCGCCGAAGGATGGTTATGACTCTCAAGCTTAAAAGCTACCGCCTGCCCATCACCAATATCAACCACACCGGCATTCTCCCCCGGGCCTTGCAAAACTTGTGGTCCCGTAGTGGGGAACTGTTTTAAAACATTCTTCGAATTTTTATAACTACAATGTTCAGACCACATGACGCCGAACATCCCTAATTCTACTTCATTAGGCTCCCTTTGCAATATTTCTTTAATTAATTCATACTCATCATCAGAAAGCCCCATTTCCCGCCAAAAACCTTCTTTCACCGTCCTGCACCTCCTTGCCACCATGCAACCAAAGAATTAAAGATTTTTTTCCCATCCTCTCCACCTAAAATAGCTTCAACACATCTTTCCGGATGAGGCATCATCCCTAAAATATTACCTTGTTCATTAACAATGCCGGCAATATTATGCAAGGAACCATTAGGATTGCTTTCCGGAGTTACCTCTCCCTGCTCATTACAATAGCGGAGAATTACCCGACCTTCTTTCTCCAAACGTTCTAATGTCTCCTTATCTGTGACAAAACCGCCTTCTTCATGCGCAATAGGCATCTTCACTACTTCTTTTTGTTCACAAAGATTAGTAAAAGGTGTCTCCGTTTGTTCTACACGCAAATATGTATTTTGGCACTGAAAACGAAGACTCGGATTTCTAATTAAAGCACCCGGTAAAAGCCCTGCTTCCGTGAGAATCTGAAAACCGTTACAAATACCTAGAATCAAGCCGCCCTTTTTACCAAAAGCAATAACTTGTTCCATCAGCGGCGCGAAACGGGCAATTGCACCGGCCCGCAGATAATTACCGTAAGCATATCCCCCCGGAATAATCACACAATCTACTCCTTGTAAGTCTTCTTCCGCATGCCACAAATAAGTTACAGGCTCTTGCAAAATTTGCTCAAAAACATAATGACAATCTGTTTGACCATGGGAACCAGGGAATACCACTATGCCAAATTTCATACCTCTACCTCCGCCAATTCCACTTGATAATCTTCAATAATAGGATTAGCCAAAAGTCGAGAGCACATTTCTTTTACCTGAGTCTCTGCTTCTTGACGTTTTTCACCCCTAAGCAAAATTTCCACATGTTTACCCATGCGCACATCTTCTACTTCTTGATACCCTAATGATTTAAGTGCCTTATGGACAGCACTTCCCTGAGGATCCAAAATGCTTTTTTTAAAAGTAATCGTGACGACAGCCTTAAACATCCTTTTTCCTCCCTTCAGCTCTTAATACTAACTTTTTCTTCTATTTCTCTAACCAAATTTTGAATTTTCTCGTCTTTCCTCGTTACTTCCGCAGCTAACTGCTCTTTATATTCTATTAGTTTTTGACGTAAAGCGCTATCCTGAACACTTAAAATTCGGAGAGCCAGTAAAGCTGCATTTTTGGCGCCATCAATAGCGACCGTAGCTACAGGTATCCCTGCAGGCATCTGTACCATCGCATAAAGTGCGTCTACCCCTTGCAGAGCAGTAGAATTTATAGGTATCCCGATTACCGGCAGAGGAGTTACAGCGGCCAAGACACCAGGTAAATGAGCAGCTGCCCCTGCTCCGGCTATAATTACAGCAAAACCTTTTTGCTCAGCCTCTCGCGCCAATTGAAGAGCACAATCAGTAGTCCGATGGGCTGAAGCGACATGAACCTCATAACCTATAGCAAATTCCTTTAATGTTATTAATGTCTTCTTCATAATCGACCAATCAGAATCACTACCCATAATTACTAATACTTGTTTCTTCAAAAAACCCTCATCCTTCTCTACTCCTAGCATTTGTTAAAATACCGGCTCCTAATCATTATAATATCACGATTGGAGTATTTTAGGTATTTTTTTTCATCAAAAGAAAAAGGTGAGCTTGTCAAATCCAGGTCAAGACCCACCATCGTACTTAGTACAAATTTACAATTTTATATTAATCTGAGTTATGGCTATTGTCAAGCACATCATCTGCTTTCCGTTTGTTGCACAAAAACCTTTTGCAAATGTTCCTGTGAAAATCTCTCCGTAACCGAACTCACAGCAGGCACAATAGCTAAAGAAAGAAGCATGGCCAAGGCTCCGCCAATCGGCACAAAAACAGCATCAAAATGATGATACCAGGAAAAACCTAAACTAATCAACAGTCCTCCCAATGCCCCACACCAAGCCCCCACTTTTGTTGTTCCCGGCCAGAACAACCCCCAGAGATAAGGGCCGAGGAACACCCCAGCCACCGTGCCCCAAGAAAGAGCCATCAACGTAAGAATAATCGTGGGCTTAAGCAGAGCTAAAACCGCCGAAAGAACGATAAAGAGTAAACAAAAACCGCGCATCAGCAAAAGTTCTTCTTTTTTCCCCATTTCAGGTTTAAGATAGCCTTTCAGTAAATCTATCGTGATACTGGAACTGGACACCAGCACCAGTGAAGATAAAGTAGACATAGAAGCCGACAAAACGAGAAGCAAGATCAGGATTGCCGCTAATTCAGGCAAAGCAGTTTCTAATATTTTCGGAACGAGCAAATCAACAGTAGCTTTGCCTGTAGCAGGATCTACCGGAAGCTGTTGAAAATATAAATGACTCATCGCCCCTGCACCGTAAGCCCCTAAACCGATAACAAAACAAAAAACAGTAGAGATAACGGTAGCTGCTTTAATTTTTTCCTTGTCTTTAATCGCATAAAATTTCTGTACCATCTGTGGCAAACCCCAAGGGCCAAGACTTGTTAATAAAACCACTGAGAACAAAGCTACCCCCTTTTGCCCTACAGGGAAAAAGGAGCCCAATTCCGGATCAATTTGGGTCAGCCTGGGAATAACCTGAGCAAAACCGCCCACAACAGGATGACCAAAAACATAATAAATAAGTACAGCAATACCAAAAAGCATGACCAGCCCTTGAATGAAATCTGTCAGGGCTATAGCTCGGTACCCGCCCATCAATAAATATGCTGCTGTAATCACCGTTATCATCATCAGCACAAAATTATAATTAATCTGAAAAACTTCTTCAAAAACATAACTAAGCCCCATAAAAACCGAAGCAGAATAAGGAACAAAGAAAATAAAAATGATTAGGGCTGAAAAAATCTTTAAAGCATGACTATCATAACGAGCTTGGAGGAATTCGGGCATGGTCATCACGCCTAATTTTTCGGTCATTTCTCGCGTCGGTTTAGCCAGAAGCTTCCAAGCTAAATAACTCCCGATAACAGCATTACCAATCCCAATCCACAAACCGGAAATACCAAAACTCCAACCAATCTTGCCGGCATAACCTACAAAAATTACTGCAGAAAAATAAGTGGTACCATAAGCAAAGGCAGACATCCAAGGTCCAATCTTTCTTCCTCCGAGAAAGAAGTCCCCAAGATTTTTGGTTTTTTGCATGGCAAAAAAACCACTCGCCAATAAAATAGCTACAAAGGTACCCAGCATCATAAACTTAATCATTTTCTACCATCCTTCCATTCTTCTTTTTTTCTTGGTCTGTCTGCTCTCGCCAACCTTCACGCAGCCACTGCCATCCTACTCAACTACCAAAAAATCGGCACACCTTATGATTTAAAGTAAAAAAATATTTTGGTGGACGTAAGGGGGCTTGAACCCCTGACCTTCTGATTGCGAACCAGACGCTCTCCCAACTGAGCTATACGCCCATACATAATATTATAACAAAAAATTATCATCCGTCCAGCATTCACATATCTTTTTTTGAAATAGCGCTAATACTTCTACAAGTAATACCTATCCTTCAGTTCCAGTCTACCTCCGAATGAACAACTGTCTCACCATTCATAATCTCCTGGTCGGCTTTATTTAGCCTTTCCTTTTCAAACGGAGTCAATTTAGTAAAGTCACTGTCCCAAGCCAGCACCATTCTTTTGATAAATTCAAATGCCAACTGCTGTTCCTGTTCAGGCAACATATCAATCATTTCTACGATTTGCTTTGTTACTGGCGACATACAATCATCTCCCTATTTATAAATATCACCACGCGAACCTATCTCTTTAACCAACAACACCTGTTCTCCATCAATCTTAATATACTCATATAATACACGAAATTTGCCTACTCGTAAACGATATAATGATGAATTAAATCCCTGTATCTGTTTAATATCACCTCTTGGTGGAACCTCAGTTAATCCTTCTATGCTATTTTTCATTCTGATCTTCATCACCTTATCAAGAGAATTTATTACCTTAACAGCAGACTTTGTGTATTTAATTTGCAAAACCAACACCACCTTTACCAATCACGCTTCATTCCCACTCTATCGTCCCCGGGGGCTTGGAAGTAATATCATAAACGACCCTGTTCACCTGTGGCACCTCACGGATAATGCGGCTAGAGATCTGCTCTAACAAAGGATAAGGTAAACGAGCCCATTCTGCGGTCATGGCATCAACACTAGTTACCGCC
>JAQVYD010000123.1 GCA_028709105.1 Clostridia bacterium
CCGTGTTACGAAATTGTTTATTTTGAAAGAAAAAGGTATCCTCCAAATTTTTATTAATAAAATCACATGGGAATCATTAGGTTTTCGATAAAATCTTAGATAAAATTTTAAGGGTATAAAACTTATAATAACAATAAAAAGTAAAACAAATAATATTCCTTTAAGCATAAGGCATCTCCTCTGATTATTGCTCTTATAATTGCCAGAACTTAGTATTCCTATTCTATCTTCGCTTTTATCCCTCTTTATTTTCTATATTTAAAGTAATTTTAATAAAATTGACTTTCTTTACAATCTTTTATAAGATTATATTAGAGTGTTTTTTTGATTTACCATAATATCCCTATATATGGTAGAAATCCCGTTAAGCAATTTTCTTATAATCTTTCGTTAATTACATTTATTAACAATAAAGGTGGTGAAAGATAGTATATAATAGAATTAGTCAAAGCAAAAGCCGCTATAATGATTATTAAATAAATTTCTTTGAAGGAGGTTTAATATATGAATGATTATTTTGAACATAAAAATACTAATACGCTCTTTCAACGTTATAAAGGTAATCCTATCCTTATTCCCGCACGTTGGCCATACTTAGCCAATGCTACCTTTAATCCTGGAGCAATAAAACATCATGGCGAATCCTTGCTTCTAGTGAGGGTTGAAAATATGTGTGGTTTTTCTCATTTAACTATTGCTCGCAGCAAAGATGGTAAAACTAACTGGCAAATTGAGGAAAAGCCATTTTTAGCTCCTAAGTCTACTTTGGAAGAAGAACAATGGGGACTGGAAGACCCGCGTATTGTTTGGTTAGAAGATCGCCAGGAATATGCGATTACCTATGTCTGCTTTTCTAAAGATGGACCTACAGTTTCGCTGGCTTTAACTAAAGATTTTGAAACAGTGGAACGGCAAGGCAGAATGCTTCCTCCAGAGGATAAAGACGCTTCCCTTTTTCCTCGTAAGATCAATGATCGTTATGTCCTTATTCACCGACCTATCATCCGGGGAGAAGCTCATATTTGGATCTCTTTTTCACCTGATTTAAAATATTGGGGTGACCACAGAATTCTTCTTCCTGTTCGTCCCGGTTGGTGGGACTGTTCTAAAGTAGGTTTAGGGCCACCACCTATTGAAACAAGAGAAGGTTGGCTGATCATCTATCACGGTGTACGAACAACCGCCTCAGGAAGTCTTTATCGGGTAGGTTTGGCTTTGCTTGATCTTGATGAACCTTGGAAGATTATCCGACGTAGTAGTCATTGGGTTTTTGGTCCACAAGTCCCTTATGAAAGAGTTGGCGATGTACCAGGTGTAACTTTTCCTACCGGAATTATAGTCAATGAAGAAAGCCGTGAATTACGTATGTATTATGGGGCAGCAGATTCTAATGTTTCTTTAGCCATAGCGAACATAGATGAGTTAGTTGAGTATATTCTAAACTGTCCAGAAGAAAACCAGTAAACTATCCATAGAAAATTCGTATTAATCATTACTCTTTCGAAAAAGCAGGAATTAACCTGCTTTTTTTAGGAAGTCTTAATTCTTATTACTTGAAAAGCGAGGTGTGAAGACATGGTAACTTCTTTTTCTATCCAGCCCTTGAAAATAGCCTTTATTAGCACTTTTCCTCCACAAAAATGTGGTATTGCTACTTTTACCGCCGATCTTTTAAACTGCATAAAAAACCATTATGAGCAGGAAGAATATCCCGAAAGTCAGGATCAACTTCAAGTAATCGCCTTAAATAATAAAGATGAAGATTATTCTTATAATGAAGAGGTTAGTTTTATAATTAAAACAAAAAATATAGACGGATATCGCCAAGCTGCAGAATTTATTAATCATTCTTCTATAGATGTTATTTCCCTTCAGCACGAATTTGGTATTTTTTCCGGTAAAGATGGTTGTAATATTCTTTATTTATTAGATGCCTTAAAAAAACCAGTAGTAACCACTCTGCATACTATTCTTAAAGAGCCAACTCCCGGACAGCTAAAGACTTTGAAGAAAATTTGCGAATATTCCACGCAAATAATTGTACTAGCAGAGAAAGCAGTTAGCTTACTACAAGAAGTTTATAATGTACCGCGAGAAAAAATTGTAATGATTCATCATGGTACACCTAATCTTCCCTTTTTAGATCCTGCTTATTATAAAGAACAGTTTCAAGCCGAAGGGAAAAAAATCATGTTAACCTTTGGTTTGCTTGGTCCAAATAAAGGGATTGAATATGTATTGCAGGCCTTACCAAAAGTTGTCCAAAAGTTTCCCGATCTTGTCTATTTTGTTTTGGGAGCAACCCACCCTGGGGTCATCGAGCGTTCCGGCGAAAAATATCGTCACTCTTTGGAAAAAATAGTGCAAGATAATAATTTACAAAAAAACGTAGTTTTCTTTAACCAATACGTTACTATGGAACGTTTACTTGAATTTATTAAAGCTGCCGATATTTACATTAATCCTTATGTCAATAAAGAGCAAATTTCTTCCGGTACCCTTGCCTATGCTGTCGCCAGCGGCAAAGCAGTAGTATCTACACCTTATTGGTATGCTGAAGAATTATTAGGTGATGACCGCGGTAGTTTAGTACCTTTCTGTAACAGTTCAGCGATCACCTCTGCTCTAATTGAATTACTGAGTAATGAAACCATACGTGATCGGATGCGTAAAGAGGCGTATGAATTTGGGCGCCGAATGATTTGGGAAGAGATAGCCAAAGACTATTCTCGTACTTTTGAACAAGCTCTGCTTAATTATAGACAAGCTGACAACTGTCTTTTCAGTAAAGAAAATCAAGCTAAGGACTTAACTATACCTGAAATCAATTTACAACACCTGCATACCCTTACTGATGATACAGGATTATTTCAACATGCTATTTTTTCCGTACCGAACCGTGCTTACGGTTATTGTACCGATGATAATGCCCGAGCCTTAATTATGGCCGTGATGAACTGGAATCTTTTTAAAAACGAAGCGATTATTCCTTTCCTAGATACCTATTTAAGTTTTTTGAATTATGCTTTAGACGAAGAAAAACAACACCTCCGTAACTTCATGTCTTATAACCGTGAATGGTTAGAGGAAACAGGTTCAGAGGATAGTCATGGTCGTGCTATTTGGGCCTTAGGTTATACTTGTGCTAATTCACCTAATGAGGCTTTTTTATGTTTGGCTAGCCGTCTTTTTAAACAAGCAATTGGGAGTGCTTCTTCCTTTACCTTTCCTCGTGCTTGGGTCTTCACCATTATGGGCTCTCTATATTATCTTCAATATTTCCATGGAGATACGGAAGTGCAAACCATCGTTGAAGATTTAAGTCTGCGTTTGCTAAAATTATTTCAGACGAATGCCAGTAATAATTGGTGCTGGTGTGAAGACATGATCACTTATGATAATGCTCGCTTACCCCAAGCTTTAATTATGGCTGGTCACTACTTAAATGATAAAAAGATGGTCTCTAGCGGTCTTCAGTCTTTACAGTGGCTGATTAATATTCAAACAGATCCTGACGAAGGACATCTTTCTATTATTGGTAACAATGGCTGGTATCAACGAGGTGGTAAAAAAGCAAGTTTTGACCAACA
>JAQVYD010000124.1 GCA_028709105.1 Clostridia bacterium
TGATAAGCTACCGGCTTCACTTCGTTCCCCCTTTTTTCTCTCCTTCTTTTTCATCTTTCGCCGTGCCCTTACTCTTTCCTGCTTACCTTTACAAAAGACAGACGAAAAAGGAAATGTTTTGTTCCTTTAAATTTTGTTAACCACCACTGTTCCTCTGCTCATAATGTTTATTTTATAACGGCCTTCCCCGAAGGTTAATTTACCTGTTACTTGGCGAAAAGATTCTGTCTGCTCCTCTTCTCCCCGCTTACCCGAGAGCGTCCATTCCACATTCCCCCGTAGCTCTCGTTCATCCTCTACATAAGCCGTAATTGCATAATCACCCTGTTCAGGAACCTTTAGTTCTGTAGTACCGCTCCCCTCAATCATCAGTTGATTTTTTAAACCGGCAGCATCTACTTCTAACGTTTGGGCACTCTTTACTTCTAGGAAACGGTCTGCAGGTACGATTAAGGTAATCTCCTCAATGCAGGCATAATAAGGTGAATTACTTGCTGAAAAAGGCACATTAAAAGATACATAAAGCGTATCGCCGACTTTACGACCGACCAGCAACTTCGGCGTAATTAACTTTTCAGCCATCTCCATATTCTCTGCGGCAACGTAAGCCTCACCAAATACCGTCACCAGCTCTTCTGTCCCTGTCCGCAACTGCAACTGACTGGAGGGAACATCAATCACAATTTTCTTGATCGTCTTATCCAAAGCTAATTCCTCGGGAGCAGTTTGCAACTGGAATTTCTGGACAGATAACCACGCATTAAGATGAGAAGTTAGTCTCGTTTGGCTTAAACCATAAACCCCCATACTAATAATTAAAAAAAGGAAAATAACAAAAATACTGAAAAAGTCATATTTAATTTTAGGTGCTTCTTCTTTAGCCGAATAAGTATACCAAAGAACTTCTACCCCTAACAGAAAAAGAAGAACCGGCCACCAATTTACAGCTATCTCTAAGGCATTTTTCTCATTAAACTGAGCATAAAAAAGTAAGCTGCCCAAGCCGATTAAAAAAATACCTAAAGAAAGAGTTCCTACCCTTCTCTTTTTCATATGCCTTGTTCCTCCTTTACACTAACCTCCGTCATCTTAGTACTAAGCTCAGTCTGCCCAAGGCTAAGCTCCTCACTAGCCTGCTCAGCAATTTTTTCTTGTCCCTTTTCCTGAGAACTTTCTGCAGACTTTACGGACGCAGGTCTGCTCCCTAAAAGAAGTTTAATGCCACCAACAATTAGGATAAAAGCAACAATCCCTGTCTGCAGGTAATTCCGTATTTCCCAGTTTATGAGCGGTGAGATAACTTTTTCAAAAATAACCAAACAACCTAGCAAGATTAGCCCCCACCCTATCCATTGCGGATGTTGCTTACACCAAGAGACTAAGTGAAGTTCTTCTTTTTCCTCGCTCCATTGTTCATTTTCTAACCGATGAAAAGCATCAAAAATACTGTAAAACCAAATTACAGGCAGAATACATAAGAAAAGACTCAAGCGTAGCCAACCGATCAAGAAAGTAGAAAAGAAAAAGAGACTCATCAAAACAAAACCTCTGCTTTGCAACCCTAGGTACATGTGCCCTGCCCCGGGAACTATTGATAAAATAATGGTAATTAACTTTTTATTATTAAAATCAAACCAAGCATCTGCTATTAATCCCGCATGTTCAGGGCAGCTTTTTTCCTCCAAGCCATTATTTTCCGCCTGTTTTCTTTCTGTTAAAGAAATAGCATCCACCATGGAAACAAACCAGATTAAAGGCAAAGCAAAAAATAGAGACATCGTAAAATAGTCACTATGGGTAAAAGCACTCATCCCTACACCTACAAAAATTACCCCCACAAAGATTCCGAAAAAAATCACCGCCCGTTCTTTAAAACCAACATAAACATGGCTGAGTCCCGGAAGAAAAGATAAAATAAACGCTACAAATTTACTTTTTTTCTTCATTATTAATCCCCTCCTTTACTTTTACTTCGAAATTCTCTATCCAAAGAGCCGCTTTATCTAAGGCCCGCTCCGGCATCCTAAATTTAAATTCGTCTGTTTCCACCACACCCTTTCGTTCAATTTGTGTTGCCGAAGCAACTAGAGGTGCAACATCTACAATTTTTTGAAAAACCCCACTGCTCATAAAAATCAAAGTTACCACGGCTGCGCCCACATAATAAAATAGTAAATTTTGTATTCTTTCGTTAAACCGTTTTCCAGAGAGACTCTTTTGCCGGTGCATATTACTGTTTTCCTGGCGAAGTGCGGTCTCAACTTTAACCGTAAAATTAGGAGAAAGCAACTCTTCCGCTTGCTCAATTTCCTCTTGGGAAAGCAAAGCCAAAAAAGCGTTGGAACACTGTTCACAAGCATAGAGATGATCAGTAATCTTTTGCCGTAAATTGTCCGCAACAAGCCCTGTTTTATAAAGTTTTAGTTCATCTTGTGTAAAACAATTCATTTCTCCACTCTCCCCCACTTCTGGCGAAATAATTTTCTGCTTGGTTCCTCTAAAAAAAGGGATAGACAAAAGAATAATTTCCTCTTGTCTATCCCTTTCCCTTGTCACTATCATCTTATTCCTTCTCCGAGCGATGACGAAGTCCAACCAGATTAGCTACAGGCAATGTGAAAACGATCCCCTTAAATTGCCTCAATTATATCATAAAACACACAATCAAAGGACAGGTACCTTGAATTACCTTTAGCAGACGCCCTCGTCGTTCCGTCTTGCATGATTCCTCGAACTTTCTGCAGAGGAATGTCAAAAAAGAGAAATATTCATAATTTGTTGGTATTATCCATACAATGTTGGTATAATAAAGGCAATCTATAAAAGAGAAAGGAGTGAACAGTAATTATGATGATTCTTATTCTCATTTGGTTTATTTTGATTCTCATCTGTTTAACATTATATTTATTGCAGGCTTTAGGTCTCTACGGTATGGGGAAAAACGCGGAGGCGAAGCATAATTGGATAGCTTTTTTTCCTATTCTTAGTATGTATGTTGTCGGCAAGATTATTAAAAAGATTAAAATTGGCAAGTATGCGCTTCCTTATCCGGAAATCATTTTACCCGCAACCGTGTTAGCTTGTTTTTTTCTCACCGATCTCGGTATGATAGGAGCACTATTAAGATTGTGTATTGCTATTCTCTATGTAATAAGTTTTTATCAACTTTACGCTTTATATAGGACAAATCGTATCGCTGTTTTGTATACGGTAATTAGTATAATTATTCCTATCTCGGGTCCTTTTTTCTTTTTCAAAATGAGAAAAGAAAAACCGGTATATAAGGATGAAAGCAGTCCAAACGTTCCTGTTTTATCTTAGGAAAGACCGGATAAGAGGTAATGTATTAGAAAAGAGCCGTTCTTTTTAGGAACGGCTCTTTTCTAACTTTACTACACACTATCTTTTTAAGTCACTCTACAGCTACTTCATTAATCTTTCCGTGCCGAATAATATGTGTGCAGCAATTCATGAGCTTCATGGTCAAGAATTTTTTTCAAAAATTCATCATAAAGCTGGGTAACTGCTGGGTTTTCGTGAGATTTTCTGACTTCTGAACCTTGATCAATTTCATAA
>JAQVYD010000125.1 GCA_028709105.1 Clostridia bacterium
GATGAGATGAGATGTTTAATGGAGGGTGTGCAGGATTATTGAAAATTATGATGGCCGAACATGCCGGGTTTTGTTATGGTGTAAGAAGAGCCGTGCAAGCAGCAGAAGAAGCTGCTCAAAATGGGCCTGTAGTATCTTTAGGTCCGCTTATTCATAATCAACAGGAAACAGCCCGTTTGGAGAGATTGGGAGTTAAAGGTATTTGTAGTGAAAAACAAGCTGATCCTGTTTTAATTAGAACACATGGCGTTGGTCCGGAATTTTATGTTGAATTAAAAAAACAGGGACGAAAAATAATTGATACAACATGTCCCTATGTACGCAAAGCCCAGCTGGCAGCCCAAGAAGCCCAAGAACAAGGCTATCAAGTAATTATTTTAGGTGATAAAAATCATGCTGAAGTCCAAGGAATAGTAGCCTGGGCAGAAAATAGAGCTATTGTCGTGGCCTCATTACAGGAATTAAAAAAATTAGAACTTCGAGACAGAGTTGCTCTTTTAGCTCAAACGACGGAAAAAGAAGAGCGGTTTGCTGAGCTGGTGCCTTATTTACAGGAAAGAAGTACTGATTTAAAAGTTTTTCCGACAATTTGTTCGGCGACACGGATTCGTCAAAAGGCGGCAGCTAAACTAGCCCAAGAAGTTAATCTGATGATTGTCGTGGGAGGCAAACATAGTTCCAACACGAAAAAATTAGCAGAAGTGTGCAGGAAATATATTTCTACCTACCAGATTGAAGATGCTCAAGAATTAAAACCTGATTGGTTTCAGGATAAATTAAAGGTAGGGGTTACAGCAGGGGCTTCGACTCCTGACTGGATTATTAAGGAGGTTGTAGAGCAGATGGAAAAAATTAATGAAAAAAATGCAGAAGAAAACTTAGAAGTAATTAAGGAGCCGCTTAGTCCGCAAAATGTGCAAACCGGAGACTTGATCAAAGGAACAATTGTTCAGGTATCTAGTGAGGAGGTTCTTATTGATATTGGTGGTAAAGCGGAGGGGATTTTACCTGTAACAGAATTTGCTAATGAGGGAGCAGATCTTAAAGAACATCTGCAAGTGGGAGAAGAAATTTTGGTAGAAGTAATTAAAGCGGAGCAGGAAGGGGAGATTATTCTTTCCCGTAAAAAGGTGTATCTTCATGAAGTAATGGACAAATTGGAGCAAGCGCAGGAATCAGGGGAAATTATTGAAGCACCGGTTGTAGAAATAGTAAAAGGCGGCTTATTAGTTGATGTGGGGATAAAAGGGTTTGTGCCTGCTTCACAAGTGGAACGTTTTTTTGTGAAAGATTTTCAGGAATATCTGCAAAAAACTTTACGTTTAAAAGTTTTGGAAATAGATCAAGAAAAGGAGAAAGTTGTTCTCTCGCAAAGGGTTGTTTTAGAAGAAGAATATGAGAAACAAAGAACTGCTTTATTGACTGAATTGGCAGAAGGTCAAACGAGAAAAGGGATTGTCAAGAGGCTAACAAATTTTGGAGCTTTTGTTGATCTTGGTGGTATTGATGGTCTTCTCCATGTCTCAGAACTAGGTTGGGGCAGAGTAAATCATCCTGCGGATGTTGTCCAGGTGGGTGATGAAGTTGAAGTTTATATTCTTAAAGTAGATCAAGAAAAAGGCAAGGTATCTCTTAGTCTTAAAGAATTGTTAGCCGATCCTTGGCAGGAAGCTATTAAAAAATATAAGGTTAATAGCATTATCTCAGGAAAAGTTGTCCGGATCGTGCCCTTTGGTGCTTTTGTAGAATTAGAGCCAGGCTTAGACGGACTTATTCATATTTCCAGAATATCCGAGCAAAGAATAGATAAGGTTACTGATGTTTTAAAAGAAGGACAAGAAATTAAGGTAAAAATTATGGAAATAGACCTGGAGAAAAAAAGAATCAGTCTTAGTCTAAAAGACGTAGCGGAGGATCAGGAAAAAGCTGAATATACATCATATCTTAATCAGCAATTTTCTCGGGATACCGTAACCATTGGTGAATTGCTAAAAGAGGGTCAAGGTGATATAATAAAAGACAAAATTGAATAGATAGGTAGTACTTTAAAAATTCCCTGCAGAAATAGTTAATATGATAAAAAGCTGGTTCGGGCAGCTTTTTAACTTTTATATGCCATGAAAGCTTATTCTTCCAATTAAAATTTATCATTAAAAAAATTGCAGCATTAATAGGAGGTGAGATCATGAAAGGAGATGTAAAACCGATCATTGCTATTAATTTGGAATGGTGTAAAGGTTGTGGAATTTGCTACAATCTGTGTCCCAAGGAGGTTTTGGATAAAGATGAATGGGGAAAAGTTGTTATTAAGGATCTAGATTCTTGCACTCAATGTCGTATTTGCGAAGATCATTGTCCAGATTATTGTATTAGGATAGGAGGCTAACTATTTTGAGTACTAAAAGAAAAGCTCAACTTCTTCAAGGAAACGAGGCATGTTCTCTTGCTGCTCTTGATGCAGGAGTACGTTTTTATGCCGGTTATCCGATTACACCATCTACAGAAATTGCTGAATTTATGGCGAGAGAATTACCCAAAGTTGGCGGTAAATTTATCCAAATGGAAGATGAAATAGCCGGTATGGGGGCAGTTATTGGTGCTGCTCTAACCGGAGCAAAAGCATTAACGGCTACAAGTGGCCCGGGATTTTCTTTAAAACAAGAACACATTGGATTTGCGGCGATGACGGAAATCCCCTGTGTGGTTGTGAATGTACAAAGAATGGGACCAAGTACAGGAGGTCCGACCGCACCTGCTCAGGGTGATATTATGCAAGCTCGCTGGGGCTCTCACGGTGATCATCCTGTGATTGCTCTTTCACCGGCCTCGGTGCTAGAAGCTTATACGTTAACAGTAAAGGCAGTTAATTTTTCTGAAAAATTCCGTGTACCTGTAATTTTTTTGTTAGATGAAGTTATTGGTCATATGCGGGAAAAAGTTGTCCTTCCTGAGCTCAATGAGTTGGAAATAGTTGACCGTAAAAGAACAACTGTTTCTCCGGAAGAATATCAGCCTTATGCCGTTGATGAAAGTGGTATTCCGGCTATAGCCGATTTCGGTCAAGGCTACCGCTGGCATGTTACCGGTTTGAATCATGACCAAACTGGTGGTCCTACAGGAAAAATAGATGTGATTGAAAAAGAATTGGCGCGCTTGTTTCATAAGTTGGATTCTTACCAAGAGGAAATAACTTTGTATCAAACTTTTGAGGTTGAGGATGCCGAATATTTATTAATTTCCTTCGGTTGTTCCACTCGTTCATCTTTAGCCGCGATAGAAATATTAAGAAAGCAAGGCATTAAAGCCGGACTTCTGCAATTGCAAACAATTTGGCCCTTCCCGGATCAAGTTATTAAAGAATTTACAGCGAACAAAAAAGGTGTTTTTGTTGTAGAAATGAATGACGGACAATTATGTTTAGAAGTACAGAGAACAATGGATAATCGGGAAATTCTTAATAGTATTACGAAGGTAAATGGTGAATTAATTACTCCGCAAGAAATAATAAATAAGGTGAAGGAGGCAGCTC
>JAQVYD010000126.1 GCA_028709105.1 Clostridia bacterium
GCATTGGGGACAAGTAAAATGTTATGCTTATATTTTTGCCGTTCAGAACCATTTACCGGAAATAGCGGTTCAACTTACTTATTTTAATTTGGATACTAACGAATCAAAAAAGTTTATGCGTGTTTTAGATATCGCTGATCTCAAAGAATTCATTCGCGCGCTTATTGAAAAGTACTCGCTATGGGCAAGCTTTTCTTCCGAGTGGAAAAAGGAGCGAGACCTTTCTATCAAGACGCTGCAGTTTCCTTTTCCGACTTATCGCAAAGGGCAGCGGGAGCTTGCGGTAGCCGCTTATCGAACGATTGTCGGCGGAAAAAAACTTTTTGCGCAGGCACCCACCGGCACAGGAAAAACCATTTCCGTGCTCTTTCCTGCCATTAAAGCGATGGGAGAGGGAAAGGCTGCCAAACTATTTTACCTCACTGCCAAAACAATTACTCGTCAGGTTGCTGAGGAAGCCTTTGAAAAAATGCGCCTGAGTGGTCTTAAAATGAAGACACTGACGCTTACGGCAAAGGAAAAAATCTGCTTTTGTGAAAAGCCCGTATGTCACCCTGAGTATTGTATATATGCCAAAGGACATTATGACCGTGTCAATAACGCCATTTTAGAAGCGATCGAAGAGGGCGATTATTTTTCCAGAAATGAAATTGAGAAATATGCCAAACGGCATATGGTTTGTCCTTTTGAACTTTCTCTCGATATTTCTCTTTTGGCGGACGGCATTATTTGCGACTATAACTACGTTTTTGATCCCAGAGCGTATCTGAGACGCTTTTTTGCGGAAAGCAGCGGAGATTATGTTTTCCTGATTGACGAAGCACACAATCTGATCGACAGATCGAGAGAAATGTTTTCCGCGCAGCTATTTAAATCGGATTTTTATAAAGTTAAAAAAGAATATAAGGGTAGAAATAAGCAACTGGACAAAGTTCTGAATAACATTAACAAATTTATGATTGAGATGCGTAAACAGTGCGGTGAGCAGGGATATGTTATCACGCTTGAAGAGCCTAAGGATTTCATTAACGTTATCAATAAATATACTGCTATATGCGAATTGATGCTTAAGGAAAATAGAAGCTTAAGTGAAGACCTTAATTTCCTGCAGCTCTATTTTGACGTCCTGAGTTTTCAGACTATAGTTGACTTTTATGATGAGAGATACGTAACCCTGGTTGAAGCTCAGCGGAACGAGGTGACGTTCAAATTGTTTTGCCTGGACCCGTCGTTTCTTCTGGGACAAGCTTTACAACGAGGAAGATCAGCAATTATGTTTTCAGCCACGCTCTCTCCGCTTGAATATTTTCGCGAGATTCTTGGCGGGGGAGAAGAAGACAGGCTCTTATCTCTGGATTCCCCCTTTGACAAGCGGAATCTTTGTGTTATAACTGCAGACAATATCTCAACAAAGTATCATAACCGAGAACAAACTAAACAAAGGTTAAGTCTGCTCATTGGCGCTTTTGTTTCGCACAAAACGGGCAATTACATTATATATTTCCCATCCTATAAATATATGCGTGATGTTTTTGAAGAATTTATTACAGCCTTTCCCGATATAACCGCAGTAGAACAGCAATCTTTTATGTCAGAAGAACAACGGGAAAACTTTTTGTCATCTTTTCGTGAAAATCCTGAAAGAACCTTTGCAGCGTTCTGCGTACTCGGCGGAATATTTTCTGAGGGTATAGACCTGAAAGGCAGCAGACTTATCGGTACGGTTATTGTGAGTGTTGGGCTTCCCCAACTAAGCGTTCAGCAAAATATTATCAGGGATTATTTTAATAGTAAAAACGGCAGGGGATATGAATACTCCTACATGTATCCCGGGATGAACAAGGTCTTACAAGCCGCCGGCCGGGTTATTCGCTGTGAAAGCGATACCGGAGTGGTCTTACTTATCGACGAACGTTACGGCCACAAGAATTATATAAGACTATTTCCAAAGCACTGGCATTTATATAAAAAGATAAAGGACAGGGACAGTCTTGCGAAAACACTGGAATCCTTTTGGTTTAGAGAAGAAAAAGGATAAGTTTATATTACTTGTTAATCTTATGATTGGGGGATAGGAGGAACTTACCAATGGCATAAATTAACACAAAATTTGTAACTTTATTTACAATATGTCGAAAGGCTTTTTAGTTTTTTATGTAATTGTTCCTTCATAATGAACGGTGGGGACTTTTTGTTCTGGAACTACGGCTTTGCTTTTGACCCGTTGGGCTGAACATTTATAATTTCATCCATGCCGTCTTTATGAAAAATATGACGACTTCCAGTAATACGTTCCTTAAATTCGAAATGATGCAACACATTTAATTATAGATGATACTTTACCGTCAGTCTCGTTGATTTCCCTTTCGGCGGTGCAAAAACAATTTCATAAGCAAAGTCGATTTTCTTAGTCATTGCATTACAAACTGTCGGGGTAGCCTTAACAAGCCCCAACTCCTTTTGTAAATCACCGGCCCGTAAAACACACGTGCTTTCTCCTTCTGCAAGGCTTTGCCGATATTTTTCCGAAAAATACTTCCGTCTTTATTCTTGTTGAGAAAATGATTTTTCAATCATTTGGTAGTTCATTCTGGGCAGCATATTAAAGAAAAGATGTACCGCTTTGCACAGCTTTGTTTCACGCTCAAGGGCTATCAAACGTTGCAGTGCAGGTTGCCTTTCCCCTTGCCGTTTGCCTTCTAAAGGCAGCCAATAGTTTATGATAACCGGTAGCAAATACTTGCAATAATTTTTACCAGCCAGAATAACAAACTCATCCTTTTTGAGAGATACTATTTTGTCTAACTGTGCTAAAACACCCTTGCTCCAAGCTTTCTTTTCATCCTCAGATTTATCTAAGAGGGTATCATTGTATGGCGCTAAGACGGTATCTTTATGTACAAGCCCGTATTTCGCAGAAAGTATGTAAATCTCATCTGCAGCTAAATTGGCAAAAGTGTAAGCCAGACGAAATGTCGGGCTTTTGGAATAAAGCTCAATAGCCGGGCACTCGTACCTTTTTTTGAGGCTTATACATGATATCAGCGCTATCCTTGACAATATTTACACCTTCTTCAGTAACAGTACATTAAATCAGCCCTACCCTCTTTTGAAAGCATTTCATAATATCAAGGATACCTGCTAAGTCCAATATTTAAATTTTCGCTTTCCAACACCCTTGCGATAAGAGTAAAATCCATTAAATTTGCACCCGTTTCACTTCTCGTAAGGAAAACATCGAAACATAACCGTAATACTCCTAATTATACATATTTTCGTTAAATCCTGCCAATATCTACTTCTTTTATCGGCCTGCGAAATACCGCTGTTTCGTGCATTGTCAGAGAGTAGCTTCCACTTTGTATCCAAAACGACTGTACGGTCGCCGGATTCCAAAACAAGGTCTGGTCTAAGTGCAAATGCACGGGTCGGGTCGGACTATCGAACAGACTGTATCTGGTGTCTTGCGTTCGAAGGCTTATACCGCTCCCGATGTGCTTGCGGAAT
>JAQVYD010000127.1 GCA_028709105.1 Clostridia bacterium
ATATGGTGTTATTGTCAGTTGTGGCAGGAGAAGAGGACTATTGCTTCCTGATTTAGAGGGAGTTGATACCCCTGAGGAACAGGTGGAAATTGCTAAAGCCAAAGCAGGGATAAGTATTGAAGAAAATGTAGTTTTGCAAAGATTTAAGGTAACTCGTTATTGCTGAAGGGAGTTCGGCCGGAGATGAAACTAGCAGTATACTGGGTTAAAAAAGAAAACATCTCTGAGATTCAGTGCCTTCTCTGTCCGCATGGCTGTGTTATTCCTGAGGGGGGACGGGGACTATGCCGGGTCAGAAAAAATATAGACGGGAAATTATATGTGCTTAATTATGGTTTGGTTACGGCAGCAGCCTTGGATCCGATAGAGAAGAAACCATTACAAAGGTTTTACCCAGGCAAACAGATTTTTTCTCTCGGGACTTTTGGCTGTAATCTGGCTTGTTCTTTTTGTCAGAATTGGCAAATTGCTCAGCAGGACGAAGTCGCCGGTAGCTTTCTTCCTCCGGGGGAGGCTGTGGCGAAAGCGCAAGAATTGCGGCCCTTAGGGAATATCGGGATAGCTTATACCTATTCGGAGCCCCTGATGTGGTTTGAATATGTCTTAGAAACAGCGAGATTAGCTCAAAAAGCAGGCTTGAAAAATATTTTGGTGACGAATGGCTATCTTAATCCGCGACCCTTAAAGGAATTATTGCCCTTTATCGATGCGGTAAATTTAGATATAAAAGCTTTTACCCGGGAGTTTTATCAGGACCTGTGTCAGGGGCGCTTAGCGCCGGTATTAAATAGTGCCAAACTTTTTGCGGCAAACTGCCATTTGGAGATAACAACTCTTTTGGTTCCCGGGCGGAATGATAATCCGGAAGAAATCGCGGCATTAGCACAGTGGATTGCCTGCTTAGATCCACAAATTCCTTTGCATCTAACACGTTATTTCCCGAATTATAAATTACAACTTCCTCCAACATCTCGGGAAGCTATGCAGAAGGCGCAGAAGGTTGCCGAAAAATATTTAGCTTATGTTTATTTGGGAAATGTTTGAGGTTAGGTAAAATAAATAAGAAGCCGAGGTCTTGTAAAAGGTAAGGGGGTAGAGGGGCGTGGAGGAACAAATTTCACAATTTATAGTTTTTAAATTGGGGCAAGAAGAATATGGGGTGAACATTTTAAAGGTTCAAGAAATTGTCCGTCCTTTAAAAACAACGAAATTACCTCAATCCCCGGATTATGTTGTGGGGATAGTTAATTTGCGTGAAGAGATTATGCCGATTATTGATTTAAAAAGATTTTTAAATTTAGGAAGTTTGGAAGAAACTGAAGAGACTAGGATTATCGTGATGAAGCAGAATGAGCAGGTCTTGGGTATCTTGGTGGATGAGGTGTGGGAGGTTTTGCGGATTAGCAAGAAAAAGATCAAAAAAAGTGATGCGTTTGAACATAGGCTTAAGAACGAGTTTATTAGCGGGATTGCTAAGGTTAAAGGCAGATTGATTATTTTATTAGATTTACCGTCTGGCAAGATTGGGGACGGTTCTTGATTTGCGCAAGGTTGTAAGTTTGATGACGGTTCCAACGCTTGCGCTTTCGAGTTTGCAGTGAAAAATATGAGCGAAAAAGCGAAGGGACAGTCTCATGGAGACTGTCCCTATTTTTTACGGTTTTAATCCAATTGTTCTAGGTATGTTTTTAAAGCTGGGGAAACCGGGAGGTTTTTAAGTATTTCCATGTCAAAACGGTTGATTTGTTTTTCTTCATTCCCATAAAAGGTGACTTCATATCTTTTAGTTTCTTTGTACGGGTCATAAGGTCTGGAGATCGTGAACCAGGTTAATTCCTCAATTATTGCCGGAGCAGTTATTTTCAGGGGTTTTACTTTTATCCCATCTTGTCCGAATTTCTCCGGATTTTCTAAAGTAATATGGTTAATTTCTTCTGGTAATAACATGAAGTCATCTGTATAGCTTTTTTCTTTTAGCCACTGGAAGATCGATTGATAGTTAGAACGAAGGGCATAATTCATACACTCGCCATTAAGATGGATGATGCTGATATTGATAAATTCACGAGCAGGGTAGATTAATTCGGTAGAAGTGGTCGCCAGGATTTCTAGTTTTAATAGTTTTGTAAATTCTTCTATCTCGTTAGTATCGGTAAGCAGTAAAGGTTTTTTGCTTGTTCTTTCATCATTTATTTCAATTAATTTGATTTCTGATGTGTTTTGTGTTAAGACAGGGAATCTAGCCTCTTTGTATTCCAGTGATTCAAAGATTGGTTTGAGGAAAAGGGCTTCTTGTTTTTCATCAAGGATATATTGGCGAATAAGGTGTTTCCCGTTACTTAAGATATAGGCAAAATAATAGCGTCGGCCTTGTTCAGGAGGGGTAGGGTTGGCCACAAGTTCTTGATGGAGGAGCGTAATGTTTTGGATGTTATTTTTATCGGAGAAAAAGCCAATGCCATCAAATTCATAAGCTATATTTGAATTATCTATTGAGTTTTCTCTTTGAAGCCATTGATGGATATTGGAACCGAAATAGACGCTTTCTACTTTGGTGAGTTGAGGAACTCTACGCTCAAAACCGGTGATGTCCAGAGAAATTCCTACTAAGAGAAGGACAATTACAGCGGTATAGCCCCAATAACCCTTATGTGCAGATGACCAGACGCGGAAGGATTTTTGTAAAAGTACTTCGGCGAGCCAATAACCAAGCAGAGAGCCGACGAAATAACCGCAAAGAAGAATAGGCAAGGAGTCATTATAAATACTGTTAAACAAGGTTCCGCTTAAAAGCATGGTACAGAAGGTGACCCCATATTTGAAGATTGGTTCAATGATGGAGAAAGTAATAACATTACCGGCAGTTTCTAAAGCTCTTTTTTGATAAAGGTAAGCGGTGATGAAAGCAAAGAAAAGAATAAGCATCAGACAAATTGCTACTATGCCGGGCGTAAAATAGTGTAGACTAGATTGAGCAAAAAGGGTAAATATAGGTAAGTGTTCTAGCCAAGCTTCTGAAATAGCGGCACTACTGTAACCGTAAAGGAGGAATTCAAGATTGAAAACTAAAAGAAAAAACAAACCGGCAGGGAGAACATGGAGAATATAGGTGAAGGCGAGTTGTGCAAGGGGATTTCCTGTAAACATTCCCACAAACACCGTGATAAAAAAGAACAAGGTGCTATAAAGTCCGGTTAGCCCTATCCACTGGAAGATGTTAAGCAAAGAATAACATTCTTTTAAAGAAGTTGTCAGGTTTAAAACTATGAGCAAAAGCCCGATTAACAGCACCGGGGAAAGCAGTAAACTTAAGCCGGCCAGACAGTGACTAGAGTAAAGCGTTTTCCGGCTGCAAGGTAAACTGTGCATCATGGTGGTGGCTTTATTGGAATTTAAGTATTGAAAAATCAGTACAGCCAGAATAATGGGGACAGTGCAAATTAAGATAGTTTGCAGAGAAGGATTAAAGATGTCTAAAGAACGTTGTAATTGTTTTATTTGCCATT
>JAQVYD010000128.1 GCA_028709105.1 Clostridia bacterium
TTCAACAGGATGTCTTCGTTTATTTAGGGTATCTTACAGCCGTTTTGTTAGGCGTATATCTGTATAAAACAAAAACGGGCTTAAATTTAAGGGCGATTGGGGAAAATCCCGCAGCCGCTGATGCCGCGAGTGTTAATGTTACTTTATATAAATATGTGCATATTTTACTGGGCGGGGCACTTTGCGGGCTGGGCGGGGCTTATCTTTCTTTAGTTTATGTACCGGCTTGGCAGGAAAACATTACAGCCGGACGTGGTTGGATTGCCGTAGCCTTGGTGATTTTTTCTGCTTGGAATCCTTATAAAGCACTGCTCGGTTCCTATCTTTTCGGTGGTTTGGATATTATTGGTTTTAGAATTCAAGGCACAGGTTTCCCTGTTTCTCAGTATTTTTTAGATATGCTGCCGTATTTGGTGACGATGCTTGTACTGACAGTTGTTTCTATGAAAAAATCCAAGGAAAAGTCACCGCCGAAAGGCTTAGGAGTGCCTTATTTCAGAGAAGAAAGATAAACTGCTAAATTCTTTTTTGCTAGAATAACGTATAGATAGAATTGCTTGAAAGCGAGTGAAAAAATTGTCGGTTAAAATTGTTACAGACAGTACTGCTTATATTGACAGAAAATTATTAAAAAAACTAGATATAACAGAAGCTTCGATGATTATTGATTATGCAGACCGTTCTTTCCCCGAGATTGTTATGACCAATGAGGTGTTTTATAAATCCTTAGAGGGTACGGAGAAACTTCCTACTTCCTCGCAGCCGTCACCCTTGACTTTTTATCATGCTTTTTTGGAAAAAGTTAAGCAGGGGCATGATGTTTTAAGTATTTTAATATCTTCTAAACTCAGTGGTTCCTATTATTCTGCTGTGCAAGCTCGGGAGATGATTTTAAAGGAAATGCCTGAGGCGTGTATTGAAATCATCGATTCGCATACAACGGTAATGGGATTGGGGCTGGTAGTCTTGTCCGCTGCCCGTCTTGCTCAACAAGGGCTTTCTTTGTCGGAAGTGACCGCAGAAACCCATAATTTATTGACGAGAAGTAAAATATTCTTTATTCCGAAGACCCTGGATTATCTTAAAAAGGGCGGAAGAATCGGTGATGCTGCGGCGCTTCTGGGGAGTCTTTTGCAAATAACCCCCATCCTTACAGTGAATGGGGTAGTGACAGTTTCGGAAAAAGTGCGTACCTTTGAAAAGGCAGTTAAAAAAATGATGCAGATTTTTGAGAATGACTGTAATGCTTTTGGGGTAGAGGCAATTGCTGTCCATCACATTAATTGTCCTCTGGAGGGACAAGAGCTGGTCGAGGAATTGCAAAGCAAGACAGGACAAGAGGTTCTGCTTAGCCCGATCGGGCCTGTAATCGGGCTGCATGTGGGCCCGGGGACCTTGGGGTTAGCTTATATTTTACGGGGGGAACGCTGAAAGATAATGCATAATTCATAATGCATAATGCATTATGGGGAGCAAGGACGGAACCGTCCCCAGCTTGCGTTGATGTGAAAAGGATTATTTGCAGAAGGGCAGACTTTGTGTTACAATAAAGTTGTTGCCAATTAAGAAGTTGTTATTTTGTTTAACGCGGGATGGAGCAGCTGGTAGCTCGTCGGGCTCATAACCCGGAGGTCGAAGGTTCAAATCCTTCTCCCGCAACCAAGAAAACTACAAAAGACTATCTCTAATTAGATTAGAAGGTAGTCTTTTTTTTGTTTGGGGCGAGGAGAATCATTTTACAGCATACTGCTAAAAAATATGGTATAATTGACGTTAGATGGAAAAGCAGGTGAAAATAAATGAAAAAATCTTTTCTTCTTTTCTTTATTTTTTTGTTGTTTTTAATCCCCTTTCCCCTGGGAGCGGTGGAGCTTGTCGGCTTAGAAATTAATGAAGAAATTATTGTGGGGAAAGAGTTAATCCCTTTGACGGTCACGGGGACATTTTCTAATGGAGTAAAACAACAGTTACACAGTGATTTAGTTTGGGGGACTTCAGATTCTTCTGTCGCTAACGTTACTTCTGCGGGGACGCTTTATTTTACCGGTAAAGAAGGCCCTGTCACGATTTTTGTGTATAGAGGAGCGGTTAGCGGCAAAAAAACGATAATGGCTAAAGCCTGGCCGGAAAGTCTGCATATCGAGACAGCACTTGTTTATAGTGCACAATCCTATCGTCTTTTGGTGAGAGGGAAATTTAGCGATGGTACCATCAGATATTATGGCCCGGAAGATAAGGTGACGTGGTTTAGTACCAATCCCTGGGTAGCTTGGGTCAATAATGAGGGCGTCGTCACTTTTACGGGAGAGAAAGGCTATGTGGCCATTAAGGCTGTTACGGGTGCGTATTCCGATTCTGTCAATACAACGGTAGATGCCGATAAAGAGACAACCGCTTGGCGTAAAGGGATTAAAATTAAAGAGGAAATCAAATATTCTTCTAAACCTCAGCAATTAACCCTTGTTGCCTTACTGTCAGATGAGACGGAGGAAGCAATAGACGCTACCAGTGTTGATTGGTTTTCCAGCGAGACGGAGATTGCTTATGTAAACCGGGAAGGGAAGATAACCTTTACCGGGAAGCCCGGTTTTACTACGATTAAAGCTTCTTTTGGCGGTTATCATTATGAGAGATTAGTTCAGGCAGGTCGTTTTATGGAGAAAATAGCACTTAACCAGAGCTTAAACTATACACCTGTCTGGGACAATCTCCCTCTTCCCCTTTCGGTGACAGCCTTATATAATGATGGTTCTAAAATAATTCAATCGACAAATTTAACGTGGAAAACTAGCAACGAAAAGGTGGCGGCAATTACGGAAGAAGGTGTGCTTACTTTTACGGGGGAACCCGGCACCGTGCAGATAAGTGCAGCGGGTAAGGGAGAAGAGGATAAGCTAATCGAAGATGTGGTAACGGTAAATGTGCCGCCCATAGAAAAGCCGAATCCGCGCAGGCTTTATATTGACTATAATCCTCTTTGTGAGGAAGGCTTTTTTTCGCCCCGGGTCTTCTGTATCTTTGATAATGGGGAAAGAAGAGAGGTTACTGAACAGGTGGAGTGGTCTGCCTTATCACCGGAAACAGCAAGTATCTATCAGGGCATAATCTATTTTTCTCCTAATCCCGGTAAAATAAGCTTACGCGCCGGTTTCCGCGGCTTAACCGATACTTTATCAGGCTATCTTCCCGGGGTTTCCGGTTTTAATGCACAGAGGGTCTCTCAATTACGGCTTAAAGAGCATTATGTTCCTTTTAGCTTTATACCACTGCAGCTGACCGGATTAGCGCTTAGAGGCGGGGGTCGTGTGGAAAATGTAACCTCTCAATTAAGATGGCATTCCAGTCAGCCTCTTGTAGCCCGAGTAGATAAAGGGGTCTTAACTTTTACCGGAAGAATAGGGAAAACGATAGTTACGGCGCAAGGTTTTGGTTTTCGTGATTCGTTAACGGTAGAGGTTTATCCTGAAGATTTACAAC
>JAQVYD010000129.1 GCA_028709105.1 Clostridia bacterium
ATCTTACCTACAGGCTTACCATCCTCATCAACAATTACGGCAGGTTCCACGAATTCATCAGTAACTTTCATGCTATAAGCCTTGGCCAAAGCTTCCATCGCCAGACGGGCCTTGTCCCCTTCACCGGCCACCATCGCCCGATAACCTTTTTCCACGCGCTCCCAACGCTTGTCTCGGTCCATCGTATAATAACGTCCCGACACTGTAGCAATCTGCCCTAACCCAATTTCCTCTATCTTTTTTTCCAAGCTCCGCAGATACTCCCCCGCATTAGCAGGGGGAACATCCCGTCCATCTAAAATAACATGAAGATATAACTTTTTAACGCCCTTTTCCTTAGCCAAATCCATTAACGCAAAAAGGTGGTCAATATGACTATGCACACCGCCATCAGAAAGAAGCCCCAGCAAATGTAAAGCGACATTGCTTTCTACCGCTTGCTCCAGGGTCTGATTTAAAACAACATTCTTCTGAAATTCCCCCCTACGAATCGCCCTATTAATACGGGTTAATTCTTGATAAACTACTCTGCCCGCACCAATATTCAGATGTCCTACTTCCGAATTCCCCATCTGCCCTGCCGGGAGTCCTACTGCTTCACCGGAAGACTGCAAAAGACAATGCGGATATTTTTCCACTAAATTATTATAAAAAGGTTTCTGCGCTAACGCAATCGCGTTTCCTTCCTGATCCCGCGAAAAACCCCAGCCGTCAAGAATTACCAACATTACGGGTTTATATACCATTTTTACTCGCTTCCTCTCCGCGCCCCCCGAACAATCTCATAGAAAGAGTCTGCTTTTAAACTTGCTCCTCCCACCAAGACTCCGTCAATATTAGCACAACTCATAAACTCCTTAATGTTTTGGGGTTTGACACTGCCACCATACTGAATACGCACAGCTTCTCCCGCTTCTTGCCCCCACTGCTCGCTAATCACTTGACGGAGGAAAGCAATTGTCTTTTCCGCATCTTCCGGACTAGCATTAACACCGGTGCCAATTGCCCAAACAGGTTCATAAGCAATCACCATCCGGGCAAGGTCTGCCCCCTTTACACCTGCCAAGCCATGCTCAAGCTGGCGGCGGCAAACCTCCTCTGTTTTCCCGTCTTCTCTTTGCTCTAAAGTTTCGCCGACACAAAAAATAGGAAGCAACTCATGAGCAAAAGCCACTTTAACCTTTTGATTAATAAACTCGTCTGTTTCTCCCAAGAGATGACGACGTTCGGAATGTCCAAGAATAACGTATGTACAACCTAAGTCTTTTAACATTAGCGGAGAAATTTCACCCGTAAAAGCGCCTTCTGCAGACGGATAAAGATTCTGTCCACCCCATTTGATGCCCTTCCCTTTAAGCCCATCCCCCACAACCTGCAAAGCCGTAAAAGGCGGACAAATTACCACCTCTACCTCGCGAGCCAGAGACGTCTCCCAAGAAAACTCCGCAGCAAAACTTTTTCCTTCCGATACAGTCTTGTACATCTTCCAATTGGCCGCCACAATAGGCTTCCGTAATTTTTTCAACCCTTCCACCTCACTTATCTAAGAGAGCAGCTACACCGGGTAAAACCTTACCTCCTAAAAATTCTAAAGAGGCCCCGCCCCCTGTAGAAATATGATAAATCTTCGCACCCAGCCCGGTCTTCTCCACCGCAGCGACAACATCTCCTCCGCCTACAACGACCTTTCCCGGAGCTGCAGCCACTGCTTCCACAATCTTATTTGTACCTACCGCAAATTGAGCAAACTCATAAACCCCCAAAGGACCATTCCAGACAATCATTCTGGCTTGGGCGATAACCTGCTCAAAAGCTTGTACCGTCGCCGTGCCAATATCTAAAGCCATCATCTCCTTGGGGATATCCTGCACAGACACAACCTTAGCTTCAGCCTCAGCAGCAAACTCCTTAGCGACAACCACATCCTGAGGCAATACAACCTTCACCCTGACCTTTTGTGCCTGCTCCAATAATTGTTCAGCTAGCGCCAACTTATCTGTTTCTACTTTAGAGATTCCCAAGTCATAACCTTGCGCTTTTAAAAAGGTATTCGCCATCGCCCCTCCAATTAAAAGGTAATCAGCTCTCTTTAATAAATTTTCAATGACAAAAAGCTTATCGGCAACCTTGGCCCCGCCTAAAATTACGACAAAAGGGTGACGAGGATTCTCTAAAGTTTGCGACAAAACGTAAATCTCTTTTTCCATTAAAAAACCGGCAACAGCCGGAAGATATTGAGTTACGCCTTCCGTAGAGGCATGAGCTCTGTGTGCCGAACCGAAGGCATCATTAACATAAACATCACCTAAAGCAGCTAAGGATTTCGCGAAAGCAGGGTCATTCTCTTCTTCTTCGGGATAAAAACGAAGATTTTCCAAAAGAGCGACCTGTCCTGCACGCATCTCTCTCGTGATCTTATGAGATTCTGCGCCACCACAATCTGCAGCAAAAAGCACCTCCTGCTCTAATAAACCGCTCAAACGGAGAGCTAATGGTTTTGTACTCATTTCCGGAACAACTGTTCCTTTAGGCCGACCCAAATGTGTCATTAAAATAATCTTCGCCCTTTGTTCCTGCAGATACTTAATCGTAGGCAGCACCTTGAGCATACGGGTATCATTTAAAATTTTGCCATCCTTAAGCGGTACGTTGAAATCAACGCGAACAAGAACTTTTTTCTCCGTGACCTCCAGGTCACGAATTGTCTTCTTATCCACTTCCCACTAACCTCCCCTAAAGGAATTCTTTATTAAAAAAATATTAAAAAGACTTTATAATTATTTGCGTTAAATCAACAACCCGGCAAGAATAGCCCCATTCGTTGTCATACCATGCCACAACCTTAATCATACTACCACCTATCACCATTGTTGACAAGGCATCCACAATAGAAGAATGAGCATCACCATTATAATCTCTCGAAACTAACGGCAGCTCAGAATAAGCAATAATTCCCTTTAAATCTCCCTCAGCCGCCTCTTGTAAACTGGCATTAACCTCTTCTACCGTAACCTCTTTGCCCACTTCCGCCACAAAATCCACCACTGAAACATTCGGTGTCGGTACGCGCATCGCTAACCCATTCAACTTGCCTTTTAACTCAGGCAGCACAAGCGTCACCGCTTTCGCCGCCCCTGTGGTCGTAGGAATAATAGAAAGTCCTGCCGCCCTAGCCCTCCGCAAATCTCTGTGGGCAAGGTCTAAAATTTGCTGGTCATTCGTATACGAATGAACGGTAGTCATCATGCCCCGCTGCACAGTAAAATTATTATGCAGCACCTTAACCAAAGGGGCTAAACAATTAGTAGTACAAGAGGCATTAGAAATAATATGGTGTTGCTCCGGATCGTATTTATCTTCATTAACACCTATCACAATCGTAATATCTTCATTCTTCGCCGGAGCAGAAATAACGACCTTTTTAGCGCCTGCCTCTAAATGCGCCTTCGCCTTTTCTCCAT
>JAQVYD010000001.1:0-51314 GCA_028709105.1 Clostridia bacterium
AACACAATAGTGTAAGTATTTCCCTTTTTCTTCTTTAATTCTTTTATTAAATTTCTCCTCCATGGCTTGCCCCTCCTTTGCATACTTAAAATTATCATATCATATACTAGGACTAATTCTGTGAAAAATTCAAAGGAGAACGGGAAAATGCTGGTTACACCCGAAAGCTTCTGGCTATGTGGTCGCCCCCAGGAAATATTACTCCAAATTAAGGAGTTGCAAAGGACGCATTATTATGTCCGGGAAGTCATTGATTTTTATTATCCTTTAGCCAAGATACGCTAAAATTAGGCACGGATATTTATAAAGGTAATCTTAATATATAGCAATTTGACTACTATTATGATATAATGAAAATGATAATATTCAGATAATAACAAATATATAAAAAACGTAGTGCCAAAGTGGAGGTGAATAATGTGACTTTAGTAGAAAAAGCGAGTTTAAAAATGCTTGTTCTTGACCTTGATGGAACAATACTTAATGATCATAAGGAAATTATTCCGGAAAACTTAAAAGCAATTCAAGAATTAAAAAAGAAAAATCCCAATATTATAATTTGTATTGTGACAGGCAGACCATTTCTGCCATCAATATTTTATGCCAGAAAAATTGGTGCGGATGTTTTAGCAACAAATGATGGAGGAGCAATTTATTTAAAAGATGATGATAAAAATTATAAATTAGAAAAGGCCTTTTATATGACAGAAAAAAAATGTTCCGCGATTTTTAACAAAATAAGGGAATACTCTGTAGAAAATCCTGATTTATTTTGGCTTTTCACTACTGATAAAATTAAATATAATGTGATCATAGGAAATGGGGAAGATTCACTTAAAAAAGCATACAATATATTTTGTCCAGACGAAAAAACAGTTCGTCATGAGGGCGTATTACAGGTTGAAAACTTTGATGATCTAAAAAAATTAGATGGTTTAAGTAAACATATAATAAAAATATATACGTACTTTGGAAAAGAAGATATTGGGAAAAAGCAATACCATGAATTTAATGAGTTTTTAGAAAAAGAAAAAGGTAAAATCAATTGCGTTTCAACTCCTCCGTTCTTGAACGCAATTGCACCTTGGGGTATAGATAAAGGCAACGCTGTTAGACTTATTATAGAAAAATTTGAGGAAATGGGAATACGTATAAAAAGATCCGAGGTAGCAATTGTTGGTAATGATTATAATGATTTAGCGATGTTGAAATTAGAGGGTTGCCGAAGTTATGGACCATCAAATGCGAGAGAGGAAATAAAAGGTTTAGAGAATGTGCATATACTAAAGCAAAGCAATAATGAACCATGGATAAAAGAGTTAATAGAAAATTTTAAAAGCAGAGAGACTATAGGTATAAACAGAGAACAGAAACAATTGAATATTTTTTCTCAACCAGAAATTTTGGGAGTAGATAAATGGCTAGCTAAAGCTAAAGCTAATCCCACTATACCTAAAAATTTTACTCCGCAACCCTCAAGGAATCCTTCTTTGAATCGTTCTCCTTTAGATATAATTAGATAATATAAAAACTTATAAAAAGCATCTTCTTTTTACCCAAACTAGTAAAAAGAAGATGCTTTATTTATTGTTTTATTGTATTTATTAGTTTATTTAACTAGCTTTACTACCCATTCGCAGCTTATCGGCGATCATGGCAATAAACTCCGAATTGGTGGGTTTCCCGCGTTCAATATTAATGGTATAACCGAAAAATTTGGTCATCATATCGACATTACCACGATCCCAAGCTAATTCAATCGCATGACGAATAGCCCGTTCTACCCGGCTTGGTGTTGTCTCATATTTTTCGGCAATCGTCGGATATAATTCTTTCGTGATTGCACCTAAAAGACTAATCTCATTAATAACTAAAAGAATAGCATCCCGTAAATATTGATAGCCCTTAATATGTGCCGGTACACCCATTTGATGGATAATATTGGTGACCTCTAAATCAAGATTCCGAGAACGCACTAATGGCTGTTGATAAACACCTACAGTAGAGCAAGGGACACTAACAGTAGTACCGTTAAAAAGCTGACGGATACGATTAGATAAGGTATCTAAGTCAAAAGGTTTAAGAATAAAATAGTCAGCTCCTAATTGAACTGCTCTTTGGGCCATCGATTCATGACCAAAAGCTGTTAACATAATTGTTTTAGGGCGGGTATCAACATAATCTGATTCTGCCAATTTTTCCAAGACACCTAGTCCATCTAAATGGGGCATAATAATATCCAATAATACTACATCAGGGGATTCGCTAGAAATTAAATCAAGTGTCTCCAATCCATTGTAAGCTTTGCCGACAACTAATATATCATCCAGTCTTTCAAAATATTCCTCTAAAATATCCACAAAGTCTTTGTTGTCATCGGCAATAAGTACTTTTAATTTTTCTTTTAACATCTTTCTCCTCCTTAAAAATTTATTATTGATTAAGCTTATGAACATTTCGACAATTGATTGTTATTTCCTGCCTCTATTTTCCATATTATATTAAATTACTTTAATTATTTTCTTTTAAATTTTGAGCTATTAAGATTATTTATACTTTTTTCAGCCTTTTTTCTTACGAAACAAAATCCTGAGAAGAAAATCCCAGGATTTGTTTTTGTTTATTAATAAGACCTGCTTCTAAAAGCATATTCTCTATAAAAACACCATAACCTCTGGAAGGATCATTTACGAAAACATGGGTAATCGCACCAATCAAGCGACCGTCTTGAATGATTGGACTCCCGCTCATTCCTTGAACTATTCCTCCTGTTTCCTTTAATAAATCATGATCATTAATCCGAATCACCATATTTTTACCATCAGTTCTCCCATAAAGAATTTTTTCGATTATTATCTCGTATTTTTTAATTTCTTGCCCCTGAACCACTGTTAAGATCTCGGCTTTGCCACTATGCACCTGATTAGCATATAAAACAGGTAAAGAATAATTATATTGAGAATTTGTTAATTCTTTGTGCAAAGTTCCATAGATACCGCACTGTTCATTTTTTTCAATATTACCACATTCCGTATCTTTTAAAAACATTCCTATTTTCTCTCCCGGACTCCCTATTCTACCCTTCTGGATATTTTCAATATGAGCAGATAATATTTTCCCCTGTCGAATATGCAATTTTTGATTCGTTTCACTATCGGTAATCACATGACCCAGTGCCCCATATTTCTTAGTAAGCGGATCCCAAAAGGTCAAAGTTCCTACTCCACCTGCATTATCTCTTACAAATAAACCGATACGATATGATTTAGTTTCATAACAATACTGAGGATAAATAATCTTCCTTAAAAGCTGTTCTTCTCTCTTGATGGTGAGCAATATCTTTTGATCTGTTTGACAAACATTCTCAACAAGATTGCGAAGCTGCTCATCAGTCAAGACTTTAATCCCATTGATACTGATAATCACATCTCCTACTTTAATATCTGCATCTCGAGCTGGAAAACATGGTTCATTCTGTTGATTAAGAATAGGAGAATGACCAACAACCATTACTCCTTCTGTTCTCAACAGTACTCCGATAGAGTGTCCGCCAGGCATTAAGCGAAGATCTGGCACTACATCTACATTTATTTTTTTTAGCGGAATCAGACCAAATAGCTTTAATTCCAAACTTACTTGTCCCGGTTTAACAACAATAGGAGAGTTGTCACCTAAAATATATTTTCCCTCTTTAAAATCCTGTCCTTCCATTGCCAAAAGCTTTTGACCGGCAGAGATATAAATATTAATGGCTTTATGAATTGTTGGAGGAAACTTAAAAAGTATTTCTAGTGGTTCACCTACAGAAAGACGCTGTTTTTCTTGTAAATAATAGTAGCCTTGCAACTGAGGAATCATAAAGATAGCCAAAAAAATGAATACTAAAACTAAACCTAGGATCTGCCTTTTTTTCTGCCCTAACAATTATTTGTCCTCCTGACTCCGGCAAATCCTCCCTCATTACAAAGATTTATTATATTTTTAAATTAACCTAAAATGAGCTTTTTTATGTTAGTATTATTTTCTTTTTAAAATTTTACTGGCGTGTTTTTTTAAATCAGCAGAGGGATTTTCTCCCCCTAGCATCCGCGCAAGTTCTTCTACCCTTTCCTCTTCATCTAATAGCTGAATGATCGTACGCGTCCGTCCTTTCTCTACCTTTTTTTCTAAGAGAAGATGACGATCGGCAATTGCGGCAACCAAAGGGGAATGAGTTACACAGATTACCTGTTGACTCTTACTGATCCTTTCTAATTTCTCCGCTACTTTTTGGACCGCTTTTCCCCCAATCCCTGCATCAATTTCGTCAAAAACAAGGGTTCCGATCCCATCTGTTTCTGCCATAATTGTTTTTAAAGCCAGCATTATTCTGGAAAGTTCTCCGCCGGAAGCAATTTTAGCTACCGGCAGCAAAGGTTCGCCCGGATTAGGAGAAATCAAAAACTCAACCTGTTCCAAGCCTTGCGCAGATGGTTCACTGGACAGAAATTTAATGGCAAAACGAATATCAGGCATAGCCAGCTCTACCAGTTGAGCAATTACCTTAATCTCCAATGTTTCAGCTAATTTTTTTCTTTTTTGAGACAAGGTCTTGGCTGTAGTCTCATATTCTTCTAAGTATTTTTTTACTTCTCCCTGTAGTTGCTCTAATCTTTCTGAACTAGAGTGCCATTTTTGCAATTCGGTTTCAACTTTTTGGGCATGAAGAAGTACATCCTCTATACTCGGTCCATATTTTTTACAAAGATCCTTTAGAAAATGCAAACGGTTTTCACTTTGTTCCAGTCGTGTCGGCGAATAATCAATCTCTTCCCGATATTCCCTGATTTGTAAAGCTGTTTCCTCTATTAAATAAAGGGCCGGTTCTAATTGCGCGGCTAAATTTTTCAAGGAAGAATCCAATTCCTTAAGCTCATGCAGATTGTCTAAAGCTTTACTCAAAAGGTCATAGGCTGCAACGCCTTTTTCTTCACCAAAAAGTTGCTGATAAGCAAGGTAAAGATTTTCGCTTATTTTTTCCGCATGTACAAGAATCTGCACTTCTTTAGTTAGTTCTTCTAATTCACCCAATTTTATCTTTGCTTGCTTAATTTCTTCCGATTGAAAATTCAAATAATCTATTTTTTGTAAACGTTCTTTTTCTGAAGCTCTTAACTCCTCAAGTTCCTTTTTTATGACGAGATACCTTTCATATTTTTCTTTAACTTCTTGTTTTAATTGCTGATGTGCTAACCCGCCAAACTTATCTAATAAATCTAAATGTTTATCTCCTTGTAAGAGGGTCTGATGAGCATGCTGTCCATGAAGATCGACAAGAGCTAAACCGAGTTGTTGATATTGTCCTAAAGTAAAAACACGTCCATTAAGGCGACAAACATTTCTGCCATTTAAAGAAATCTCCCGGCTAAGAACTAATGTGGAATCCTCATCTTCTATCCCCATCTCGTGTAGAAGCTCCCAAACAAAAGGCGAATTCGGAATAAAAAAAGTCCCTTCCAGAACAGCTTTTTCAGTTCCCGAACGAATAAATTCCGTCTGAGCTCGTCCACCCAAAAGAAGAGCTAAAGCATCAATAATAATAGACTTACCGGCTCCTGTTTCACCAGTAAGAACATTAAAATTATCGGAAAAATCTATTGTCAAATCTTCAACTAAAGCAAAATTTTTCACAAACAGATGCTCTAACATTCTTTACACTCCTACTTCATCAAACTTTTTAGTTTGCCAAGAATAACTTCCACTTTCTCCTTTGGTTTAATGACTAAAAGAATTGTATCATCTCCTGCTAATGTGCCAATAATTCCCGGCCATTTAGAGCCATCAAGAAGAGAAGCAACTCCATGAGCATTCCCCGGATAAGTCTTGAGTACCACAATGTTTTCACTAAAATCTATCTCGATCACAAATTCCTGCATCATCAAACGCAGCCGTTCCTCATTTTGCACCATTTCCTGTTCTTTGGGGAGACTATAGACAGAGACAAAATCTTGCCCGGCGATTTTAATTAAGCGCAATTCTTTAATATCACGCGAGACGGTAGCCTGAGTTACCTCAAATCCCGTCTTTTTTAAAGCCTCTGCTAATTCTTCTTGTGTGGAGATACTGCTATTTTTAATGATTTCCTTTATTTTCCTTTGCCTCAGTGCTTTCAAAAAAAGCCCTCCTTTATTCAACTAAGGTCTTTGTCTCAAGCAAAACATTAGGACTTATGAAGACATAAAAAACAAGGTGCTTTGACTCTATCCCCATTTACTCTGCTCCACTTCATAACTTGCCAAATGCGTGGAGAAAGTGAAGTTAAATATTGTTCAAGAAGGTCTGCTTCTTTTTTTCCTCCCGGGTGTCCCGGATAAACAATTAGTGAGATTATTCCTCCCGAACGCAATAATTCCATGCCCTGTTGTAAAGAAAGAAGTGTTGTTTCTCCCTTCGTAATAATCTCCTTATTTCCTCCCGGTAAGTAACCTAAATTATAAATAATTGCTGCTACCGGTTCCCGTACATATTGACTGATCTTTTCATGCCCGTCATGAATAAGGTTCACCTGTTGCAGACAATTGTTTTTTTCTAATAATATTTTCGTCTTTTGCAGAGCATTTTCTTGAATATCAAAAGCATATACCAAACCTGACGCCCCTACAGCTTGAGCCAAAAAAAGAGTATCATAACCGTTTCCTACCGTGGCATCAATAACGATTTCCCCACTGCGTAAAAACTTTTCTAATAAAAAATGCGTAAACCCGGTAGCTTTGAGAAAGCTATTCATCAAAAACACTACCTTCAAGCTTAATTTTTTCTCTCAAAACTGTAAAAAACCTTTTTTCTTTAATGCGAATCATACTTGCACAATAAGGCGCCTTAGCAATAATTAGTTCATCTTCACTTTCTAGGGCAAAGCCACTTTGTCCATCAATAGTCAGCATTGATTCTGCTTGTTTAACAATCTTCACACAGATCGTTTTGTTAGAGGGCAAAACAATAGGCCGAGCATCAAGGGTATGAGCACAAATAGGTGTAAGGATAATTACCTCAATTTCCGGATAAACAATAGGTCCCCCCGCTGATAACGAATACGCTGTAGAACCTGTAGGAGAGGAAAAGATAACTCCATCAGCTTTATATGTAGTAACATACTCTTCATCAACATAAATCTTTAAAGTGATTAACCTAGCTAATGGCCCTTTATTAATAACAACATCATTCAAACCCTGAAAGTTTTTAATTATTTGTCCTTTTCTTCTAATATTTACTTTCAACATCATCCTATTTTCCAGCCAAAATTTCCCTTGAAAAAGTTTTTCTAGGGCCTCTTCTGTTTCGCCAACTTCGACTTCTGTCAAAAAGCCTAAGGTACCCATATTAATGCCTAAAATAGGTACCCCAAAAGGGGCTACACATCTAGCTGCTCGCAAAAAGGTGCCATCACCGCCCACAGCGAGTACAAACTGTACTTTTTTACCCAAATTCGAGGTAATAAAAGCCGGTTCTATACCTAAAACAGCACCTTCTTCTTCCAGAACAAAGACCTTTATGCCCTTTTGTTTAAATTTTTTTATCAACTTTTTTCCCATTAAAATTGGCTGTTGACGACGACAATTAAGAATTAAACCAAGTGAATCAAACATTTTATCCTCCATAAAATAATTTCTCTTTTTTTATGAAGAGCAAACATCGCAGATTTACCCACCTGTTAAGGCTAATAACCTCTCTTTTATAGTTTCAGATGTGCTTCTGCTACTATTTTCTTTATTTTTTCTTTATCTAGATCCCTTTTCACACAACCGTCTTTTTGTAACCAAAGCAGAAATTCAATATTCCCTTGCGGACCCTTGATTGGCGAATAAGTTAATCCTTGAACTGTTAAGCCTAAATCCTGACTAAACGTAATAATTTCTCGTATAATTTGTTCATGTACAACCTGGTCTTTAACTACCCCTTTTTTGCCTACGTACTCTCTTCCTGCTTCAAATTGTGGTTTAATCAGGGCAAGAAGAGAACCCCCCTCTTTTAACAATTCACCAAGCTGGGGAATAATTTTTCGCAGTGAAATAAAAGACACATCAATGGTAATGACATCAACAGCTTCAACAATATCTGCGGAAGATAAATAGCGCGCATTCTTTCTTTCCATAACCACGACCCGAGGATCTTGCCGTAAAGACCATGCTAACTGTCCATAACCTACATCTACTGCATAAACCTTTACTGCTCCATTTTTTAAAGCACAATCGGTAAAACCGCCTGTAGAAGCACCGATATCTAGCATAACTTTATCTTGTAAAGCAAAATCAAACTCCTGTAGTGCTTTGGCTAATTTCAAACCGCCTCTGCTTACATAAGGTAAGAGTTCTCCTTTAATTTCTACAAACGCATCATTATTGACATTGGTACCCGATTTTTCAACTTTGTTTCCATTTACATAAACTTGTCCTGCCATAATCAGGGCCTTACCTTTTTCACGGCTAGAGACCAGTCCTTTATTTATCAACAATTGATCTAAGCGATACTTTTCCATAACCACTAATACCTATCCTCATATTTTCTACAAGATAGCACCATTAACCTCTAAAAAGAAAAATTCTTGGCTTTTTAGATTTTTTCCCTTGCAGAGAAAAATGCTCCATAATCCTTTCCGCCATTATTTCAGGCATTAGCCCTACTTTCTCGCGCAGAAGATTTTGCGAACCATGTGTCACAAATTGATCGGGAAGACCTAACATAAGAAAATTATTAAGCTCAATCCTCTTTTGGCAAAGAAATTCTAAGATCCCACTGCCAAATCCCCCGGCAATAGCATTTTCCTCCATCGTTACAATATATTTATGTTGTGGCACTTTCTCCAGAAGAAGTGCTTGATCTAAAGGTTTTACAAAGCGAGTATTAACAACAGTGCATGATAGGTCTTCTTTCAGTAAAATTTCCCTTGTTTTTAAAGCAGGATAAACCATTGAACCTATCGCCAAAATTAAGATATCCACCCCTTTTGTCAGCACCTCGGCTTTTCCCCAAGGAATCTGCTGATAAGCATCAGTTAAAGGCACTCCTATCGCTTTACCGCGCGGATAACGTATCGCTGCCGGACCGTCATGAAACAGCGTTGTATACAACATCTGGCGAAGTTCTGCTTCATCAGCAGGCGCCAAAATTGCCATCCCGGGGAGATGCCGTAAATAAGAAAAGTCAAAAACACCATGATGTGTCGGTCCATCTTCTCCTACTAAACCAGCTCGATCAATAGCTAAAGTAACCGGGACATTTTGCAAACAAACATCGTGAGAAATCTGATCATAAGCTCTCTGCAAAAAAGTCGAATAAATAGCCACGATAGGACGAAGTCCTTTTATGGCCATCGCCGCTGCCATCGTTACTGCATTCTGTTCACAAATTCCCACATCAATGAATCTTTGCGGATATTTTTCCGCAAATTTATTTAATCCTGTTCCTTCAGGCATGGCCGCGGTAATCGCCACAATGCGTTGATCTTGCGCCGCTAAATCAATCACTGTATCAGCAAAAACCTTAGTGTACGTAGGAGGTCCGGGGCTAGTAATAATTTTCCCCGTGCTTAAGTCAAAACTACCTACACCATGAAAAACAGCGGGATTCTGCATAGCAGGTTCATAGCCTTTACCTTTTTTTGTCAAAACATGAAGCAATACGGGTCCCTTTAATTCTTTGGCTTTTTTCAAAACAATAATCAAGTTTTGCAGATTATGTCCATCAATGGGACCTAAATAAGTAAAACCTAGTTCTTCAAAAAGTATTCCCGGCACTAACAAGTATTTCAAACTATCCTTAATTCTCTCTGCCGCTTTAGCCACTGAGGAGCCAATGGCAGGAACCTTATGCAATAAATATTCAATATCTTTTTTTCTTTTTGTATACAAAGGATCTGAACGCAAACGGCTCAGATATGAAGACATGGCCCCTACGTTTTCGGCGATAGACATTTCATTATCATTTAAAACTACTAAAATATCCGCTTTTAAATGACCTGCTTGATTGAGAGCTTCATAAGCTTCCCCGCCGGTCATCGCCCCATCCCCAATTACGGCGATGGCCTTATAATCCTCCCCCAGTTTTTCCCGAGCTAAAGCAAACCCTAAAGCAGCAGAAATTGAAGTACTACTATGTCCGGTGTTAAAAGCATCATGAATACTTTCCTCTCTTTTAGGAAAACCGGATAAACCACCCTCCTGCCTTAAACTAGCAAACATATTTTTTCGTTCTGTCAATATTTTATGAACATAAGACTGATGTCCTACATCCCAAACTAAGCGATCTTTAGTCGTATCAAAAATATAATGCAAAGCTAGAGTTAATTCAACAACACCTAAATTAGCTGCTAAATGCCCTCCTGTATGCGCTACTGTCTGTAAGAGAAAATTCCGAACTTCTTCTGCCAAGACAGTTAAATCATCGAGAGAAAGTTCTTTCAAGTCTTGTGGACAATTAATTTGTTGTAAAAATTCCATTTTAAATACCTCTTTAAAGTTAAAGATACTGACTAAAATTCTCTTTCCGGCAAATAGCGAAGAAGAAGCTCTAAAGGCTCTGTCTTACCAGGTAGTTTAGTCAAACTCCTTGCTGCTTCCTCAATAGCCTCTCGGACAAAACGCTTAGCTTCTGCCAAGCCATAAAGTGTCGGATAGGTAAGCTTCTTATTTTTAGTATCACTACCTACTGGTTTGCCCAACTTTTTCTGGTTACCCACAAGATCAAGGAGGTCATCGGTTATCTGAAAGGCTAACCCGAATTTTTCGGCATAAAGTGTTAAGCAAGCTAATTCTTCCGCACTTGCTCCGGCTAAAAGTGCACCAGCCCGCAAAGAAGCACGAAAAAGAGCGCCTGTTTTATGTGTATGGATATAAACAAGAAGCTCCTTATCCACGAGATTCCTGCCCTCTGACTCTAAATCAACCACCTGACCACCAATCATCCCTGCGGTTCCCGCAGCAGTGGCAATTTCTTGTAAAACCTGCCAGACTGCTTTCTTCTCTTGGTGTTTTTCTCCATAACGAGCTAATATTTCAAAAGCATAAGTTAAAAGAGCATCTCCGGTTAATACCGCGATCCCCTCACCAAAAACCTTATGGTTCGTTAATTTTCCCCGACGGTAGTCATCATCATCCATCACCGGTAGATCATCATGGATTAAAGAATAAGTATGAATCATTTCTAAGGCACAAGCTACAGGAAGCAAGGGCTGATAGTCCCTTCCTAAAGCTTCTGCCGCAGCTAGACAAAGAATGGGTCTTAATCGCTTGCCTCCCGCAAAAACACTATAATGCATAGCCTCATGAATCTTCGGCGGATAAAGGTCCTGAGCAGGCATAATTTCACGGAGAGCTTGATCTACGATAACCGCTCTTTCTTGTAAATACTGCTTTAATTCCATACTAGTCAGCTCCATTTTCTTCTTTTAAATCGGCTAAATCTACTAACTCACCTGCTTGTAATACCTGCACTCTTTGCGCGGCACGCTCCAGATGACCTTGGCATTTTTTTACTAAAGCAATTCCTTCTTCAAAACTTGCCAAGCCTTCTTCCAAAGTTATTTCACCTTTTTCTAAATGAGCAATTATTTCCTCCAACCGCTTTATACTTACTTCATAATTATCGCCCTTCCGCATGGGCTTTCTCCTCCTTTTCCAGAACCTCACACCGTAAACATCCGGAATATAATTGTACCTCAATTTTTTCTTGCAGAGCGACCTTTTGAACGTCTGTAAGGATAACCCCTTTTTCATTCTTACAAACACTATAACCTCTGGCTAAAGTAGCTAAAGGACTAAGCGATTGTAATTTACCCGCAATTAAAGATAGTTTTTGCTGATAAGTATTGAGTAAATTCTCACTACATGTATGCAATCGTTCTTCATCTTTACTTAATTCTTCTTTATATTTATCTAACCATCGCTCAGGCCGTTTTAAAATACTCATTTCCGCTAAGTAGGATACCCTCATTTTTTCCTTATCCAAGCGAGTATTGAGTAAATGAAAGAGCCTCTCTTTTTGTTTAGACAATATCTGCTCAAGCTCAGCCTTTACCGGGACAACCAATTCTCCGGCCATAGAAGGGGTCGCTGCCCGCACATCAGCTACCAAATCAGTAACCGTATAATCAATTTCGTGACCAATTGCTGAAACTACAGGCTTAACAGAATTGAAAACAGCCTCGGCGACCAATTCAGAATTAAAAACATGTAAATCTTCGGCAGAACCGCCGCCTCTAGCGACAATGATTACCTCAAGGTCATCACGGTAATTAAGGGTTTTAATTCCCTCGGCCACCGTTTCAGCAGCTTTTTCCCCTTGCACAAGAGTCGGATAAAGAATAACCGGCATACCCGGATAACGTCTCCTGACCACTCTACTAATATCCCTAATGGCCGCACCTACAGAAGAACTAACTACACCTATGCCTATCGGCAAAAGGGGAAGCGGCTTTTTTCGTTCTTGGGTAAAATAACCTTTTTTTTGCAGTTTTTCTTTTAATTCGGCTAAAGCAATACTCTGTAAACCTAGCCCCGCCGGTATAATTTCTTCTACATAAAACTGTAAAGATGTTTCTTTGGGATACAGAGAAATATAACCCCGTACTAAACAATCTAAACCATCCCTGGGCTTGAAATTTAATTTTGAGGCTCGGCTCTTAAACATTACGGCACGCACAGCACTTTGCTGATCTTTAAGTGAAAAATAAAGATGTCCTGAACTATGATGTTTAAAATTCGTCATCTCGCCTCTTACCCACAGACCAGATAAAACGGGGTGATTATCCATTATTCCTTTGAGCAATAAACTTAATTCACTAATGGAGTATATCTTCTTGTTCATAAGCTGCCTCCAAAGTATTTTCAAGAAGCATTGTAATCGTCAGCGGTCCTACACCACCGGGGACCGGCGTAATCCACCCGGCAATCTCCGCTGCAGAAGAAAAATCAACATCTCCCGTTAATTTCCCCGTAGGAAGGCGATTCATCCCCACATCGAGAACTAATGCTCCCGATTTGATCATTTCCCCAGTGATCAGACCAGGTTTTCCTACTGCTACTACCAGTATATCCGCACTACGAGTTATTTCAACCAGATCCTGGGTATAGGAATGACAAGCAGTTACGGTAGCGTTTTCCCTTAAAAGCAAAACTGCCATAGGCTTTCCCACTAAATTACTACGACCGATGACCACAGCTTTTTTCCCTGATACTGCACAACCTGTACTTTGAATAAGTTTCAAACAGCCATAGGGCGTACAAGGGATTAAAGCAGGATTGCCCGCCAGAAGTTTCCCCATATTCACAGGATGCAAGCCATCAACATCTTTTGCCGGATTAATTGCTTCAATAATCACCTCAGCACTAAGGTGCTGAGGCAAAGGAAGCTGCACCAAAATACCATGAATATCTCTACGTTTATTTAACTTTTCCATTAAGGTTAATAATACTTTTTCTTGTATCGTAGAAGGTAATTTAATAACCTCAGACTTAATTCCACATTCTTGACAAGCTTGAGCTTTATTCTTTACATAAATCTGAGAAGCCGGGTCTTCTCCTACCAAAACTACAGCTAAACCGGGAACAATACCTTTTGCCTTAAAAAAGTCTACTCTTTTTTTAATTTTCGTACGTAAAGTTTTAGCAATAACCTTACCCTCAATAATTTGTGCAGGCATTTTCTCACAATACCTCCATCTCTTATCTAGAGTTTACTTCCCTCTGCTTCAGAAATAATACTTCTGGCAATCAAACTAACACCTACAGCATGATCACCATTAAATTCGGATTTTGTAGATGATAAAAAAGGGCTGTTGATTGTCTCAGCCCCCAACACTAACTTTCTTCTAATTCTTGCGCTCTTAAATTTTTTAGCTTAGGTAAATCTTCAATTACTTTACCAAGAACCCCGTTAATAAAACGCGGAGCATCTTGTTCACTATAAATCTTAGCAATCTCTAAGGCCTCATTAATAACTACAGCAACGGGAGTATTCTCTGAAAAAATTAATTCAAACAAGGCCATACGCAGTATATTTCTATCTACAAAAGCCATTCTCTCTAAATCCCATTCAAGGGCATACTTTTTGATTATTTTATCCAAAAAAAACTGGTTGGTAATCACACTTTGCACCAGATAACTGCCAAAATTTCTAGCTCCAACGGAAAGAGAGGCTTCCTCACAAAGCTGAATGATCATTTCATCAGACTCATCATTACCTAAATCACGTGCAAATAATGTTTTCATGGCTACTTCACGAGCTAAACGTCTGGTCAAAAAGGAGCCTCCTTTTTACTGCATAATCTTGCTTTATCTATCTTTTAGTATTCGATCTATAACCGCTCTTAAACTTTCATTATCATCAGTACGTTTGCCAATAATAAAACCGATATACAAACAAAGGATAATAAAAAATGTACGCCAAAAACCATAAGTGATTACTAAATAGGCAAAGATAAAACCAACTAAAAGTCCAATAATCTTACCACGATGTCTAAGCAATTCCAGTAAGATATTTTCCCACATTGTCTTTGCCTCCTATTCTACCCGATTAGTTTTAGGATCTATGTTTATTTCCGTTACTTGAATTTTAATTTCCTGTAAGCTTGTCCCGGAAGTTTCTAAAAGATATTCCTTAATCACATGTTGTAATTCCGCCGTAATCTGCGGAATATTAACATCAGCATTTACCTTAATTTTAAGCAATACAGATATGTTCTTTTCGGTCAATTTAAGAACTGGTTTGACCTCTTGAATTACCGGAATTTTTTTTACAGCTTTGAGAACAAGTTGTTCAAGTGCGGACAAGGTTATATCTATTTGACCTAAGGCAGTGTTATGAATAGTCGTAAGTTTAATAGGTTTAATTTTAAAACTGTTAAAAAATAAAGTAAAAGTCAAAACAAATACCAAAAAAGAAGTTAAACCCAAAATCCACCTATTATTAAAATCCATAAGGAAAAAACTAAAAGAATCTAGAGGTACAAACCAACCTAAAGCAATCAGTATAAAGAGAATTGAAATAAAGACATAGCCTAAGGAAAGAAGGCCCATAGCTAGTCTTCCTTTACAACTACTCATCTTCATCCTCCTTAATCATCACGGGAATACAAACACTATTTAGCTTTGTATTGCTCATCTTCTTTGCCCTCACTAGGAAAGGAAACTCCTTGAATATGGATATTGACTTCTATCACCGCTAACCCTGTCATACTCTCAATGGCCTTTTTAATGTTACGTTGAATTTCATGAGCCACTTCGGGTATTCTCACCCCAAATTCCACAATTACATAGACATCAACGGCCGCTTCTTTATCGCCAACTTCAACTTTAACTCCTTTAGAGGGGCTTTTCTTACCAACAAACTCCGCAATTCCGCCCACAATACCCCCACTCATGCCGGCAACGCCTTTTACTTCAGCGGCAGCAAGACCGGCAATAATCGCCACAACCTCATCAGAAATCTTCACCGTACCTTCTTCTGTAAGAATAGTTTTTTCCGAAACTTCCTTTTCCATAAATATTATCCCTCCTCTTTTACATTGTATATTATAACAGAACCACTACTAATTAACAAACATTGGTTTTTCTATATATTACAATTTTATTAAGAGGAAACAGAAATATCACCTAGATTTAAGTTAACCTTTTTTAAAATCTGGCGCGCACTTTCTAGGTCATGACCTATTTGTACCTGTAATTCTTCTTTATTTTTAAACTTTTGTTCTGATCTTATTTTTTGCAGCAAAGATATTTTCAGATTTTCTTGATAAATATTTTTCTTAAAATCAAAAAGATAGACCTCTACAGTTACTTTTTTACTATTGAAAGTTGGTTTTACGCCAATATTAACAAGAGAGGACCAAAAAAGGCCATCATATTTAGTATAAGCTGCATAGACACCAAAAGAAGGAAGTGCCTGTAGAGAGGAGACCGCAATATTGGCTGTGGGAAACCCCATCTCCCGACCACGATGTTCTCCGGAAACTACCGGTCCTTCGATAGTAGGATAATAGCCTAACAATTTGGCAGTTCCGGGCATATCTCCCGCTTCATACTTTTGTCTGATTAAAGAACTGCTTACTAGCTGACCATCTATGGTCACCGGTTCAATAATTGATACCGCAAATCCTTTTTGCTCTCCTAAAGTTTTTAACAATTCCGGCGTACCACTACCTTTTCGACCAAACGAATAATTAAAACCAATAAAAACTTTTTTCACTTGAAACAGATTAACTAAATATTCCTGTACGAACTCAAGAGGAGTAAAAGCAGCAGTTTGATAACTAAAAGGAAGAGAAAAAAGATATTGTATGCCCAAAGATTTGATTACTTTATATTTTTGCTCCAATGTATGCAGATATTTTATTTCTTGATTATTTTGAAGTACCTGAGCAGGATGGGGATGCCATAATAAAACGGAAGGAAACCAAGCCTTATGACAGCTTTCCTCAACACAATTATGCAAAAGGACTTGATGTCCCTTATGTACACCATCAAAATTACCCAAAGCTATCGCTAGGGGAAGATTAAGTTTTTTAATTTCATTAAGCTTGCTGATAATTTGCACGGTGCTACTACTCCCTTTTAAAAACCTTTTTTGGTTTTAAAATAATTTTATTATTTACAGTAAGAAAAACAGCAATCGCTTCCAGCTTTCCCTCTTCATTAAAAACAGCAACATCTTTTAGCAGAGGAGCTGTCTCTGGTAAAGCAAGCGTTTGTCCCTGCTTTATTTTCTTCAGTTCTTCTTCTGATAAAACTATTTGGGGTAATCCTTCCACACAAACCTCCAAAGGAAGCAACGCTTTTTCTTTTAGAATGCTAATTTCCTCTAGGGTATTACTCTCCTTAAGAGTAAAATCACCTACCTTCGTTCTAAGCAAAAAAGACATATGACCTCCTACACCTAAAGCTTCACCTAAGTCATGACAAATAGTTCTGACGTAGGTTCCTTTAGAACAATTAACCATAAAGGTTAAGCGCGGAGGTTCATACTTAATTATCTCTATTTTATAAACAACGACTTGACGGGAAAAAGGCTTTGTCTTCATGCCTAAACGAGTTCGTTTATACAGCGGGATCCCTTCTACTTTCACCGCTGAATAAGCCGGAACTGTTTGCGTAATTACACCTGTAAATTGTGGAATTTTACTCTCGATTTCTTCCCGAGAAAGGTGACTATAATCACTAGTCTGCAAAACTTCTCCCCAGGCATCCTGAGTTACTGTGGTAATTCCCAGTGTCATCTCACAAAGATATTCTTTATCTTGCTGCATTAAAAACTCGACAAGACGTGTGGCCTGTCCTAGACAAAGCGGTAAAACACCGGTGGCTTGAGGATCTAAAGTTCCGGCATGACCAATCTTTTTTATTTTCAAGGCACGGCGTAAAAAAGAAACAACATCATGTGAAGTCATGCCCGGTGGTTTTAAAACATTAAGCACGCCGTCCACAAGCATCACCACCTTGGGTTAGGTGCTCCAACACACAATTTTGGGCTCTCTCTAATATACTTGAAATTATTTCTTTTAAATCGCCCTTGAGTGAACATCCTGCTGCTCTGGCATGGCCACCACCGCCAAACTCGTTGGCTAATAAATTCACATCTAAATACTTCTTAGAGCGAAAATTTATTTTTACTTTAGAAGGTTCTAGTTCTTTAAAAACAAGCGCTACCTCTACTCCCTCCACAGAACGGAGCAAACTAATCACACTTTCTGTATCTGTATTCAATAAATTATGTGCAGACAAATCTTGATAAGATAAAACACTCCAAGCGATTTTACCCTCTGTAGAAAACTGCATATTTGTAAGAGCTAGTTTGATCATTAAAAGTTCCGTGAAGGGACGCCGATCAAAAAGATTTTCACGAATAAACCCGATTTTTGCACCTAACTTTAATAATTCACCTGCAATTTGAAACGTTTTCGCCGTAGTATTACTATAACGAAAAGAACCCGTATCAGCTGAAAGAGCTACATACAGACATGTGGCTGTTTCAGCTGATATTTTTTGTGGCGAGGAGGAGAGAAGTTCAAAGATTATTTCACCGGTAGCCGCCGCATCAGAATTTACTAAATTAAAATCACCAAAAAAGCTATTACTACTATGGTGATCAATATTAATAATCGGTACATCTTGCGGCAGAGAATATAAAATTCTTCCCACATCAGCACAATCAACAGCAATTACAGGTATACCCTGAGGTAATTCTTTTTTATTATATATTTTAATCATTTCCTGTCCCGGTAAAAAATTATAACTTATAGAAACTGGTTCAGGATAATAAAGCACAGGTTGATAACCCTCGCTAAGTAAATGATGTCCCAAAGCGAGGGCTGAACCCAAACAATCACCATCCGGTTTTTCATGAATAAGCAAAATAATTTCTTTATAAATTCCCAAAGAATCAAGTAGTTTCTGCCAAGTAAACATTACTTTTCACCATTTTCCTTCTTAAATCCAGCTAGAATCTGATTAATTCTTGCCCCATACGCTAATGATTGATCATGTTGAAAGACTAATTCTGGGGTAAGACGCGTCGATAAAATTTTAGCTAATTCACTTCTAAAATAACCACCGGCATTTTCCAGCACCTGCAAAGTTATCGCTTGTTCTTCGGGATTTGCCATAATACTGACATATACTCGCGCATAACGTAAATCATTAGTAACCTCAACATCAGTAATACTAATTAATCCCTTAATCCTCGGATCCTTCAACTCTTCATGAATCATGCGTGCCAGTTCCCTTTTAATTTCTTCTCCCACTCTACAACTACGAAGACGAGACATAAACATAACCTCCTAGAAGATTTCCCTCTTAACTTCCTCCTGGGTAAATGCTTCGAATTGATCACCTTCACGAAAATCATGAAAATTCTCTAAAGCTATCCCACATTCAAAACCACTGCTTACTTCTTTAACATCATCTTTAAATCTGCGCAATGAGGAAATATTGCCTTCATGAATAACAATACCGTCACGAACAACCCTAATCTGATTATTCCTAGTAATTTTACCTTCTGTAATATAGGAACCGGCAATAAAACCTATCTTCGGCACCTTGATTACAGCCCTAACTTCCCCACACCCTACGATCACTTCCTTCATCTCAGGCTGTAAAAGACCACTCATTGCCGATTTTATATCATCAATCGCATCATAAATTACTCGATATAGTCGAAGATCGATTTGTTGATAATCAGCAGCCTTGCGAGCATTGGTATCAGGTCTGACATTAAAACCAATAATAATCGCATTAGAAGCAGAGGCAAGCATGACATCAGTTTCCGTTATTCCTCCTACCCCTTGATGAATAATGTTTACCCGAACTTCTTCATTCGATAACCCTTCCAAGGATTGCTTAATTGCTTCGATTGAACCTTGTACATCTGCTTTAATAATAATGTTTAATTCTTTTATTTCGCCTTTTTTAATTTGGGCAAAAAGTTCATCGAGAGAAATATGGTTTTGTGTCTGCATTGTTTTTTCACGTTTTTGCACGGTACGTTCACTAATAATCTCCTTGGCTAAATGCTCATTTTCTACCACATTAAAACTATCTCCCGCTTGAGGAACAGCAGATAACCCAATAATCTCTACAGGAGTTGACGGTAACGCTTTCGTCAAACGATATCCCTTATCATCTTGCATTGCCCTGATTCTACCGTGTGCAGTTCCCGCAATAAGGTAATCACCAACAAGCAGACTTCCATTTTGCACTAAAACGGTAGCTACCGGCCCTCTCCCTTTATCAAGTTTCGCTTCAATAATTGTCCCACTGGCTTTTTTATCAGAATTTGCTTTTAAGTCAGAGACCTCTGCTAAAAGCAAAATCATTTCCAGAAGATTGTTCAAGCCTTCTTTTGTTTTAGCGGAAACATTGCAGTAAATAGTTTCACCGCCCCATTCTTCAGGGACAAGATTATATTCAGTTAAAGCTTGCTTTATTCTTTCAGGATTAGCCTCTTCTTTATCGATTTTATTAATCGCTACAATTATCGGGATCTTCGCTGCCTGAGAATGATTGATCGCTTCAATAGTTTGTGGCATTACCCCATCATCAGCAGCTATTACTAGAATAGCAACATCTGTGACTTGTGCTCCTCTGGCGCGCATTGCTGTAAATGCTTCATGGCCTGGAGTATCAAGAAATGTAATTTTTCTTCCTTTTACCTCAACTTGATAAGCACCGATATGCTGAGTAATTCCACCTGCCTCAGTTGCCGTAACTTCTGTATGCCTAATCATATCTAAAAGTGAGGTCTTCCCATGGTCAACATGACCCATGATCGTGACCACAGGAGGTCGTTCCTGTAAATCTTGGGGCTGATCATGGTTTTCAGCAAAAAACAGTTCTTCTTTAGTAGCTTTTAATTCTACATTAACCCCAAATTCACTTCCTAATAAAATCAAAGTATCTACATCTATTTCCTGATTAATTGTAGCCATGACTCCCATGGAGATTAATTTTTTAATTATTTCTCCTGATTTTTTGTTTAAAAGATGGGCAAATTCCTGGACAGTAAGAGGTCCTTCTAACATAATTTGTTTAATAATAACAGGAGCGGGTTCTTTTTTAAAAGTTTTACGTCTCTTTTCTTTATTACCACGTGAACTTTTTTTATAACCTGACTTTTTATCATTAAAGCGGCTATTTTTTCTTGTTTTCTGTTTTTCAGCATACTGATTAGGTTTATCTTTTTGCTCAATTTTAGATTTCTCAGGCTTATTGGCAAATGTCTTACGATCTTGAATAGCCGACTTATCACTACTTTCCACTTTTTTATTAGCTGTTTTTGTTTGTTTTGTTGTTGATTTTTTCGCAGATTCATTTTTGTTCAAATTGGCAACCATCGCTTTAATCCTATCAATTTCAGCATTAGGAATAGTACTCATATGGTTCTTTACCTCAAGCTCTAATTCCCGAAGCTTGGCCAACAGTTCTTTACTGGACATGTTCATCTCTTTAGCTAATTCATAAACACGTTTTGTGGCCATTAAATCACCTCCATATGGTTTTAGCTCACGTTCTTTCTCTTTAGGATAAATATTTACAAATTTCCTCAGCCATTTTTTTATCAATAATCGCCAGAAGACTGCGTGGCGTTGTTCCCAGTATCTTCCCATATTCTTCTTTTGTTCCTAAAAGAAAAGATGGAACCCTTTTTTCTGCACACCATTCTATAAAAAAGCGCTTTCGTTTTTCAGAAAAATCAGTAGCGATAAGGATAAGCTGTGCTCTATTTGTTTTAAGACAATTTTCCACCACTTTTTCACCTGCAAACAATTGCCTGCTTTTTTTGGCAAACCCAAGCAGAGCTTTAATTTTTTGAGGGATTTTCATAGCCAAGTCCTACCTTTAACCGTTGCAGCAATTCCTCCGAAAGAGACTGATGCAGCCCTTTTTCTAGCTTATTACCTTTTAAAGCTTTCGCTAAACAATCTTTATTTACACAAAGATAAACTCCACGACCGGGTTTTTTCCCTGTAGCATCAAGAACAACTTCGCCATCAGGTGTGCGGACAATACGGATTAATTCTTTTTTCGGCTTCATTTCCAGACAACCCACACACATTCTTTGCGGAACTCTTTTTTGTTTCATGAAAACCCCCTCCCTTTATTCCAACTCTTCCTGGTCTTGCTCTTCTTCCCTATCCTCAAAATTACTTTCTAAGGCGGATTCATTTTTAATATCAATTTTCCATCCTGTCAACTTAGCCGCAAGTCGAGCATTCTGTCCTTCCTTTCCTATGGCTAAAGAAAGTTGATAATCAGGCACTACTACTCGCGCCATTTTTTCTTCCGGAAAAGTTTCTACAGAAAGAACTTTAGCCGGGCTAAGAGCATTGGCAATAAATTGTGTTGGCTCAGAACTCCATTTAACAATATCTATTTTCTCACCTTTTAATTCTTGCACAATCGTTTGGACACGCATTCCCTTAGGTCCTACACAAGAACCAACAGAATCAACATTCTCATTTTTAGAAGCTACAGCAATTTTAGAACGAGAGCCAGCTTCTCTAGCTACTGATTTTATTTCTACAATACCATCATATATTTCCGGAACCTCTAACTCAAAGAGACGTTTTAATAATCCCGGATGCGTTCTGGAAACAAGAATTTGCGGACCCTTTGTTGTTTTCTTTACTTCAACAATATAAGTTTTAATTCTCGTTCCTTGGCTATATTGCTCACCCGGGATCTGTTCATTAAGACTTAGAATTGCTTCGGTTTTCCCTAAATCAATCAAGACCGTCCTGTTTTCCAGCCGCTGCACAAGACCTGTCACAATATCACCTTCGCGATTAGTAAATTCATTATAAATCAGATCTCGTTCAGCCTCCCGAATACGCTGAACCACTACTTGTTTTGCTGTCTGTGCCGCAATACGACCAAAATTTTGCGGAGTTACTTCAGTTTCCACAATATCATCCAGCTCATACCGTGGATCTAGTTTTCTTGCTTCATCTAAAGTAATTTCCGTTCTGTCATCACTAGCGTTTTCCGTAACAATTTTACGAGAAAATACCTTTATTTCTCCTGTTTCTTCATCAAAAACAACTCGTACATTCTGTAGTGTCCCAAAGTTCTTTTTATAGGCAGAGATCAAGGCTGCTTCAATTGCTTCTATCAAAACCTCAAAATTAATCCCTTTTTCTTTTTCCAAATCACGAAGTGCTTGAATAAGCTCTAGATTCATCTTCAATATTTCCCCTTCCTTATTCTTCCCAATCAAGTTTTACTTGAGAAATAATCTGCCAAGGAATTGCTATTTCCTTGTTGTTTTCTATAAATAAATTCAAATTAAGCTGATCATACCGGCCTAATTTTCCCTGATGTTTCTTTTTTCCGGCAAATGATGAATAAGTTTTAACCATGACCTTATAACCTTGGTATTTTTGAAAATCTTTTTCCCTTTTCAGTGGCCTATCTAATCCCAGAGAAGAAACTTCCAAAAAATAAGCTTGCTTGATAGGATCCTCCTGATCTAAAAGCGCAGAGATTTCTTTACTGATTTTCTCACAATCATCAAGATTAATCCCTTCATCCTTATCTAAAAATAAACGCAAATATCGATGAGCACCTTCTTTAACAAACTCAACATCTACTAATTCCATTCCCTTTTCCATAACAATCGGTTCAGCTAATTTATAAACAAGGTCACACACAGTTTCTTTTAACAATAAACATCCCCCTTGTATCATATATTAAGATTAAGACAAAAGACAGAGCGCTCTTCTTTTTAAGGCTGTACTCCATGAAAAGAGATAAAGAGTGGGTGTCACCCACTCTTGCACTGCGAAAAAATTCTACGATGTACTGCTTCAATCTCTTTTTGAGTATAACATATTGTGGTTAGTTTAAGCAAGTTTAACAAAAATCAATCTGTTTTATTCCTTTTATTTTACTTAACTCTTTCTCTATTTCCTCCCCTTTTAAGTTGTAAGGCCAAATAACCGCAAAGATTAATCTAATAACATTAGTATCCTGCATGTCTAACATTTCCACTTTACGTATATCAATATTAAGCCCACCTAAAACCGAAGTAACTAAGCCTAATTGACCTGGTGTATCTACCATTTCAATCTTAATTGTTTTTAATTTCCGTGGTGAAGATTTTACCTTATTTTCAAAATACGGCATAAACAGAAGAATTAAGAAAACAATCACCGTGGTAATAATAGAAGCGAAATAACTGCCTAATCCCACAGCCAAGCCAATTGCGGCGACAATCCATAAAGAAGCGGCCGTAGTCAATCCTTTAATCCCAAAACCGGACCTCATAATCGTACCGGCGCCCAGAAAACCGATACCACTAACAACTTGTGCGGCAATGCGAGCAGGGTCACCAAGCGTACCGTGTCCGACATTTTCAAATATTTCGATAGAAGTCAGCATAATTAAACAAGACCCTAAAGCAACCAAAGTATGTGTTTTTAGACCTGCCGCTTTGTTTTCACTTTCTCTTTCCAGACCAATAAGTCCACCCAATAAAGCAGCGAGTAACAAACGTAAAACTACGGTCATTTCATATCCCATTTCCTACCCTCCCAAACGTACATTTTTAGCAATTTCCCAATACATTTTCATTCTATAAAGAAACCCTCTGACTAAACCTAATTTTTCTTCTTTCATGACGTGAGACATTTTAGGAAGATGAACATAAATGGTACGTAGTTTTTTTTGCTGTGCATAATTTGTGACAACTTTTTCCACACCAAAACCTGAAATCGCCAGATTATCAATTTGCTCCAACCATCTTTTTTTGATACAACGCTGTCCGGATAAATAAGGTGAAATAGCCTGCGCCATATCTGTCGCTAAGCGTCCCTTTTCAAAAATCCCTACAGTCATCTCTGCTTGGCCATTCATCACCGGTCTAATCAAATTAAAAATATGTTCTTCCGTTAAGCCGATCAAATCAGCATCAAGAAACAAAACAATATCCTCCAAAGTATACTTAAGACCTATCGTCAAAGCTCCACCTTTACCAATATTTTCCGGCAGGTTAATGACCTGAACACCACACGATAAAGCTTCTTGCACAGTGTTATCTGTAGAACCATCACTCACCACAATGATCTGGGTAATTTCTTCAACTTTCTGTAATGCTTGAAGAACATTGCTAATATATTTTTCTTCATTATATGCAGGGATAATAGCAGTGACACTCATGAGGTCAGCCTCCTTACATAAAATAAATAGATTAAAACTACGTATAAATTTTCTTTATTTAATTCTCATCATTAATATTTCAATTCTCTAGCTAATATATCCATTACCACCATTATTATCTCCTGAGTACTAACAAATTTTACTGCTTGATCGCCACGTAATTTAAGCTCGATTTTTTCCTCTTCTTTAAATTTTTTGCCAACAGTAAGCCGTATCGGATATCCAATTAAGTCGGCATCCTTAAATTTAACTCCCGCCCTTTCATCACGGTCATCAAGGATTACCTCAATTCCTTTTTCTCGTAACGCTCGATATATTTCTAAAGACTTCTCCCAAAGAAGATTATCTTTTATGGACACGGGAATAATCACGACATGATAAGGAGCTATCGCCATAGGCCAGATAATTCCTTCATCATCATAATTCTGTTCCACCGCCGACGCCATCGTCCGGCTAATACCAATACCATAACAACCCATCACCATAAACTTTTCTTGACCTTGCTCATCACTATACTTGGCTCCAAGAGCCTTACTGTATTTTGTCCCAAGTTTAAAAACCTGTCCAACTTCAATCCCTCTAGCCGTTTTTAAAGCGGCATGACAGTGAGGGCAAGCTTCACCTGCTTCACTCATCCGTAAATCACCATAAGCAAAAACATCAAAATCCTGATGTGGCTGTACATTAATTAAATGATAGCCTTCCTCGTTAGCTCCACAAATAGCATTAACCATTGTTTTAATCTCTTCATCAGCATAGATCTTGATATTTTTTAGACTTACGGGACCCACAAACCCGGGACGGCACCCGGTTATTTCTTTTACTTTTTCCGCAGAAGCCATTTCCAAAGTAAGAGCCGGATGCAATTTTTGTAATTTTATTTCATTAATCATCCGATCCCCTCTAACTAAAGCCGCAATAATTTCTTGATCAGCTTGATAAAACAAGGTTTTAATCAATTTGTGAGCAGGAATCTTTAAAAATCCTGCCACCTCCTCAATTGTCGTTTGACTTGGTGTTGCTACTTTTTCTCTTTTTTGCAGAGGTTCTTTACTATTTTCACTAGGAAAACAAGGCGCTATTTCTACATTAGCCGCATAATCACAATTAGAACAATAAACGATCTGTGCTTCACCTGATTCGGCTAAAACCATAAATTCATGAGTAACACTGCCGCCAATAGCTCCTGAATCGGCCTCTACCGGACGAAAATCCAAACCACAACGTTTAAAGATAGTCTGATAAGCCTGGTACATTTTTCTATAAGTTATCTCTAACCCTTCCTCATCCCGGTCAAAAGAATATAAGTCTTTCATAATAAACTCACGCCCTCTCATCAAACCGAAACGAGGCCGACGTTCATCACGATATTTATTTTGTATTTGATACAAAAACAACGGTAGTTGACGATAAGAAGAGACATTAGAACGCACTAAGTCAGTAACAAGTTCTTCATGAGTCGGACTAAGACAAAAATCTCGTTCATGCCGATCTTGCAAACGGAATAATTCTTTACCATAGACCTGCCATCTTCCCGATTCTAACCAAATTTCCGCAGGCTGCATAATCGGCATTAAAATTTCCTGTCCGCCGGCTTTATTCATTTCCTCTCTGACGATTGCCGAAATTTTTTTAATTACTCGCCAAGCAAGCGGTAAATACGTATAGACACCTGAAGAAGATTTGCGAATAAACCCGGCTCTTACTAAAAGCTGATGACTAACAACTTCCGCTTCCGCAGGAACTTCACGCAATGTTGGTGCAAAAAGATGACTAAAATACATAAAAAAACCCCTTTTCTAGTTATTTTCTTTAATAATCTTCTCTATTTCTTCCCATAAAGCTTGTACCAATTGACCTTCCGGTAACTTCTTTTTAATTTCACCTTTAACAAAAAGCAGCCCTTCTCCTTTTCCGCCGGCTATACCTAAATCAGCTTCTTGGGCTTCTCCGGGACCATTAACAACACACCCCATTACCGCAACTTTCAAAGGTATCTTCACATCTCTTAATTTTCGTTCTATTTCTTCAGCTAAAGAAACTAAATCAATCTCACAACGACCACAAGTAGGACAGGAAATAATCTCCACACCCTCTTTAATTAAACCTAAAGCCCGTAAAATCTCCTTAGCTGCCTTTATTTCCTGAACCGGATCACTAGTTAAGGAAACACGAATTGTATCACCTATTCCTTCTGCGAGTAATGTTCCAATCCCTATGGCAGATTTAACCACCCCCGTTTCCAAAAGGCCGGCCTCTGTAACCCCTAAATGAAGAGGATACGGTATTTCTTCTGCTATTCTCCTATATGCCTCTAACATTAAAGGAACTTGGGAGGATTTTAAAGATACTTTAATCAAATCAAAAGCCATCTCTTCTAAAAGATGAATGTGCCCTAAAGCACTATCCACCATAGCTAAAGCAGTAGGTTTACCGTATTTTTCAAGAAGATTTTTTTCTAAAGAACCACTATTTACACCAATCCGTATCGGGATCTTTCGTTCTTGGGCTACTTTGACAATTTCTTTTACCTTCCATTTGGCACCAATATTACCTGGATTCAAACGAAGACCATGCACACCATTTTTTAAAGCCAGCATAGCTAATTTATAATCAAAATGAATATCGGCAATCACCGGCAAAGGGGAAAAAGAGACGATTTCCCGCAAAGATTCTGCCGCTTCCCGGTCGGGTACAGCTACACGAACAAGAGCACACCCTAATTCTGCCAACTTTTGAATCTGGGCAACAGTTTCCCGAGCATTTCGCGTATCCGTATTGGTCATTGATTGGATTGAAACCGGATATAAATGACCACAGCCAACTGTGCCGATAAAAAAGTTTTTAGTTTTTCTACGTTTCATCATCGTTTTTATAGCCACCATCTCTTTTGTTTATCTAAAAACCTGTAAATAAACGAAGAATATCTTTATAGGTTATAAACAGCATTAATGCCATTAATAAAGCGAAACCTAAAAAATGGATTAAATTTTCTTTTTCCGGTTTTACTTTTTTCCCACCTCGTACAGCTTCAATCAATAAAAAGAATAACCTGCCTCCATCAAGAGCGGGTATAGGCAAAAGATTAATCAAGCCTAAGTTAATGGAAATTAAGGCGGTTAAATAGGCTACATTAACCCAACCAAAGCGAGCCGATTCACCAATAAGCTGAATAATTCCTACCGGACCGGTAACTCCATCTGCAGACACCTGCCCGGAAATTAGCAATCCTAATTGTTGTAACATTCCTACCGTTAATTCATAGGTCTGTGTAAATCCCTTCCCTATTCCCGCAAATAAACCCATGCGCTCCCAAAGAGGGTCCCGCGGTACAATCCCGATCAGCCCAACTTGTCTCTCCGGATCATATTGAGGAATAACGGTAACTTTAAAGATCTGCTGATTTCTCTTTAACTCTACCTCTAATTTTTCTTCTGTACTGTGATGGATTATGCCCGTAATTTCACTCCAGCTCTTTAAAGGTTTCCCATTAATACTAAGTATTTCATCATTCGCTTGTATGCCTACTATTTCCGCGGCACTACCCGGCAGAACGTCTCCCACAAAATTGGCATAATCTTTGGGAACACCGATAACTGAAAACATGAGGGCAAAAATCATAGCCCCCAGCAGAAAATTCATCAAAGAACCGGAAACAACTACAGCCATACGTGCCCACAGGGATTTTTCATTAAAATTCCGGGGATCGGGAGGAGCATCATCATCAACCATCATTTCGCCGGTCATCTTACAAAAACCGCCTAACGGCAAAGCTCTTAAACTATAAAGTGTTTCACCCTTTTTATGTCCCACAACTTGTGGCCCCATCCCCAAGCTAAATTCTTCCACACGTATGCCTGACAACTTAGCTAAAATAAAATGTCCAAATTCATGAACAAAAATAATGATCCCAAAAACAATGAGAGAAACAAGAAAAGTTTGCAAATTAACGACACCCCTTCTATTAATCAGCTATTACTTCTTGGGCTTTTAGGCGAGCCCAGTGATCAATTTCCAGTATATCACTGACCTGAAAATTAGCCAAAGTTTGATGCTGAATCATCACCTTTTCAATAATTTGAGGTATATCTATAAATCTTATGCAGCCTTTTAAAAACAATGCAACGGCTTCTTCATTAGCCCCATTGAAAACAGTAGGCATTGTTCCACCAATTTTACCGGCTCTGATGGCCAAAGCCAAACCGGGAAATTTAGTAAAATCCGGCTTCTGAAAGGAAATCTCCCGCAACTGATAAAAATCTAAGTGAGGAAAAGAATTAGCGAGACGCTGAGGATAAGTAAAAGCATATTGAATCGGAATTCTCATATCAGGAGAACCAAGTTGAGCCAAAACAGAACCATCTTGATATTGAACCATAGAATGAATAATACTCTGAGGATGAACTACCACTTCAATCTTTTCATAAGGTACATCAAAGAGCCAATGAGCTTCCATGATTTCTAACCCTTTGTTAATTAAGCCGGCACAATCTACAGTTATCTTCGCCCCCATCCGCCAATTCGGATGCTGTAAAGCCATTTGCGGAGAAACATTACTTAACTCCTCTCGGGTCGCTTTTAAAAATGGCCCTCCGGAAGCTGTTAAAATTAATTTTTCTATCGCCGTAATGTTTTCTTTTTCTAAACACTGAAACAAAGCAGAATGCTCACTATCCACAGGGATAATGGCAGTACCATGTTCCTTGGCTTTTTCCATAACCAAAGAACCAGCCGTAACCATTGTTTCTTTATTAGCTAAAGCTACTGTTATTTTATTTTCCAATGCGGTCAAAGTGGGCAACAACCCAGTGATTCCACTTACGGCAATTAAAATAAGATCAATGTCTTTAAGTTTTGCTAACTCTACTAATCCCTTTTCTCCATTAAAAATCTCAACTTTACCCTTAATTAAATGCTTCAGTAAAACAGTATCCTCTTCTGAACCAATAGAAGCATATTGTGGCCGATACTTTTCCACCTGTTCAGCTAACAATTGTACATTGGCACCTGCCGCTAATCCAACAATTTTAAATTCATGCGGGAACTCATCAATTACCTGTAAAGCTTGTCTGCCTACAGAGCCTGTAGATCCTAGAATAACAATTTTTTTCATTATTTTCTACCTCCGGTGCCTTTTAATAATCTGTGTGCCAACCTTTAATTATCCCCTTAATAACAATAAAAGAAAATGGTCCAATAATAATGCCCCAAATCCCAAGGAATTTCAAACCCAAATAAAGAGCTATTATTACCGCTAAAGGGTTTAAACCTATGTTTTGGGAAAGAATTTTTGGTTCGGCTACCTGCCGAACGACACTAATTATGCCATATAAAATTAACAGAGCGAAACCTAATTTAATGTTACCAAAAAGCAAAGTTATTATCGCCCAGGGGATAAAGAGAGCTCCCGGACCGACAATTGGTAAAAGATCAAGTAAACCGACAATAATGCCAATGGTAAAGACATAATTTAAGCCTATGATATAAAGACCAAGAATGGTTAAAACGGCAGTAATGCTGATCAGAATAAATTCCGCCCTGAAAAAACCTACTAAAGCAATACTGATCTGAGCAACTAATCCATTAGTGGATTGCACATATCTCTGAGGGATGATCTTATAGAAAAGTTGAGTTAAACGTACTTTATCCCGGCTAATAAAAAATGTAGCCAAAGCAGACACAATTAAGATGGTAAGCAAACCAGGTAAACCTGCTAATAATCCAAAAAGAAAATTCATTATTTTGGCGATGAGATTACCCGTTTGATCAATCACCATATTCATACTATTAAGTATGGCGTTTTGTGCTTCTTGAGGAAGGGGATTACTAGAAAGAAAATTTCTGATGACCTCCAAGGAATCCAAAACATAACTATAAATGTTGCGCGTATAAAAAGGCACCTGTTGATAGAGATCCGCAAGTTCAATAACTAAGCGTGAAATTACCACAACTAAGAAGAGAGTAATCATAATAACAAGTAAAATCAGAGCGATCAGCACCGCAAATCCTCTTTTTATTTTTAAGTTTTCTAACCAATTGACTAAAGGATCAATCAAAATAGCCACTACGATCGCCAGAATAAAAGGTAAAAACCCTTTTAGCAAAACCGCAAACATATCAAAAATTATGGGAATAAAATAAGCTACGGTAAAATAAAAGGTTAACAAAAGTAGTAAAACCACCGCAATTTTTATTAATTTTTTACTATAACGTTCTATTTCCGGATTCACATTCACATCAACCTTTCTAAAATTATTAATAAATAATAAGTTACTGGAGCCGCCCACAAAGCACTATCAAATCTATCTAAAATTCCTCCATGCCCAGGAATAATTCGGCCGGAATCCTTAATCTTAGCAAATCTTTTTAAAGAACTTTCAAAAAGATCACCCAGCTGCCCGGCAAGGGAAACAAACGGAGCCATATAAAACAAAATCTTCCCAACTGCCAGAGGTATACAAATACTATAGATATAGGCAGCTAAAACACCACTAATCAAACCACCCAACAAACCTTCCCGGGTTTTTTTAGGGCTAAGCAAAGGCGCTAATTGATGTTTTCCTAACATCATGCCTGTAACATAGGCACCAGTATCAGTACCCCACACGACAATAAAGACATAAAGAACTAACCAAAAACCATCTGCTAACTGACGCAAAAGTAAGATATGAAAAAAGCCCGTAAAAATATAAATAATTCCTAATAAGGTAAAAGATAAATCAAGAGGTGAATAACGAGGATAATAAACAACATAATAACCTAGACAAAACAAAAGATAAAAAACAAAGAGAGGAAGAATATAATTATATTTTAACAGAAAAATTAAAGGAAATAAAAGTGCACCAACCCATAAAAGTATTACTAAAGCTTGACATGGCGTATTCTTAATAATATTGCGGAACTCTAAAAAAGCTAATAAGGTTAATAAAAATACGGCTAAAACTAAATAAGGATCCCCTTTAAAAATAATAAAAATAAGCAAAGGTATGCCGATTAAAGCACTAATAATTCTTTGGAAAAGCATGATCATCACCAACTTTTTTAGATTATGATTATTTTAATCCGCCAAAACGACGCTGCCGATACTGATAGTCATAAATCGCTTGATATAAATGATGTACCTTAAAATCAGGCCAAAACACCTCTGTAAACCAAAATTCCGTATAAGCAAACTGCCACAACAGAAAATTACTAAGCCGTAATTCTCCGGCTGTCCGAATCAGTAAATCCGGATCAGGAACACCTGCGGTATAAAGATGTTCTTCCATCGTCGCCGTATCTATAGTTGCTACTGGCAATCTGCCGCTGGCAACCTCACCGGCGATACTCTTTACGGCATCAAGAATTTCTTTTCTGCCCCCATAATTTAAAGCTATTTGTAAAACAAGTTTATGATTATGAGCAGTTTCTTTTTCAGCTTTTTGCACACGGCTTATTGCTGTAGAAGGCAGTTCCGAGATATTACCAATAGTTTTTATTTTAACACCATTTTGTTTTAATTGCTGTAGTTCTTTTTCAATATATTCTACTAAAAGGGCCATCAATGCCTTAACTTCTTCGGGGGGTCTTTTCCAATTTTCCGTAGAAAAAGCATAGACGGTTAAATAGGGCATACCTACCTCAAGACATGTTTCCACAATCAATCTTAACGTTTCGGCCCCCGCTCTGTGACCTGCTGCTCTAGGCAGCCCTTTCTTCTTCGCCCAGCGCCCATTACCATCCATAATTATAGCAAGATGGCGAGGTAAGGGAAGTTTTATAATCTCCTGTTGAGTAAGATGAGGCGCCGACTTGCAAAATTTTTTAAAAAATGAGCGCATATATAATGATAACCCTCCTTAAGATGAAAACCCCCTCATTGACCTCATTGAGGGGGTTATTTCACAGTTTATAATAGGCTGTTCAAAATACCCAACGAGAATATTTAAAACACCATTTCTATTTTAGGCACAGCTAACCCTTTTATACTTCCATAATCTCTTTTTCTTTGATGGCTAAAACACGCTCTACTTCTTCAATATATTGATCTGTTACTTTTTGAATCTCCTCTTGTCTTTTTTTAGCCTCATCTTCAGAAATTTCCTTGTCTTTTTCCACCCGTTTAATATTGTCATTAGCTTCACGACGAATATTTCTAATCCCAACTTTTGATTCTTCTGCTTTCTTTTTTGCGGTTTTTACTAACTCCTGTCTTCTTTCTTCAGTTAACTGCGGAATAGCTATACGCAAAAGATTCCCATCATTACTAGGATTTAAACCTAAGTCAGATTTTAAAATAGCTTTTTCCACTTCTGCCAGAACACTTTTATCCCAAGGTTGTACTGTTAAAAGACGAGGTTCCGGTGCCGAAATATTAGCGAGCTGATTAAGAGGAGTTAAGGCTCCATAATATTCTACCTTGATTTTTTCTAAAAGAGCGGGATTAGCCCGTCCTGCCCGCATGGCCGAAAACTCTTTTCGTAAGACCTCAGTAGTTTTTTTCATCTTGCTTTCAGCTTCAATAAAAACATCTTTTAACATCTCTTTACCTCCCTATATATGTACCTATTTTTTCACCCATAACAGCTTTTTTTATATTCCCTTCCTCTAAAATACTAAAAACAATAAGTGGAATATTATTATCCATACACAAGGTTGTCGCTGTAGAATCAATTACCCCAAGCCCTCTATTTAAAACATCAATATAATTAAGCGAAATGAATTTATGGGCAACAGAATTTCTTAAAGGGTCACAATCATAAACTCCATCAACTTTTTTGGCCATAAGTATTGCTTCGGCCTCAATCTCAGCGGCCCTAAGTGCAGCTGTTGTATCAGTTGAAAAAAAAGGATTCCCCGTACCGGCCGCAAAAATAACCACGCGGCCTTTTTCTAAATGACGTATGGCTCTTCGCCTAATATAAGGTTCTGCGATTTGCCTCATTTCAATAGCGGAAAGAACCCTCGTATCTATCTTCTCGTTTTCTAAGGCATCTTGTAAAGCCAAAGCATTAATTACAGTAGCAAGCATCCCCATATAATCAGCCGTAGCTCTATCCATCCCTCGCGCACTTCCTGAAACACCTCGCCAGATATTACCTCCACCTACAACAATAGCCGTTTGTACCCCTATAGCCACAATTTCTTTGACCTGCCGAGAAATAGAATCTAAGATTTGATGTTCAAAACCAAATTTTTGCTGTCCGGCTAAGGCTTCACCGCTAAGTTTTATAATAACTCTTTTATATTTTGATTCCATCATCTGTTAGGTAATCCCCCAATCTATGAAATTCTACATCAATAAATAAAAACCTTTTTTTATATACTTATAATTACATTTTAATAAAGAGAACACGAAGTGCTCTCTTTATTAAAATGCATCATTACTTATTAATCTGTGCCATAACCTCATCGGCAAAGTTTTCTTCTCTCTTTTGTAAACCTTCGCCAACTTCATACCGAATAAAACGCCTTACCTTAATATTTTCTCCGATTTTAGCGATTTTTTCCACAATAAGGTCATTAACTGTTATTTCCGGATCCCTAATATAAGGTTGCTCAAGTAAACAAACCTCTTTATAAAATTTACTAATTCTTCCTTCGATCATCTTTTCGATAATCTTTTCCGGTTTCCCTTCATTTAAAGCCTGTGATCTCAAAATTTGTTTTTCCTTTTCGAGTACATCTTCCGGAACATCTTCTCTCTGCACATATTCAGGACGTGAAGCCGTAATCTGCATCGCAATATTCTTCGCCAATTCCTTAAAAGCAGGAGTTTTAGCGACAAAATCTGTTTCGCAATTAAGTTCCAACAAAACACCGATTCTTCCGCCGCCATGGATATATGCTTCTACAATTCCTTCTGCAGAGATTCGCCCTGCCTTTTTTGCTGCAGCGGCCAATCCTTTTTCACGTAAATAGGCGATAGCTTTTTCTAAGTCACCCTCTTTTTCTGTAAGAGCTTTTTTACAATCAAGAACGCCTGCTCCGGTTCTTTCTCGTAATTCTTTAACCATTTCCATAGTAATCATCGTTTCGCCCCCTTTTATTCAAGTGCCTTCTTATTTATTCCTAAAAACACTTGAAGAAATAAATCGAAAAAAGGTGACAAGGGGTCATGTCTCCCCAGTCACCCCTTATCAAGATTATTCTTCATCCTTAGTACTTATTTCCTGTTTTTCCTCGACTTCATCAATTTTATCATCTTGCTCAACTTTAACATCTGCCATAAGTTCATTGCCAACCTGTCCTTGGTTAGCCTCCAAAACAGCCTCAGCCATTTTATTGGTAATCAGCTTTACCGCTCTAATCGCATCATCATTTCCAGGAATAAGATAATCAATTTCATCAGGATCACAATTGGTATCAACAATGGCTACAATAGGAATATTTAAACGTCGAGCTTCAGCTACAGCAATATGTTCTTTTCGAGGATCGATAATAAAAAGAGCACCGGGTAAACCAGGCATATCTTTAATTCCCCCAAGAAATCTTTGCAATTTTTCCCGTTCTGCCATTAAATTAGCTACTTCTTTTTTGGGCAAAACAGTAAATGTACCTTTTACTTCCATTTCCTCAAGTTCTTTTAAACGTTGAATCCTTTTTTTAATCGTTTGATAATTAGTTAATGTTCCACCCAACCAACGTTGATTAACATAAAACATTCCACAACGTTCGGCTTCCTCTTTAACAGTTTCCTGAGCCTGTTTTTTTGTACCAACAAATAAAAGATGTTGCCCTTCGGTAACTATACTCCTAATAAATTCATAGGCTTCTTCCACTTTTTTTGCTGTTTTTTGTAAATCAATGATATAAATCCCATTTCTCTCCGTAAAAATATAAGGCGCCATTTTAGGATTCCATCTTCTTGTCTGATGTCCAAAATGTACACCGGCTTCCAGCAATTGTTTCATTGAAATAACAGACATTACTCCACCTCCTTCCCCACGGTTTTACCTCCGCTACCTTCATTTTTACTTCAAACCGGACACGGCACCACGAAGTAAATCCAATAACGTGTGTATTTTTTACACCATATGATAGTATAACATAAAGGTATTTTTTCAACAAACGTTTTTATATTTTTTTTATTTTTGACCGGCTATTTTTTCCCCTAAATTTAAACGAAGAACTACTTCACCTTTTGTTGTATGAAGTTTTTCGGCAATTTCCGAAATAGAATTACCTTGTTGCAACAGTTTAGCCATTTCTAAAGTAACAGGATTATATTTTTCTTCATTATCCTCCTCCGTAAAAGTAAAGCCCTCTTTTAAATTTTTTTCTTCTTCTCTTAAATGCTGAAGAATTTTTTCTCCTTCGTTAATCTTTTCTTCTAAACCATCTAAATACTGTGTAGATAAATATGTGTTTTCACAAAGTAATTGCTCAAAATCATTTCTCAAAGAAAGATATTCTTCTTTAAGAAACTCTAACTTGCTAAATTTAATAATAATTAGGAGCAGAAGAACACTATTTATCAATAAAGTACTTAAATTTAGGATGACCATCTTCAAAAGGGATCCCTCCAACGCTCTTATCTTCTAAATCTTTAAGTCAAGATATCTACCGGTTTTAACATTATCCTGATTTTGTTCATCTTCTTTTTGCTGCTCTGTCTTTTCTAAGCTAACCAAGGTGCTCTGTTCTTTTTTCCGTTTATTGTTTTCTTGGTTTTCTTTCTCTTTTTCCTTTTCAATTTTCTTTTGTTCTAGAGCTTGCATCTGATTAATCATCTGTTCTTTTTGCTGTAATTCTTCTCGAATGCTCTGACTCATAATTTGCTGATCTGTCTGCTGCTGTCCCTGAAGAGTTCGATTAATCTTCTCTACTTCACCGGCACGTGGCACTAAGACCTGCATATCAACGGGTTTAATAGTCATAAAGTAAACCCCCTAATTTCATAATCTTCTAAACGAAAGACTAGCCGAGATTTTTCTTCATAAAGAGGCAAGGAAATTTTTCCTATATTAATTACTACTCCACTATAAATAGTATCTAACACTTTAATACAAGCATTACCCACTTCTTCCAATTGAAGTTCAAGTTCATTTTTTCGGTTCTCTAATTTTTCTATCTCTGTTTCACCTTGCTGGTAAGTATTTTGGACTTTATTATAAACCACCTTTTTTTCCGCAGAAAAACCTCCTGTTGTTTGCATTTTCTGAAGTGTGTTTAATATTTTTAGACTTTTTTCTTGATTTTCCCGATAATGTTTTAAATGATTACAAAGTTCTTTATATTCATCAATTAGCACAGGAGTAAGACCTACTTGCAGGATAGTATTCGTTCCCATCGGGGAACCGATGTTTTTTGCAGATATTTCTTCTCCGGCAGAAATGTCTCCACCTACAATCAAGCCTTTTTTACCACTTACGGATAGTTTTTTTTCAGCTTTAACTATACTATGCATAATTGCTTCACTAACAATAACATTTTCCTTACTAAAAGCACTGCCATTTTCTATATAGCGCACATAAATACTGCCCTCAACTTCCGCCTTACCCTGAATAATCCCCTTTTTAACATTAAGATTTCCTCCTGAGATAACTGTTCCCGCTAAGTTTCCGTAAATCTCTACATCTCCTCCTGCTTCTATGGAAAAGGTGTTTTTGACGTTCCCTTTAACAATTACGTTACCAGGAAACTCAATATTACCTGTATTAAAATCGACATCCCCCTTAAGTTCATAAGTTGGATAAACATTTACCTTATTATTAATAAAGTTAACCTGTCCTTCTATTGTCGAAACAAGCTTTGTATTATCATCAATTATTTCTGTGTTTACCCCTAAGGGAAGGCGTACATCTTTCCCAGGTTTAGCTTTAATCTCTTCTCCGAGAACATTCATCCCCTTTGTACCTTCAGTAGGTGGTATTCTTTCGACAAGTGTCATTCCTACCATGGCAATCTGAATTAAACTAAGGTCATAAAAATCTACACTGCCATTTCCTAATTCTTTAGGCTTTAAAGCGATACCCTCTTTTTGAAAATGAAATTTCAAATTAGCATTTTTACCGTTTACACTTGGTTTACCTTCAGCAATTAGCCATTCTTGATAAAAGGAATGTGCTTTAACTATTTCAGGGAATAGTTCAGTTTTAAGCCCTTCTCTAATTCCCTTTTCCTGGAGAAACTGCTCAAGAGTTGCAAGTTCTAAAAGAGTATTGTTTAAAGACGGATATACCTTTAAAACTGCCTTCATTTTATCAGAAGAACTGTTTAAATCTAATAAAGGTGAATAAATCTGTTCACTTTGCAAAGAAGCAATTTTTTCTTTTTCTCCTGATGCTTCAGCAAAACATTCTTTGATAAAATCAACATCATAGGAAATCTTACGCTGAGCTAATTCATAATACAAGTTTTCTATCTTTATGGGCAAAGCAAGATGCGGATCATTTTTAACCAAAAGGTAAATTCCATCATCTTCTTTTTGTAATTGATAAATTTTTTTTAATTCAGCCACTTCTCTCACCTTTCCTTAAATTTTTTTTATACAAAGAAAGTTTTCCACGCAATCTAAAAATTGCTTTAGTATGAAGTTGAGAAATCCGTGAAGGAGACAATTCTAAGATCTGAGATATTTCTTTATTCGAAAGGTCATGAAAATAATAGAGACTAATAACAACTTTTTCTTTTTCCGGTAAGCCAGCTATAGCTTTAGCTAGAATAGCTTTTATTTCTTTTTCTACTGTAATTTGCAAAGGGTTAGGGCTTTCAGAATTAAATAAACTATCCATTAAACAAACTTCTTGTTCTTCGGAAAATGACTCATCAAGAGATAAGATGGTGATATATTGTAATGTCTTTAGCCATTTTGATAATTCCTCTAAGCTAATTCCTAATTCAGAAGCAATTTCTTCATCTGTAGCATTGCGACCTACTTGCAGCTCTATTTTTTGATAAGCTTGTTCCACCTGTCCGGCTCTTTTCCTTACAGTAACAGGAAACCAATCCTCTCGACGAATCCCATCAATAATGGCGCCCTTGATTCTTTTAACAGCAAAACCGGCGAACGGTATCCCCAAATTAGGATTATACCTATCGATTGCCTCTAGCAGCCCCAAAATACCATAACTGAATAAATCATCTTGCTGCATATAGGCGGGCAATACACACACCATTTTTTTAACTATCTTTTGTACTAAAGGAATATAATGTACAATCAGGTCCTCTTTAACTGCAGGTGCTTTGTTTAATAAATATTCTTTCCAAAGATTATGAGGTTCCATTAGATAATCTTAACTCCTTTATGTATGCTCTTAATCAACAATTGACCATTTTCAGTAAAAAATTCGATAGTACGCCCGTAATTCCCCCCTATATCTTCAGCTAAAAGGTTAACTCTATGGAGATTTAATTCCTTCTTTACTGCTTCTACATTACGCTCACCTATCTTCATTACCTCTTTAATGTTAGGAAAATTAAACATTTGAGCTCCTCCAGCAATTTTGGCGACTAAACGATGTTTCTGAGCACCATTTTTACACAATTCCTCAAAAAGTAAGTTAATTCCGGAATCGGCATATTTGGCCTTATTAATTATATTGCGTGCTTGCTTACTATCCGGCAGCATAATGTGAACCATTCCCCCGATTTTGACGATCGGATCCCATAAACAAACCCCTACACACGACCCCAAGCCTGCTGTAATAATACTCGTTGGGGTAGACGCTATTTTTAATTCAGCTATACCTATTTTAACAGGTTCATTTGCCATTATTACACTCCTAAAGCATTTAATAATATTTTTAATGTTTGCGGTTCAGGAAGAAAGAAAAAATATGCACTTATTTGTTTTTTTTCTTCACAAAACATATTTTCAATAATCAAGGCATAATCACTTACATTACCAATACTCTGTAAAACTTCACCTAAGATTGCTCCTGCCATATCAATAGCTAACGCTGGGACAGAGGGGATAAAGACATGCTGTGTAAAAACTCCTAAGGCATTTAAATATGAGCCCGCCAAAATGTTCACAATCTCTTTTAAAGCCGATTCCTGTATTTCGTTTAACATAAAATCCTCTTGGCTATTAACTATGGGCGTTATCATTGCACCAAACAATAAATCAAGAAAAGACGGGACCTGATCTCGAGATAATAAAAACAAAATGCCCATAGGGGTATCCCCATCAACAGATAGATATCCACCGGCAACCTCCTTTTCCGCTCCACCTACAACTTCCACAATTTGAGCAAAAGGAGCAAGGGTTGCTTTAGGCACTGATAACCCTATTTTACGACCTAACATTATCGAAAGAGAGGTAGCGGCATTACCGGCGCCAATATTACTAATTTCCTTTAATGCATCTAACTGCATTTCATTTAAATCAAGATAATCTTTCATTAACATTTCTCCTCCATCGAAGTATTTAATACAAATTCAAATCAACTATTTTATCTAAATCAAGAATTATAATTACGCGGTCATTGATTTTTCCGATGTTTTTAATAAACCTATAACTACCTTCTACCAGCTGAGGTTTTTCCAGCATTTCCTTACTTAAAGTAATTACCTCAATAACCTCATCAACTATAAACCCAACTACCAAATCATCCACATTTAAAATTATAATTCTTGACTTCTCGGTTGGTGTGGTCACAGAAAGCTGAAGACGCAAATGAGAATTAATCACAGGAATAACATTTCCTCTCAAATTAAGCACGCCCTGTATAAAAAATGGTGCTTTAGGAACCCTCGTCAGATGTGTCCAACGAATTATTTCTTTTACCGCAAGTATATCGACAGCATATTCTTCATTACTTAATTTTAAAGCGATGAATTGATTTTCCACAATTGATTTCCTCCTTAGAACAAAGTTCGAATATCCAATATTAACGAAACTTTTCCATCACCTAAGATTGAGGCACCCGCAATTCCCGGTAAACCGGAAAGAAGTTTTCCCAAAGAACTAATCACAATTTCTTGTTGACCAATCAACTCTTCGACAATAAGCCCTATTTTTTGTTCCCCCTTCTGCACAACAACAACATTTAATTCTGCAGCCTGTTTATCCCCAGGGACTTCTAAAATATTTTGAATATAAACAAGCGGTAAGACCCTACCTCGTAAAAGCATGGCTAACTGACCCTGAATATTTTTAATTTGATTTGTCTCTAAACTAGTCGTTTCATCAATATTAGCCAAAGGAATAGCAAAAACCTCTTCTTGAACCTTAACCAAAAGTGCCTGAATTATAGCAAGGGTTAAAGGTAATTTAATAAGAAAACGACTTCCTTGTCCCTTTTTTGTTTCTACAAAAACCTGTCCACTAAGAGCATGAATTTTACTTTTAACGACATCCAAACCAACGCCACGTCCCGAAACATCAGTAACCACTTTAGCCGTAGAAAAACCGGATTCAAAGATTAAATTAATAATTGCTTGTTCATCCATCATCTCAAGCTGTGCAGCTGATACAAGATTATTTTCAAGAGCCTTTTTTTTAATGGCTTCAAGATCTAAACCTCGACCATCATCTTCCACACAGATAATGATCCGATTTCCTTCATGTCGTGCTGATAATTTTAATATGCCCATCGTATTTTTATGTACAGCCTTTCGTTCTTCGGGAGATTCAAGCCCATGAGCAAGAGCATTCCGAATAAGATGTACTAAAGGGTCTCCTATCTCATCAATTACTGTTCGATCAAGTTCCGTATCCTTTCCTTCTAAAATTAATTCAACATTCTTACCTAATTCTTGAGTAAGGTCACGAACCATTCTCGGGAAACGATTAAAAACCTGTTCAATAGAAACCATCCGCACGTTTTGCACAACCATCTGTAAATCTGCAGTAATACGATTAATTTGCTCTATTATTTCGTTTAAACCAGGGACATCATTAGCAAGACAAATCTGTTCCAACCGAGTTTTATTAATCACTAATTCACCCACTAAATTCATTAATTTGTCAAGACGTCCGATATCAACCCTTACTGTTTGATGAACCTTATGTTTATTTCCGGAAACAAACGTAGTTTTATTATTCATCTTAACATCATCTTGTGGAAGATTTGCTCTTGTTTTTTTACTTTTTACCTTGTCCATATTTTTAACAGCTATTTCAGAAATACTTAAGGCTGCTTCAATTTCCTTTTGTTCCTGTTTAGAAATGAGAAACAAAATAAACTCATGATCAAATTTTTCATCTTCTATATCTTGAACTGATGGTACTGACTTAATGATCTCCCCTATATTTTCTAAATTACGAAAAACCATAAAAGCTCTGACGCCTTTCATTAAACAATCTGGCGAAAGACTAATAGTAATCTTCCAAACATTAAATCCTTTTAAGATAGCCTCATGAATAACACTATTTTCATACTCATTAAATTGTATCTCTAACGTTTCTTGTTGCTGCTCTTGACTATTTTTCCGTTTAACATTTTTCTCTAGATCACTCTTGGTTTTCAGTTCTGTCACAACTTGCCCATCTTCTAGAACTGTAAGCTTGTCTAACAATCCTTTTAAATCTACATTAGGTGTTTCTCCCTCTCTAATCTTCGTCAACATATTTTCTAGAAGATCCACACATTGAAAAAGTGTATTAATTATCTCTTGGTTTAAAAGTAGTTTTCTTTCCTGAATTTTCCCCAAAAGACTCTCCATTTTATGGGTCAATTGGGTAATCGAATCATACCCCATTGTTGCCGACATTCCTTTTAAAGTATGAGCAGATCTAAAAATTTCATTTAAAAGATTTAACTGGTTAGGATTACTCTCTAAATTTAACAATCCTGTATTTAATGTTTGTAAATGCTCCATCGCTTCTTCTAAAAAAAGATCTAGATATTTAGAAACATCCATAAAAAATACCTCCTCTTAGTCAATCACACTGCTCATTTCGCTCATCATTACTCTAATTTAAAGTAAACCTTTCTTCTTTAATTCGATTTGACGCAGATAAACATTTTTTATGATTATCTTACGATGTCTTTCTGAAATTTGAGTAAACTTAACCCTTATAAGATTGTGCTCTATCCCCTGATTATCCAGTTCCCATTCATTACAAACAATTTCGCCTTCTATTTTAATTAAATCTTCATCTAAGATAAATTGTATTTGAATTTTAGCTTCCTTTTGCAGAGGGATATATGTATTAAGAACAAGCATCATCCCTCCTCCACTTATATTTTTTGATTTACATCGAATTACCTCTTCTTCGCCTTGGGAATTAAAATATGATAAAAGAACTTCCATCACAAAACTGACTCTAACGTACTCTCTCTGTTGTACCCGTTCTATTACCTTCGGTTTTGCTAAGATAATCCGATGTACTGAAGTCATCGTATTTTTAAGTAAATAAGTATGAAAAACATAAACAGCCTCACTATTCCAAAACCAAATGTTAACAGGAGTCCCCTCTGGCAGAATAATCGACGCCCGATCTTTCATCGGCGCAACAATAGTAAAACTATTTTCATCAAAATTTTCAACACGGCTCGGATAACGTGTAAGTTCATCTTTTCTATGGATTAACTCGATTTGCACCAATTGATTAATTTTTAAAAGACTACTTAAATCATTCATTTTCGTTACCTACCTAAAGTATTGTGCAACCCTATTAAAAAATGTTTTTAACCCATTTTCTTGCCGGAGCTGCTCTTTCTGATTTGTAATTTTAGCAGCAATATTATAAAGATTGTAGGAAGCCATAGACTGAGGATACGCGATAATGAAAGCTTTTTGCTCGCGTACGGCCTGTCCCACTTTAGAATCCTCAACTACAAAACCTAAAAATTCGATATTATATTTTAAAAACTTATTAACAGCTATTTTTAATTTATTATAAACAATGGCGGCATCGTTAGCAGAGAAGGCTCTATTCACCACGATGTATATCTGCCCCGAATAATTTTGTATACATAAAGTTTTAATAAAACCATAAGCATCAGTTATCGCCGTTGGGTCAGAGGTAGTTACAATAATTAATTCATCTGCAGCTAAAGCAAAACTTAATACTGTCTTAGCAAGCCCAGCTCCCGTATCAATAAGTAAATAATCAGCTTCGCCTTCTATTTTACTTAATTTCGTTAAAAAGTTTTCCAATTCCCACTCTTTAAGATTAGCTAATTCCTGCATCCCGGAGCCACCCGGTATAATCTTTAAACCATGTGGCCCTTCAATAATTATCTCCGGAATTGTTTTTTCCCCCATAATCACGTGAGAAAGATTATACAAAGGAGTAAGCCCTAAAATAACATCAATATTTGCTAAGCCCATATCCGCATCTAAGAGCATTACTTTTTGCTTAAAATCAGTTAGGGCCAAGGCTAGATTTAAAGAAAGATTACTTTTACCAACTCCGCCTTTACCACTAGAGATAGTAATCACTCGCGTACCTTTATTAACGTTATTTATTTGTGCCTGAAGACTGTTTTTCATCTGTTTAACGATTAGCCGTAAAGAATCTGCTTGATTGTTCATCTAACTACTCCTTCATCAACATTTGCACAAGTTTAATCGGATCAGCGACTTCAATATCATCGGGAATATTCTGTCCATTAGCAAAATAGGAAATAGGATATTCTTCTTTACATACAAGGTTATAGATGGAACCGTAATTTGAGGTTTCATCAAGTTTAGTAAAAATTAAACTTGTCACATTTATATCTCGGTAAGTATCAAAAATATCTAAGAAATCTTGATACTTACTCGTACTAGCTAGAACTAAAAAAATCTCGTCGGAATGAGCACTTTCCAGATATTGTTTTAGCTCATTAACCTGTGTAATGTTTTTATGACTTCGACCTGCAGTATCAATATAAATAACATCAAAGTCCCTCATTTCTCGAAGGCTTTCTTGTAAATTTTCCGGATTAAAAATAACCTTAACCGGAACATTCATAATATCGCCAATAGTTTTAAGCTGTTCTACTGCTGCAATCCGATAGGTATCCACCGTAATTAAGGCTACCTTTTTCTTTTCCAGCACCGCACTCATCGCTGCCAACTTAGCAATAGTAGTAGTTTTACCAACACCGGTAGGTCCAATAAAGGTTAAAATCCTAGGTTCCCCCATCTTAACTTTAGCCGGTACATATTTTATCTTTTGCAGCGGTTTTAAGAGATTAGCAAAGAAAATTTTATTTAACTCCTCTTTTGTTTGTAAAGAAGCTTGGGAATATTGCTCTAAAGTTAATTTTACTATCTTTTGAGCAATTTTATCTTCAATCTCTTGCTTTTTTAAACGATGATACAAAACCTGCCCCATTTTAGGAAACTGCGGTTCTCCTAGATTTTCTAACATCAAAGACATTTCTTGCATCATTTTATGCATTTCCGCTAGATCCGAAGCAATTTCATGATCATTTTTAATAGAATCCTTTTTTATTTTTTGTCCGGCAAAAGTACCCTCATTTAAAGCAACATTTTCTTGATTATTATCAGCAGCGGCCGTTACCTCGACATAGTTTTTACGAAAGAACCCTAAAAAACCACCTTCTTTAAAATAACGGGTATGCAAGATCACCGCATCATTTCCTAATTCAGATTTTATTTTTTCCATTGCTTCCTGCATATCTACAGCCACAAACCTTTTAACCCGCATTTAATTTCACCATCCCTACCGACTCGATTTCTATCTGAGGAGGTATTTCATTATAAGAAACTATTGGTATTCCCGGTAAAACTCTTTCCAGCAGCTTTCTAAAATATCGTCGAATTACAGGTGAAACCAAAACAACAAATTGTTTTCCCATAAAACTTCGTTTTTCAAGCAGTGTTCCTAATTCTTTAACTATCGCTTGAGCTATACTTGGTTCAATAACCAAATATGTTCCTTGGTCACCGGTTTGTACACTTTCACCAATAATCTTTTCGATCTGAGGATCGATCGTAAAACAATAGAGCTTACCTTCTTCATCTTTATATAATTGAGCAATCTGTTTAGCTATCTTTTGCCGCACATATTCAGTAAGCAACTCCGGGTCTTTCGTTAAAGGAGCCCAATCACCTAATGCTTCCATAATCGAAACTAAATCTCTAATCGGCACTCTTTCCTGTAAAAGATTACTTAGAACCTTATGTATTTCCGCTAAAGAAAGTAAATTCGGAACAACTTCCTCTACTATAGCAGGATATTCCTTTTTTAGGTTATCTAAAAGAGATTTTACATCTTGCCGACTTAAAATATCTGCAGCGTTATTTTTAAGAAATTCTGTGATATGTGTAGCTAAAACAGAAGGAGGATCAACAACTGTATAACCGGATGTTTCCGCTTGTTCTCTTGAAGAAGTACCAATCCATTTAGCGGGAAGACCAAAAGCCGGTTCTTTTGTAGGTATTCCTAATATTTCACCCTCACCACCCATAGCCAAATACTGATTTAACATAATTTCACCTTGAGCTAAAGGCACACCTCGTAATTTCAAAACATAATTATTAGGGGGCAACTGCATATTATCTCGAATACGGATAGGAGGAATAACCATCCCTAATTCTAAAGCACACTGTCGACGAATCATAATGACACGTTCCAAAAGGTCACCACCCTGAGCTGTATCGACAAGCGGGATTAAACCATAACCCATTTCTAATTCGATCGGATCAACCTGAAGTAATGAATAAACATTTTCAGGCTTTTTCATTGCTACTGCTTCTTCATTATCAATATTTTGCGCTGTCTCCATTGATAAAGCGGCTTCAGATTTATATAAACTATATGCTAAAAAACCCATGACCAAACCTAAAAAAAGGAAAGGAGGTTTGGGTAATCCCGGGACCAAACCAAGAAGAATTAAAACACCGGAAGCAATAGCTAATACTTTAGGTTGGGAAAAAACCTGTCTGGTAATATCTGTCCCTAAACTCTCTTCTGAGGCAGCCCGTGTAACAATAATACCCGTTGCGGTTGAAAGAAGGAGAGCCGGAATCTGACTCACTAAGCCATCCCCTACCGTCAGCAGAGTATATCTTTGCGCAACCTCCCCGATACTACCCATTTTTTGTTGCAAAAAACCTATCGCCATACCACCTAAAATATTGATTAAGGTAATAACTATACTAGCGATGGCATCACCTTTCACAAATTTACTGGCACCATCCATAGCTCCATAAAAATCAGCTTCTCGTTGGATTTTTATTCTTCTTTCCCTTGCTTCATCCTCAGAAATCAACCCGGCATTAAGGTCGGCATCAATACTCATCTGTTTCCCGGGCATAGCATCAAGGGTAAAGCGGGCCGCTACCTCAGCCACACGTTCAGCACCTTTGGTAATAACGATAAACTGAATAATAACCAAAATCAAGAAAATAATAAAACCGACAACAGCATTGCCCCCTACCACAAAATCACCAAATTGATTAATGACTTCACCAGCATAAGCATGTAAAAGAATCAAACGAGTAGAAGATATATTTAAAGCCAGCCGATAAAGGGTCATCACCAAAAGCAAAGAAGGGAAAACAGAAAATTCTAAAGGCTCTTTATTATACATGGAAACAAGAAGAACAATTAAAGCACAAGTAATATTAAAAACAAGGAGGATATCAAGTAAAAAAGGAGGCAGCGGAATAATCATCATCACAACAATACCAATTATTACCAAAGCTACGATGATATCGATATGTCTCATTAAATTACGTTGTAAAAATGGTGCCGGCATCTTCATCGCTCCTAGAAACGTCCTTTGAATTTATAAACATATGCCAATACTTCGGCGATCGCTTTATACAACTCAACGGGAATAGGAGAACCAATTTCTACTTCTCGATAAAGAATTTGAGCTAATTTCCTATTCTCCACAAGCACGATATTATGTTCTATCGCCACTTCTTTTATTTTCTGTGCAATAAAATCTTTACCTTTAGCCACGACAATAGGTGCGGCCATTTTGTCTTCATATTTTATAGCTATTGCTAAATGAGTCGGGTTGGTGATAACTACTGTGGCCTCGGGAACTTCCTGCATCATCCGTCGAGAAGCCAATTGCCGTTGTCTTGCTTTGAGTTCAGCCTTTAAATGAGGATCTCCTTCCACCATTTTAAATTCTTCCTTGATTTCTTGCTTACTCATTTTTAAAGACTTTTCATATTCATACAATTGATAAACATAGTCGACAATAGCAATAAGCACAAGGACAGCCAAAATGCGCCAGCCAATGGTGAAAGTAATGTCCCCAATCGTATATAAAGATAAGTCGAGAGGAAAATCCATCAAAACAGATAAACGTGGCAATTGTTGATAAAGAAAATAAAAAGCGACAAAACCAACCAAGCATGTTTTTAAAATTGTTTTAACAAGTTCCGCGATGGCTCGCTTGGAAAAAATTCTTTTCATTCCTTTAAGAGGATTCAACCTGCTAAGATCCATCTTTAATGATTCTGTAGTAAAGAGGAAACCAATTTGCAGCACATTAGCTATATATCCTGCTATCAGAGCAATAAGCAAAATAGGACCAACCATTTTTGCTATAATAAGCACCGTTTCTGAAATTAAAAGCATCGCTATATCCACGGTAAATTCTGTCTTTGTATACGTAAAGATATGATAAAAAAAAATTTTGTAATCTTCCATAATATGCGGTAACCAAAACTTTAAAACTAATAACGTCAAGGTAAGAAGTAAAACAGTAATCACTTCATTACTTTTAACTACCTGTCCCTTTTTTCGGGCTTCCTGCTTACGACGTGGTGTCGCCTTTTCTGTTTTTTCACCGGCGAAAAACTGTAAATTAATTTTAAACTTTTGCATTTGCTTAATCACGATCACCTTAATAAATTATAAATTTGCTGCACAACATTATCAAAAGAAGTATTTAATAAATAAATATAAAAAGGAATAGTTACTAAAAGTACAAAAAAGCCTATCAAAATCTTAGCCGGCATCCCCACCATGAAAATATTCATTTGAGGAACAGTTCTTGCCATAATCCCCATTACAAAATCTGTTACTAGTAATGTGCCGACAATAGGCATACTAAGTTTACAACCAATAATAAAAATGTTCCCGAAATAACTAAGATAATTCTGTATAAAATGTGGGCTAAGGAAAACACACTGCCCAATAGGTATAACCTCATAACTTTCAAAAAGTGCTTTGATAAAATGATGATGACCATCAATTTGCAAAAATACTAGAATAGCTAACACGAATTTGAAATTTCCCAAAATGGGAGCCTGAGTTCCGCTTAAAGGATCGACAACATTCATAATGCCAAAGCCCATCTGTGTATCAATTAACTGCCCCGCCAATTGAACTCCAGCGAAAAAAAACTGAATTATAAGAGCCATAGCTATGCCTATAAGCACTTCTGTAAGAATAACAATAAAATACAGCGGTAATTGCAAATTAATAGTAGAAATAGTTTCCCCTATACCTAAAAGCCAAGCAAAGAAAGTAAGGACCATTAAGAAAAAGACTCGCCACTGTACCGGAATATTCTTCGTGTTAAAAACAGGGATAAAAGAAATTCCCGTAAACCTAGCCAAAAGCAACAAAAACTTATCCCACTCTGTCAAAAAACTAACTAGTACATTCATCAATACATACCCCTAAAATAATAATTTCTAAAAGATTAAATGTGGAATCATGGAAAAAAGATTTGTTGTAAAAGCAACCAGTAAATTCAACATCCAAGGTCCAAAAATAATGAGGCTAATAAAAACCATCGCTATTTTAGGAACAAAAGTTAAAGTTTGTTCCTGAATTTGCGTAGTGGCTTGGAAGATACTAATTATTAAGCCTACTAATAAGCTAACCCCTAATAAAGGCCCGGATAACAGTAAAATCGTATATACTGCTTCTTTCCCCAAATAGATTACAAAGTCCTGCGTCATCTTCACACCTTATCTCATCGTAATATAGTAAATTAGCGGAAACCCAGCAGTAAAGACTGCACAACTAAATTCCAACCATCTACTAAGATAAACAATAATAACTTAAACGGCAAAGAAATCATCATCGGTGGTAACATCATCATCCCCATAGACATTAAAGTACTGGCAACAACCATATCGATAATAATAAAGGGGATGTAAATAATAAAACCAATCTGAAAAGCTGTTTTTAATTCGCTAATTGTAAAAGCGGGTATAACAACATAAGTAGGAATATCGTCAGGGTTATCCGGTTTAGGTGCTGAAGACATATTAATAAATAAAGCCAAATCCTTTTCCCGCGTCTGTTTTAACATAAAAGTACGTAAAGGTGTAACTGCATTATGATAAGCTGTTTCCTGAGTTATTTCTTCATGCAAATAAGGTTGTAAGGCATTTTGATTGATTTCACTCCACACCGGAGTCATTATAAAAAATGTTAGAAAGAGGGCTAAACCAATTAAAACTTGATTCGGAGGCATTTGCTGTGTAGCTAAAGCATTTCTCAAAAAAGAAAAAACAACAATAATTCGTGTAAAAGAAGTCATTAAAATTAAAATAGCAGGCGCAAGTGTCAAAATAGTTAAAAGAGCTAATATTTGTAAAGAAAGAGCAACATCTTGAGGGGTATCTGCAGAACCTATTTCCACTCCTATTTTAGGTAAAGGTATAGGAGCAGCGGCAACATCGACTGGCGAAAAAAGAAGGACAACAAGACTAAGTAGAACCACAAGAATAATTTTCCTTTTAAAAAATCTATTCACCTTTATCCCTCCCCTGAAAAAGATGACGAGAGAGATGTTGGTTTCTCCGAAATTGTTCGGCTAATTGTTGTTGAAACTCACCCGTGGTAAGATTTTTTTTATTTGTCAAAGAAGTAATCTTTCTTTTAAATAATCTCTCCATTCCTTTACTTAATAAAGCTTCTGATGCCAAGAGATCATTTTTTATTTCTCCCCATCTTTCAGTATGAGGATCTATCTCTTTTAAAATATTAATCTGACCTTCACTAACAGCAATAATACAAATAAGACCATCTAATTCCACCAAATATAAACCTCGATTGGCTCCCAATGCCTGATAATCAAAGATTTTAATCCATTTTTTTTGATTTTGCTGAAGACTCTGCTGTCGCTTAATAAGCCTTAAAACTAAATAAACTGCCAAAATAATAAAAATCAGTGTAAAAATCAGGCGGAAAAACAACGCAGTCACACTTGGATAAGCAACGACATTATTAATTTCAAGATTTTCCGGCTGCAAAGCAGCAAAAAATATTATAGCTAACATCTTTCCTCCCTGATTAAACTAATGCTTTTTGCACTGCTTCCATCACCCGCAAAGGTTGGAAAGGCTTGATAATAAAATCTCGGGCCCCAGCCTGAATAGCTTCAATAACCAAAGCCTGTTGTCCCATAGCACTACACATAATTATTTTAGCAGTAGCATCAATTTTTTTAATCTCTTTTACTGCTGTAATTCCATCCATTTCCGGCATCGTTATATCCATCGTCACTAAATTAGGCCTTAAGTCCTGATACATTGTTATCGCCAAAACACCATTTTCCGCTTCACCCACCACGTCATATCCATTTTTTATGAGTATTTCTTTAAGCAGCATCCTCATAAAAGCAGCATCATCAACTATTAATATTCTTTGCGCCATAAATGAAGCTCACCTCATTTCCATATCTTCCCTGCTTATTTTAAATTTCTAATTCTTTCTGTTGGTGAAACTATTTCTGTAACTCTTACGCCAAAGTTTTCGTCAATAATGATAACTTCTCCTTTAGCTAAAAGATTATCATTAATTAAAATATCTACAGGTTCTCC
>JAQVYD010000001.1:51414-54157 GCA_028709105.1 Clostridia bacterium
AATTTGTTTTGACCTTCTGTTTCAAAGAGGTTATCTTTCTGGAAATCGGCAACGTTAATAGTAGGCGAAAAGATCTCAATACGTTTATTTAACATTTCAGATAGTGAAGTTGTAGCACTACCCATCATCTGATTAGTCGCTTCACTGATCGCACTTAAATGCAGTTCATTTAATTCAGGAGGGGGATTACTGCCATCTCCTGCCATCATCAGATCAGCAAAGATGCCTGCATCATTTGTATGTAACACAAAAAAGTTTTTCCCTTTTAAACCTATTTTAAAATCGATATCAACAGTCACATATGATTCGGAATATTTCTTGCGAATTTCTTCCATTGTCATCAGGGAAATTTTGGGAGTTGTAATTTCAATTTTTTTACCTAATAACGTTGATAAAGTCGTAGCAGCAGAGCCCATGGAAATATTAGCCAGTTCCCCTAATGTATCCTTTTCCATAGGGGTCAAATCATCAGAAGAATTATTATGGCCTAACAATACCTGTATTTCTTCTTGGGACAATATTTTATTCACTCTTAATCACTTCCTTCATGATTAACTCTCTCAATTTTAACAGCCAGTTTTTTACTATACAACCCTGGTTTACCATAGAATTTTAGTTTTGAATCTACATATACTTCAACGTTATGCTCTTTTCCCTTTTCTAAGGGGATGACATCACCTGTCTGAAGTTCTAAAAGTTCTCTGATGGTTATTGTACTTTTTCCTAAAACAACAGCAAGCGGTATTGCCGTTTTTTCAACTATTTTCTGTAAATCTCTGCTGTGATTTTCCGAAGAAGAATGAGATAAACCGGCAAACCAAAACTTTGTACTTAGCTTTTCAGCGATAGGTTCAAGCATTAGACAAGGAAGACAGATATTGATCAAACCTTCCGTCTCCCCAATTTTTATATTGATAGTGATGATTACTACCATTTCCCGTGGAGAAACAACTTGTGTAAACTGGGGGTTGATCTCAATGACCTCTAAAAAAGGATTAACTTCACAACAAATACTCCAAGCATCTTTAAATAATAGCAAAACTTTTTCTGACATTTTTTGAATAACATTTTTCTCAATCTCAGTTAAAGGTCTGCCATTAAATGTACTTAACCCGGGTCCCCCAAAAAGCCGGTCAATAATACTAAAACCAATAATAGGATTTATCTCCATGATTCCCTTTCCTTCTAGAGGCATAAGACTAAAAACACTCAAAATACTAGGAGAGGGAATTGAGCGTATAAACTCGTCATAAGTAAATTGATCAACAGAAACCACTTTAGCCATAACCTTAATCCTTAATAATCCTGAAAAAAGAGTACCTAATAAACGACAAAAGTTTTCATAGATAACCGTTATAGTATTAAGCTGGTCTTTAGAAAACTTGTTAGGGCGACAAAAATCATATACTTTGATTGTTTTATTACATGTTTCATTATTAGTATCCTTTAAATCAACTTCACCCGATTGCATTGCCAAAAGCAAGGCATCAATTTCAGACTGAGACAAAACTTCGCTCATTTGTTTCACCACCCTCAAGAGCCACCTTTAATTTTATCAAATAATTATTAAGTTAGTTGAAAAATTAAATAATAGATTTTCTCTATTTTTCCCTTATCAAGAAACTTATTAATCGCCTCAATTAAATTATTCTTTAAAATTTCTTTACCTTGAGGCTTTAAAACCTCCACAGTTTGATCCGATAAAATCATAATCACAGTATCTAGTAATAAGGGCATTTTTTCTTCTAATTCTTTTTTAACTTTTTTATTAGATAATTCCAAGGCAAATTGAGCTTTAATATAGCGATTAACAGAACCGGACATATTCACAACAAATTCTTCGGTCTCATAAATAGGGCCGATTTTGGTCAGAACTTTCTCTGAACCAAGAGATTTTGCTAAAACAAGTTGGTAAATAAAAAAACCTGAACCAAGCATCACTAGAAATAAAACAAATAACAAAACAACAAGCGGTTTTTTATTAAAATCTTTTTTGTTATCCTCTTGGAAATTAACCTCTAGAGACATCAGCAAGCCTTCCTCCTTTATTTAGGTTCGCTTATAACCAGACTTTCCCTTATCAGAACAATATCCACACGCCGATTTTTTTTGCGATTTTCCTCACAATCATTAACAGCAATCGGACGAAATTCTCCATATCCTACTGCAGATAGCTGTTCTCCCGGTACTCCATCTTTAATCAAAAACCTTAAAACTTTAGTTGCTCTAGCTGTAGACAATTCCCAATTGGAGGGGAATTGTTCTGTATTAATAGCTAAATTATCTGTGTGACCTTCTATTCTGATAGGACTCTTTAATTCCGCAAAAATAGCAGATAATCCTGATAAGACAATAGCTGATTCTTGATATAAAGCGGCACTGCCTTTAGGAAAAAGAATAGAATCCTGAAAACGAATGATCACCCCTCGTTCCTCAATACTAGTCGAAATATTTTCATTAAGGTTATTAGAAGATAGATATTCATTCAATCTAGCTTGAATTTTTTCCATCCTTTTTGTCTCTTCCTCATACGCTAAATATTGTTCTATTCGTATCTGATCTATTGTATCATATCGATTCTCTTCATTCGTCGTATTAGGGACATTACTGCCATCCATAACACCTAAAGCACCCTGTAAAGAGTTAATTAAAGACTTCCACTTTACAGCATCAATTGTAGAAAAAGAATACAATAAGACAAAAAAAGTTAAACACAAGGTGACCATATCCGAATAAGTAAGCA
>JAQVYD010000130.1 GCA_028709105.1 Clostridia bacterium
TAAACAAATCAGTTGAAACAGGCAGGCGGATTCGGATATTAATAGGTACTGAGGGTCAAGTAATAAATGCCTCATATAATTGGCCGGAGCTAAAAGGGACTTCCGAAATCCCTCTGGCTGATTACGCTGAAGCCATAGAGGCCTTAAACCGCGGTGAAGGGAGATTAGATGTCCAAAGATATTGGGGCGAAAAAGGCGTTGCCTCTATTAAAGATGTTGAAATTGGTCATCAACTGGCTTACGGCATCGATTATACTCCTTATCTTGTGCCTACCTGTATATTTTCGGGAAAGCTTATCTCACAAGGAACAACCCAAGATTTTACCGCCTCTATTCCTCTGCTAAAAAAACCTGAGATAAAAAATGCAGCAAATTTTGTAATCAAAACAAAGCTTCCTAAGTATCGCAAAGAGGCTGATTTAATAGCTGAAAGACAACATAGCTTAACTCAAGCAGAACTTGAAAGCCTTGCTTCATTTTTTGGTATAGAGAAAAAAAGTCAAGAGGAAAATTCAATAAGTGGCACAAAAGGGGAAGAGCTGCACTACACTTCCTATGACTATGGTTGGCTTTATCGCGGACCAGAACACAGTACAACAAAACAATTCTCTGAAGAAAAAGCCATCCAAATTGCTCAAGACATTGCCCACAACATACCGGTTGTTCCCGGGTCGCTTGGTAAGCCGTGCATACTTCCGACAGGTGGAGAGGAGTTTTATACGATAGGTTTCCCCTTCATCTATGAGGGAATACCGGTAGTTACTCCTAGTTATCCCGGCTATGTATCAAATCTTGTTATTAGTCTATATAAGGATGGTACACTGTGGTCAGTAGATAGCAAGATGCCTATGGAAGCCACGGGGGAAAAAGTTGAATTGATATCTCCCCAAGAGGCTAAGCAAACGCTATTAGAAAATGATTATATTATGACCATCGATAATTTGTTTGGATATTCTTATGGTGACAGATTTGCGGCTGATAAATCGACAGTAACTGAAATTGGACTCGTGTATATCCCTTGTCATCCTGAACTTGCCAGAAGCAAAGATTATACTTTAATGTACAGATTTTCCGGCAAGACTATCATCTCTGGAAATGAAATGAATTTTGCAGCCTTTGTAAAAGCGCAAAAAGAGCATTAAGGATAGCATTGCAGCATTTTATCTAAGCGGAAAGTTTTAACATGAGCAAGTGAATAAACCTATGCTCCAGCCTGAATGTAACAGGGCTGGAGCATGTTTTTGTCATGTAATGGTTAAGATTGAGATATCTTTATTGGGGATTGTACATTCCCCTGTTTTGCATATAGTTATATTCAAGAAACGCTATTATTGAAAAGAAGATGACAATAAAGGATAATAAATGAAAGGCTCATGAAGAGGCAAGAAGAATCTGGGCACGACAAAAAAAGGGGGCGATTTAGTAAAGTGAAAAGAATGATCGTATTAGTTGCTTGTTTATGGATTTTTACAGGTTGTGTAAATACAGAAAAAGCTCAGCAATTAAGTGAAAAAGCTAAAACAATGATCAATGAAAAGGGAATGACGATCAGCGAGAGAATAAACGTACCTGAGGGGTACTCTAGAATAGAGGCAGAGGATAATTCATTCGCAGAGTACTTGCGCAATTTGCCTTTAAAAGAGCATCAGGCGAAAGTATTATATTATGATGGTAAGATAAAAGAAAACTTCGGGGTATATGAAGCAGTTATAGATATGGAGATCGGAACCAAAAATTTACAGCAATGTGCCGATGCGGTGATGAGGCTGAGGGGAGAATATCTATATCAACAAAAGAAGTGGGAAGAGATTTATTTTAATTTAACCAATGGGTTTAGGGTTGATTATTGTAAATGGATGCAGGGCTATAGGGTAGTTGTAGATGGGAATAAAACTTATTGGGAAAAGAAAAGCCCAGAGCTTAACTCCTATGAAACCTTTAGAAATTATATGGATTTTGTTTTTATTTATGCCGGGACGTTGTCTTTGTCCCAAGAGCTTCAATCTGTAAAATTAGAAGAGATGCAGATGGGAGATGTACTTATTCAAGGGGGGAGTCCCGGACATGCAGTTATTGTCGTAGATATGGCTGAGAATAAAGAAACAGGAAAAAAACTCTATTTGCTGGCACAAAGTTATATGCCTGCTCAGGAAATACAACTTCTTGCCAATCCGGACAAGAGAGAGATAAGTCCGTGGTATGTTTTAAGTGCGGAGGAAAAAATACATACACCGGAATGGATCTTTACCAAAGATGATTTAATGAGGTTTTTTAATCAGTAATTTATATCCGGCTTTTGTAAAAAATGTGCCTGTGTTTTGATCGAATATCTGGACATGGGACACAGAGCTACTTCTCGCCTGAGCGTACAAATTGGAAAGAAAAAGGGAAAAACCCCAAGTTGTTGTTGTGGCAACTGTGATGCGGAAAAGATCCTGCAAAAGAGCAGATAAAGCATCAGGGACAGTTCGAGACCAGTGAAAAACCGGTCTCGAACTGTCCCTGATGCTTTTTAAATAACTGCTGTTGAAGATTCCATTTACAAATCGAAGGATTTACAATATAATAAGTGTTCATTATAGAAGGGCTATTGGGGGGCATGGGTAAAATAATTCGAATATTTGGCGGCGTTTTTGCTGAACGTAAGTTTTATAAGAATATGTTGGTGATCGCTTTACCGGTTATGATGCAAAATTTCATTACCTCTTTTTTAAATATGATCGATACGGTCATGGTCGGTAAGTTAGGGGAAACAGAAATTGCAGCGGTAGGGATTGCGAATCAATACTTCTTTATTTTCATAATGATTTTAATAGGTATAAGTGCCGGGTGTGGTGTATTTATTGCTCAATTCTGGGGGAAGAGGGATATCCGGAATATTAAGCGAATCATGGGAATAGGTTTAATTTCGGGTGTGATGGTGTCTGTAGTGTTTATGATTTCAGGCATTTTTTTTCCTAGGCAAATTATGCTTATCTTCAATTATGATCCTCTGGTAATAGATTTGGGAGCTAGCTATTTGCAGATAGTTTTAGTGAGTTATCTTTTTACCGCGATCACCTTTGTTTACAGTTTTTCGTTAAGGTCAATAGGAAATGCTCTTCAACCTATGCTCATAAGTGCTGTGGCTCTTATTGTTAATGTCTTTTTTAACTATATGCTGATCTTTGGTCATTTTGGTGCACCTGCTTTGGGTGTGGAAGGAGCTGCTCTGGCTACCGTAATCGCCAGGGTGGTTGAAACCGTACTGCTTGTGGTCTCTATTTATGGTAGTAAGGGTCTGTTGGCGGCTTCAGTTAGCGAACTGTTCGATCTAACCTTTGATTTTGTTAAAAAATCCTATCGGACAATATTGCCGGTTATTTTGAATGATCTATGCTGGGGGCTTGGTAGTCTGGTTTATGTGGTGGTTTATGGGAGAATGGGTACTCAGGCTATGGCC
>JAQVYD010000131.1 GCA_028709105.1 Clostridia bacterium
ACGCTAGAGGCAGCTTCTTGGGAAGTGACCTATCCCATTATTACCGGTTATCATACTCATGAAGAAAACGATTGTACCATGGATAAAGAAGGCTAACCCTGCTGTTATTCCTATACAGTGACCGAATATGACAACCCTATTTGGGAAGATGTTACCGTTACGTACCACGAATCGCTTTCTGCCCAAGTGAGCGTAAACACGAAACAAGGCGTACCTACCGATCCTAAAAATCCTCGCCCGGCAGACCGGGAAAGCCGCGGCTCCTGGGAGATCATTCCTTATGCCCAAAAGCAGGGGCTTGACCCTAATGAAATTACCAGAGCAGGCTATGGCTTTGAAGTTACGGTAGAAACCACCTATGAAAATGACTGGGAGACAAAAGTTCCTACCGGCTTAGAAGATACCGCCCGCCCCATCGGAGGGACTTTCTCCGGTCCTACTGGTGTTTATGCCGAATTTTATGATACCAATAAACACTTTGTCCAAGAAGTAGCCCTCGAACGGACTCCGGGATCATCGCTCGGCAAAGGCAAAGCTACTTGGGTCTTGCCCCAACTGCCGCCTTATCGCTTAAAAAGCGGGGAATTTGTTTATGAAAGGAAACATTATACGGATGAAGATGTTAAAGATGGGGAGTATCTCATCCGTATTCGTGTCGAGTATGCCGGTAAAAACAATCTTTATACCTGTCTCCTGAAAAAGGTGCTGATTTGGGGCAGTATGTATGACGATATTTATACTACACCGGTGCCGAAGGCAAGATAGCTTTGAAAAAACAGAGGATTTTTACGTTATTTCAATCCACGCGCCCGTATGGGATATGGCCGGCCGACATTTGTGAATTCATTGTTATATAATAGATTTGGAGAGGTGTTCATTATGGATCCGGATTTAAAAAAGTGGCTTATATCCACAGGCAAAAGTGCCGGAATAATGTTTTTAATCATGGCTGTTGCCTCTGTAATTGGTCTTATTATTTTGCAATGCACTTAAAATTCCCCCAATTATTAAGCAGTGCTGTTTTAGACAATACTGCTTTTTAATACCTTTTTCTTGGTTCCATGTCTTTTCCAAAAAAGGCATTAACCCCCGTCCCCTCCGGAAGCATTAGCGGCTTTTTGCCCCCTATGACGCTCAAGAAATTATCCTCTGGCATCAGATCCCCAAAGGGAAACTCTTGCGCAGGGAAAAGCAGTCTCCCGCTTTATACGGATTCTGGCTGCATATTCTGCATTACCTCACGAATAGGTCGCGCCGTATATATTTAATAACGCGATAAGAAATAGCGATAATATTGTAATGCCCATAGTTGGGAAAACATATGAATAAGCATTTACTCTTCTATCGCCAACATCTTTAAAAGTACGCTCATCAATAGATAGCCGTACCGCCCTCTCAATTTTCTTATCCGGGAAGAGCTTTTTATAAGTCTCTAAGATGGGATCATATCCGCTTGTTTTAATTGATAACCCCTTGTCCTCTTGCATGAGTTTAAACCAATCAGGTAAATATTTCCCATCATTCCCCTTGATGCTAGAAAGTAATTCTGTTATGCTAATTTCAAAGAGGTCAGATTCAACAGGTGAGCCTAATGTTCCTTCGGGGACATTCGCCCCTGTTATAGTCTGACTTCTTTCGATTTTAGTAGCAAGATGATCATACAGCTTTCCCCAATTAATTCTACATAATAAATAGTCCCATTTACTCTTTTTTATATTTTATAGTTTTTCCTTTAGTATTGTCGGAGCCGGCAAGAATATTATCAGCATTATCAAGTATTTCAGGTATTAATTTTAAATCATCTTTTGTTATAGCGATTTGCCCCTTTTCTTTTCTATTTCTTGGTCCCCGTGGTCCGAAAGTATATGATGTAAATCATTTGTATTTAATTGATGTGTAAAACCGGCTACATCAATACCAACAGCTTTCTTGATACTGTTTACCTCCGCAGAATCAACCTGCCTAATATTTAGAGTTTTGTATATTTTCTTATCGGCAAAAGCCTCATCAACGAAAGCATCAATCTGTTCCTTGCTAACAAATCGTGGTTTTTGTATAGGGAAAATTTGTTCCTAGGCATAGAGGATACTTCTCCCTCGTCAGCAATTTTGCCACTTGTTATGGGTAGCACAACATGAATATGACGTTTCAATCCACGCGCCCGCATGGGGCGCGACGTGGGTGCTTTACCAGTCAATCCTCTCCAAAATATCTTTAAGCGGCTTACCTTCAACCTGGAAATTGTTCACCAAATCCTCAAATGTTTTATATTTTGTATCATCCTTATTTGCCTCACCTGCAGAATAAACATTATTAATCGGGCATATAAAATACCACTTCCCCTTATAATTGAACTCCAAGTCAGATACTGACAGGTGGTTAAATAGCTGTTGTAGATTCATCATAATATCATCTCCAATATATCTTTATTTTCAAAAGCTTCTTGTTTGGGTATCTCTATAGCTTTTCTATCAACAATCTTATTATTTTCATACTTCCAATTATGCATATGTTCACCCTTTTTACCAAACGGATGCGTTTTTCTATTCCCGTGGTCTCCGGCATGAATTTGTTTTGCAAGCCATCCATTGCTATCATAAAAATCTCTGTTAACCTGTTTACCTTTTCGAGAATAATACTGTATAACTGAATTAGACGCCCCTTTTATAGTTGGACTGTAAGTACCTTCTACAATTTTCGTCGGAACAATTATACCATTTTCGTTTCAATCCACGCGCCCGCACGGGGCGCGACTTTGATAAATATGTAACTAAGGCAACAGAAAAAGAATATAATGAGCTAGTTAATTTAGTAACCTGTAATAATATAAAGATTACTGGAATATTTGAACACCTTGTTGATAGAGCAATTGAAAGGAAAGTATCGGCTGAAGAAGTAAAAAAGGCATTGCTAAACCCGCTAAAAATTGGTAAAATAAAAGCAGGAGAAAAAGGTAATAGCCAAGAATTTTTTGGGGAAAATGGTTACTGTATGGAAAACAAGTTCAACACTTAAAAAAAGATTGAAAGGGGTGAAATAGTGTGAAATTAAACTTTAATAAAGCACAAATTGAATTAATGAATACTATGGGTTTCAATTTTGACGTTTCTGGAGTATTATCAGATGATCAGATACTTGAAATTGACAAAAAGGTTTCAGACTATTTTGCTCGTCATGGGTTAGATACTAACGATAGAGTTAATGAAATTGGTTTAATATGTGAGAGCATAATGGATATTTTGGGTGATTTGTAAAAAGGGGATTTGAATAATTAAGTGGGTAGTAAATAGCATCTATCAAATACGGTAGGTGCTTTTATTATGCCTGAAAGTGGGGTGTTTCAATCCACGCGCCCGCACGGGGCGCGAC
>JAQVYD010000132.1 GCA_028709105.1 Clostridia bacterium
ATCAATCATCTGGGCAGGAACTTTTTAAATGGGGGGATGCCCTCTGAAGAAATAATGAATATTTCTTTGATTCCGCCTTGGCTGGCCCTTTTTGCGTTAATTTTCTCCGTACTGATCGGGATCGTGGCCGGGCTTTATCCTGCTTACAGGGCAGTACGTCTCAGCCCTATTAAGGCAATCCGCAACGAGTAATACTTCAAAAATATACTGTACCGTTTCCCGTTTTGTGCCTTGTCCATTTTTTTAGCCAAGCACTACCTTCGGGTTGGCTGAGGATAGGGGACACACCTGTTAAAGCCCGAGGGCTTTTGCAGTACAGGAATGTCCCCAATAAACTGCGGTCAGAACCTACTTTAACTGGGACTAAAACAAAGAAAACAAAGTGTTTACCTAAAAGACTCCATTAAAGCCATTGTTCAGAAGAACGAACAAAACCGATGTGGTGAGGGCGTCTACCCGAGGTGGGGATGGGGGTCCCCACATCATCATGCATAGCCCGAACTCAAGGTGAAGAGAGTTCGATTCCTTTTAGCTTTAGGAGTCCGTAAGGTAAAACTTTGTTTTCGTTGCAGATCCACATTAATTTTGTGTTATTTTGTGTAGCGATTAGCTAGGGAGCTGGCGGCAGTAGAATAAGGTTTGATCTTGACATCAAACCCCATGCCGCTTACGCGGTTGACCATCTCCTTGATTAGCTCCTTGGTAGGTCCTTGGGCGCCGATATCAAGGTGTATTTCCAGGTTGAGATGGTTCGCTTTGTCCTCATCGGTGAGGACGGCTTCATAAATCCGGTCAATCCGTTCCGGGGTAAACATATAGGCAATTTCCTGGGTAAAGGTTATTTCGGTACTGATTTTTTCACGTAAGGAATGAATTGGCCGAGGGATAATTACCTTTTTTAAAAAGCCGATCGCCCCTTTCCCCACTCGATGCACGAGCACAGCCGTAATAAAACAGGAAGAGGTTTTCACCATAGAGTCTGTGCCGATCGCAATACGATAAGAGGTTTTAGGGTCTTCTTTAATGAAACTGAGAATACGGGAAAACATTTCTGAAAAGGTTAATGTTTCCTGTTTGGTATTACGAAAGAGAGGCTCTGCGAGATAGTAAGGAGAGACCTTCATCTTTAATCACGTCCTTTTATTTTTTCAGTTTTGCCGTCAAGATGGTCCGCAGACTGTGTTTGAGTATACCGGAAAAGTTTTGCGACAAGATTTCCTCCAGGGCGGTGATTAGTTGGTCTAAATCCGGATAATCAATAATCAGAGGCGGTTCGAGGCGGATAACCTGGGGGTTGTTTAGGGTGTACGCGGTAATAATGTGATATTTGTTCATTAGCTCGCCGGCAACGAGGGAAGCAAAATATTCGTGGGCGAGTTCATTTATTTTCCCGCCGGAGAGCTTGTTGACTAAACTGTTAACCGGCGGCTGGTTAAATTCAATCCCAATAAGGAGACCTTGCCCGCGAATGTCTTTAATGAGGTTGTGCTTAGCTTTAAGTCGGGCGAGTTTCTCCAAAAGATAATTCCCTTTTTCTTTAGCTTCCTGAGCCAGGTTTTGGTGGATGATTCTTTCTAAGGCGGCAAGTCCTGCGGCCATAGCCAGCGAATTGCCGCCAAAAGTGGAGGTATGCAGGGCGTACTTGTCTTTTCCCCGGTAGACCCGGTCCCAGATCTGCGGTTTAGTTAAATATGCCCCGATGGGCATGACGCCGCCCCCCAGTGATTTAGCCAGACACATGATGTCCGGTGCCACCTGTTCGTGTTCACAGGCAAAAAGAGCTCCGGTTCTGCCTAAGCCGGTTTGTACTTCATCGACTATTAGGAAGGTGTCATATTGATCACAGAGTTTTCTCACTTTAGCAAGGTAACCTTGCGGTGGCAGATTTATGCCGCCTTCTCCCTGTATCGGTTCGACAATAAAAGCAGCGACATTCTTGGGGACGAGTGCCTGTTCCAGGGCTTTATGGTCACCAAAGGGGATTGCCTCACAATCGGGGAGTAGGGGCCGGAAGGGGTTTTGAAATTTCTCTCTCCCCGTAACGGAAAGAGAGCCATGACTTTTGCCATGAAAGGAATTTTGGCAGTAAATTATTTTTTTCTTCTCCGGTTGGGCGGCACGGGCTAGCTTTAAAGCACCTTCGACTGCTTCTGTGCCGCTGTTGCAGAAAAAAACTCGGCTTAATTCGCCGGGAGTAACTTGAACCAGATTAGCAGCCAGCGCTGCGGCGAAAGGATTGAGAGAGGCTTGCAGGATATTGGGACGTGCTTTTACTTTTTCGATAGCGGCAAGAACCTCCGGAGGGTTGTGTCCTAGATTTAAAGCACCATATCCCCCTAAACAATCGAGATATTTATGACCTTCTCCGTCCCAGACATGCGCTCCTTCAGCTTTAGTGAAAAGCTTATCAAAATCCATTAGCCCTAAAATATCAACCAGACTGGGATTGATGTAGCGGTGGCAGTTCTCCCGCACCTCTTGCCTGGTCATGTTTAAGGCCTCATCTAATGTGAAAAGTTGCTTCTCCCGGCTATTGGTATGAGCCATTGGGGTGGACCTCCCATTCTCTTTTAATTGACAAGCGGAAGGATGTCTTCATGTAAAGTTTGCCACATTTCTTGGGTAACTAAACCTAAGCGCCACAGGGCAATCCCTTTTAATTGATAGCGTTTGGCAATCCCGATTTTTGTGGTAAGGCTTGCAGCTGTTTCACTAGGAATAGAAATCCCTAAAATCAACTTTTCCGCGGGTACGAAGGTCAATGCTTTTTCTACGGCTGCTGAAACTAGTTCCGGTGGTTCCGGTTTAGATCCGTAATCATAAGCCATGATAATTATTTCATCACTGTAGTTACCTAAGCTTTGGTAATCATAGCCCGGATAAGCACTGTTTGGAGCATGGAGGGTCAGGGTCAAGGTTAAGCCTCGTATGGTTAGTTTTTCATAGAGCATCTTTACCAAGCGGGTAAAATTTGCGCGGGTATTTTCTAATATTTCGCCTTCTTCTTGCCAGCCTAAGCCCTCTAAGTCTAAATTAACCCCATTATATAATGTTGCTTCATTAACAATGTTTTCGATGGTATGGGCAGTTGTTATGGGGTCAGCGATAAGTTTGCTTAGTGCCGCCTCTTTATCGGTCATATGTACTACCATTTCAGTTTTTATTTGATATTTGTTTGTTGCTTCCAGTACTTTTTCCCATCCCACCGGTCGTTGCCAGCCGGTGGTGCTTTTTGTTAAAAGGTTCCCATTTTCATCTAGGGAGTACCAGCCTAAGGCGACTTTTCTTACCAGATCGGTATTCCCCCGTTCCGTTTCCGGAAAATCTCTCCCGAAAAGGTTTTCCCAGCTGC
>JAQVYD010000133.1 GCA_028709105.1 Clostridia bacterium
GTAAATGACGCTGTTCAGGCGGCTGTTCCTTTAGCTACTGCTGATTTAAGTCAATTGAATTTATCTTTACCTCTGCAAGATGGTAAGCAGATTGATGTTCCTTTGCAAGCAAGTCAGCAGAAAACCGGTTCTGCCAAACTTGTCCAGAAACCGGCAACGAATAGCTTTGCTCAAGTTACTCCTGCCGATAAGCTGGGGGTACCGGTACCGGCAGAGAATACAGGGGGTAAAATAAACATTAATACGGCCGGTCGGGAGGAGTTAATGAAGCTGTCGCGGATTGGTCCGGCTATTGCCGATCGAATTATTGCGTATCGTGAAAAAGAAGGCTCTTTTCAAAAGATTGAGGACATTAAGAAGGTCTCCGGAATTGGCGAGGTGACTTTTGCTAAATTAAAAGATCAGATTAGTGTGGAGTGAAAGCGAGAAGATGAGACGACCTGTTCTTGAGGGGAGTATCCTTTTTCTTACGGGAATTTTAGTAGCCCGTTTATTGGGAATGTGGACTGCGCTTTGGCTGGTGTTGGCTGGAGCGTCTTTTTTTGCTGTGTTAGTTCTCTGTTTGGCAAAAAAGAGGATTCCCCTAAAGAAGGATAAGGGCATCTCGCTTTTTTTAGCCATTTCCCTCTTATTTTTAGGTGCTTTTTGGTTTAGTCTCAGCCGTTATCCCGAGCGCTTTGCCGAAGCATCCGCTGGGTTGACAGTTCAGGGCGAAGGCGTCATTATTTCTTATCCGCAAGAAAATGAATGGGGGGTATCCTGTCTTGTTAGGGTAGAGAAAATCAGTGCGGGAAAGAAACATCTTGCAAATAGACAAAAGGTTCTGCTTAAGTTTAAGTCTGATGAAGCAGGGCCGTCTTATTTCCCCGGGGATAGAGTCAAGTTTGTGGGGGAGATCGTTCTGCCCCCGGAGGCCCGTAATCCGGGAGGGTTTAATTATCGGGAATATCTTGCTCAACAAGAGATTTTTCAGATCGTTAATTGTCACCAAGGCGAGGTAGAGGTTAGCGACAATGGCCGAGGTCTCCAGGCATTGGCTGCTAGGGGCAGAAAGCAGGTTGTCCGGCATTTAAACAGGATTTTACCCCAGCGGGAAAGAGGACTTCTTTTGGGGGTTTTATTCGGAGACACCAAGGTGATGGCAGAAGAAGAATGGGAGGCCTATCAGAGGGCTGGTGTAGTTCATCTCTTTGCTGTTTCTGGGTTGCACGTGGGGATAGTTTTAGGGCTGATTTGGTTTTTGCTTTCTTTTTGCAAGTCCAATCCCCTCCTGCGCTTATCACTGGGTGCTGTTGTTCTTACGGGATATGGTTTTATGGTGGGTTGGAGTGCCTCGATCTTGCGGGCTTCGTCCATGGCGCTTTTAGGTTTACTGGCTTTAGCCGTGGACCGAAAAAATGACCTTTATAATTCTTTAGGAGCTGCTGCCTGGATAGTCTTAATCCTTTATCCGGGGGAGTTGTTTCAGGTAGGTTTTCAGCTTTCTTTTCTCACTACGCTGGGCATTATTTATTTGACACCTTGGCTGGAGAAAAAGGGTTGCGGAAAATTGTTGGCCGTTCCCTTAGCTGCTTCTATGGCGAGTATGCCTATTTTGGCTTATCACTTTAATCAAATTTCCTTAATTGCTCCTTTGGTGAATATTATTGCTGTAGCCGTGACTAGTTTTGCGGCGGTCTTATCTTTTCTGGCTGCTTTTTTGACTTGGGTTTGGCCTTGCTTGTCCACACCGTTCTTTTGGGCAGCAGGTTTTATTATGTTTATCCTTAGTGAGCTGGTAATTTGGTGTGCCGAGTTGAAGTGGGCGGGAATAAACATCGCCACCCCTGCCCCGCAAGTAATTATTTGTTTATATCTCTTTATGGCGGTTTTACCCTTTCTCGCTTATTCCCGTTACCTTATCCGCGGGATTCCCGTAAAAATAAAAAGTGTAGCCGCCTCTTTGCTTGTCCTTACTGTTGTCTTCGCTTGTTGGCCTGTTTCGAGAAAAATGGAGGTCATTTTTTTAGATGTGGGGCAAGGAGATAGTATTTTAATCAGGACTCCTAAAGGCAAAACCGCGTTAATTGACGGCGGGGGTACACCCGGTTCGGATTTTCCCGTGGGGAAAAAGGTGGTTAGACCGGTTCTTGCCCATTATGGGATCAATAAAATAGAGTTAATGATGATGTCACACCGTGATTTGGATCATAGTGAGGGATTGCTGGAAATCATGCCTTATTTTCAAGTAGGTGTTTTTTTTCAGCCGCCGTGTGAAGAAAACAATGAAATGGAAAAAAGGATTGCGGAATTATGTGCTCAGAAAAAAATAGTGCGGCAGGAGTTAACTGCAGGTCAAGGAGTTCACTTAGAGCAGGATGTTTTCCTGGAAGTACTTCATCCTGCTCCGGAGGATGCTTTTACCGGAAACAATCGTTCCCTTGTGGTTAAGGTGAAATATAAGGGTTGTACATGGCTGTTGACTGGTGATGTGGAAAAAGAAGCCATCGAGCAGTTGCTGGCACGTGGTGTGGATTTGCGGGCGGATATTCTGAAAATACCGCATCACGGCAGTGTTGGTTCCTTGGTGCCTCTTTTTTATGAAAAAGTAAAGCCTCAGGCAGTTGTTATTTCTGTAGGGGAAAATAGGTTTAATCAGCCTCATCCGGAAATAGAGGCATATTTTACCGAGATGGAAGTGCCTGTATATATCACCAGAAACAAGGGAGCGGTAATCACTAAAAGTAATGGTCAGAAAATCATCATCAGTACTTTTTTATGATATAATAAAAAAGTACTGATGATGAATAGGGTGATACATAGATGAGCAGAAAATGCTTTTTTGTTTTTATATTTAGTTTCTTTTTGTTTTTTTGTCTGTCTGAACCTCTTTTGGCTCAGCCGGTGCTTAGCGGGAACGGAGCTGTACTTCTTGATACCCAAAGCGGGCAAGTGCTTTTTGCCAAAAACAAAGACGAAAAACTGCCTCCGGCCAGTATTACGAAAATATTGACCGCACTTATCGCGATTGAAAGCGGGAAATTAGATAATATAGTGATGGTGGGTGCTAATCCCCCTCTTTTAGAAGGAACACGGGTTTATTTAGAAGAAGGGGAAAAGGTAAAGCTGCGTAATTTAGTGCTTGCGTCTTTAGTTTATTCGGCTAATGATGCGGCATTAGCTATTGCTGAGTATTTAGGCGGGACGGAAGAAAAGTTTACGGAAATAATGAATAAAAAAGCGCGAGAGTTGGGAGCGGTAAATAGTAATTTTGTTAATGCCCATGGTTTAACGGCCAAGGAGCATTATACAACAGCTTATGATATTGCTGTGATTACGCGTTATGCTATGAATAATGTGACTTTTCGGG
>JAQVYD010000134.1 GCA_028709105.1 Clostridia bacterium
CCCTAAGCATCTAATTTCATGTCCCCAAACTTAATCCAGCCCTTTTTCCGCATAAATTCAGCAATAAGTAAAGTTATTACAGCCGGAAGCAATATTTGTAATAATCCCATTTTGATAAAAACATCGGCACTTGCTCCCATCGCTTCGATTGTCCCAAATTGACCTACCAAACCACTAGTACCCATACCTGCACCGGCAGGAACATTCTCCATTTTTAAGATTGTAGTAGCAAATGGTCCCAAGATGATGCTCGTGATGGTGGGCGGTATCCAAATTAACGGATTTTTAACGATATTAGGAATTTGCAGCATTGATGTACCTAGACCTTGCGAAACTAAGCCTCCCCAACCGTTTTCCCGATAACTGGCTACCGCAAAACCAATCATTTGCGCAGAACAGCCGACCGTTGCCGCACCGGCAGCAAGACCGCTCAAATTAAGCATAATCGCTAAAGCAGCACTGGAGATCGGGGCAGTCAAAGCCAGCCCCATTAACAGAGAAACAAGAATCCCCATCGGAATTGGTCTCATTTCCGTAGCTTTCATAATCAAATCACCGAGAGCAACCATAAACGAATTAATGCCGGGTCCGACAAAAATAGCTGTAGCCACACCTGTAATAATCGTTACCATTGGTGTGACGATTATATCCACCTTTGTTTCTTTAGAAACTAACTTACCAAATTCAGCTCCAATAACGACAGCGACAAAACATCCGGCCGGACCGCCTAATTTAGCCCCGGCCATCCCTGTAATCGTTGAAGCAAAAAGCACTAAGGGGGGTGCTTGTAGACCATAAGCAACGGCGACACCAATCGCCGGACCCATCATCGCCATCGCTTGTAAACCACATTCGACCAAAAAAGGAAACCCCAGTTTTTCTCCAATAACTTTAAGAATAAGTCCTACAATTAAGGAAGCAAAAAGCCCTAGGGCCATAGCTCCTAAAGCATCAATACCATACCGTTTTAAAGAAAATTCGATATTTTTTCTTTGCAGAAAACTCTCCTTTTCCGTTTTTTCCATGAGTCCTCTTCCTCCTCTAATTACTATTACTTTCCTAAAAACAATCTTGTCCAATATCTTAACACGTTCCACCATTAACAACAAGCATTGGCCATGATATTTTTCTTTTCTAAAAACAGAGACTAAGGAAATCAAATTACTTCCTTAGTCTCTGTTTATGTTAAGATTGGCTAAGTTTAAAATTGTTTGCCGTTGTGGATAGTAAGGCTCCAATTATAACCATTGTTATTATCCCAATTATCTGCACCATCATGGAAACAAAAATTCATACGGGAATCTGCAGGAATTACACTAGCCGTCCAAACAGTTCTTTCTTTTTTCATAGGTATGTCTTGAATATTAGTCCAGGAATCACTAAATCCATTACCCATATGAGCATAAATTGTTTCCGCTTTATTTTGAGCTAAAAGTCCGTCATAGGTAATCGTCACCGTTTCATCCATGGTTACCGGCATGGGGGTGATACTGACACCTTCTTCCACATAAGCGGTTTGTTTTTTATTTTTAATCCTTTTTTCGGCAGTGGGGAGCTTAAACATAGCTAAGACCTCCTTAAATTTTATACTTCTAAAATTATTATTGATATTTGCACGCTAGATTATTAGTAGTAAATATTAGAAACAACTTGCTTAAATACTAATTCAGATGTACTTTGAAGGCCGGAATTTGTTTTAAACCTTCCTCCTCTACTTTTATCCTTATTCGCAGCAAAGCTAAATTAAGCCCGCTAAAAACAATTGCTGTTCCCAGAGCACCAAAAGAAAGCGGTAATGTAGCCATTTCTAGAATTACAACCAGATAATTAGGGTGTTTCAGGTAACGATAAGGGCCGCCGGTCACCGGTTTACTGTTCGGTATAATCAAAATTCGCGTATTCCACATTCTACCCAAGGAAGCTATCACCCAGATTCTTAAGATTTGGGCTAAGAAAAAAATTGCTAAAAAAATAGGAACAGGTTTAATCTGTATATGATCTCTTACTAAAGTTTCTAAAATCAAGCTCCCTAAAAATGCTACATGTAATATGACAATCAACGAGTAGTGTTCCTTGCCAATTTCATAACCGCCTAAAGATTTGGCATAAAGAGTATTTCTTCTGGCAATCTCTAACTCCACTAACCTTTGTATAATCACAAAGGTTAGCACTCCTGTAAACCACGTTACCATTGTAAAAGCACCTGTTCACAGGAAAAGCCGGGGCCTAGAGCCAGCATTAAACCATATTCCCCTAAGTCATGGCTTCTTTTCAACTCTTTTTCTAATATATAGAAAATAGTACATGAAGACATATTGCCGTGGTCTCTTAGTACCTCTTTGGCTAAAGCCAGGTCGTCAGGTTTTAAGTCTAAAGCTGTCTCATAAGCCTGTAAAACTTTCGTTCCCCCCGGATGAGTGATATACCGTGCAATCTTTTCCGGAGTAAGTTGATAACGCTTCATAAAAGCTTCTACCTGTGACCTAACTTTTTGCGTTACGAGAGAAGGTATGTCGCGGGAAAAAACGACCATCATTCCCTCATTTTGGATATTCCACCCCATCACGTCCAAAGTATCAGGCCAAATAAACGAATGGGAACCTAAGATTTTAGGAGCCCTTTCCTCTTCTGAAATACTTAGCGGTTTTACTTTGTCTCCTATAACCAGCGCAGCGGCAGCTCCGTCAGCGAAAAGGCTGGTGGCAATGAGATTAGCTTTGGAGTAATCGTTGAAAACAAAGGTAAGACTACATAATTCTACACAACAAACTAAAATTTTGCTTTCCGGATAAGCAATTGCTAGTTCTCTGGCCCTAGCGATACCGGAAACTCCGCCGGCACAACCTAATCCCCAAAGAGGTATCCTAATTAGACTATTTTTCATACCTAAAAGATTATACAAATAAGCATCAAGACTAGGTGTGGCAATACCGGTTGACGTAACTAAAACAAAAATATCAATCTCACTAGGTTTTAAATTTACTTTTCGTAAACAGGCAGTAATAGCTTCAGCACTTAAACAAATTGCATTTTCTATAAACAAAGCATTTTTTTCTTCCCAACTATGCTTTTGTTCATACCAGGTCCGGGGCATACAAAAAAACCTTTTTTCTATTTCTGTCGAGTGAAAAACTTTTAACAATCTCTCTAAGTCTTTAAAAGCATCTTTAAAAAACTTTCTGGCAAAATCCCTCGTTTCTTCCTGCCTAATTTTGTAAGGTGGTAACGCTGTACCGATGGAAGCAAGAACAGGCATAATGTGTCCTCCTAGTTCAAAGCTTTTTTAATAAGTTATTCATACTTACGAAAAATTATTAATCAACAATTACGC
>JAQVYD010000135.1 GCA_028709105.1 Clostridia bacterium
CAGCCGCGACAATCTGTACAGCTAATTTCTGCCAAGCCGTAACCCCTTTCACATCATCAACGACCCCTACCAGTGTGATTAAAAGCCCTCCGGCTAAAAGCCCATAGAGCTTACCCGTCATCTCTGTCGTTAGAAGTACGGTCAGCCAAAAACCCAAACAAATAGCTAAACCGCCTAAACGAGGCATCGGCTGATGATGTACCTTCCGGTCGGTTGGTTCATCAAGAGCCTTTATTTTATACGCTAATTTTTTAACAAGAGGAGTTCCCAAAAAAACTAAGCCGAAAGCCAAAAGTAAAGATACAATTTTCTCTATTTCCACCAAGACAGCCTCCTCCCCCTATATCTCTCCGCTTATACCAAAACAAAATTTTTTAATCTTTCGTCAAATTCCTACTGCCTAAATATGACCACCATTTTATTTTTATCAAGTCTTAATTATAGCACCTTCGACGATCTTTGTCTACTCTTTACTGCTCTAAAGCGAACGTCAATTCAGCCTCACAGGCTACTTTCTCCCCAACCAAGGCACGAGCCTGACATTTCCCGATTACTCCCCTCATCTTCAGCACCTCAATCTCCAACCTTAACTGATCCCCGGGAACAACCTGATGTCTAAATCTACAGTTGTCAATACGGGCAAAATAAGCAATCTTGCCTTTATTTTCAGGTTTGGAAAGCACCAACACCGCTCCGGTTTGCGCCAAAGCCTCCACCAGTAAAACCCCCGGCATCACCGGTTTTTCAGGGAAATGACCTTGAAAAAACTCTTCATTCCCCGTCACATTTTTTAGACCGACAATCCTTTTTTCCTCTTCTAGTTCAATAATCCGATCCACCAAAAGAAAAGGATACCGATGTGGAAGTATTTTCTTAATCGCCACTAAATCAAGCATCTTTCTCTCCCCATTCCCCTTTTTTAAAATACTTATAACACAGTAAAGATATTAATTCGACATCTTTCCCTTTAAACCTTCTTCCCTTCTTGACCCTTTCTTCTTTTTTTACTTATTTCATTTTACCTGCTTTAACCTTTACTTCATGCCAAAAAGCCAGCATTTCTTCCTCACGCCAAAAAAACAAGGCAAGTGCGTACACCACAACACCCATCACCACACTCAATACGACTTTCAGCAATAAAACTTTCATCCCTGCGCCAAGAAAAACAGAACTACTTAAATAGCTATACAAAGCTAGTGCTGTAACCGCCGTCAGCAGTGAACCGCCCAAAGCCTTAAGCACCGAGCGGGCAAGGTCACGAACATACAAACAAGACAAATGTTTCCGCAGCAGAAGATACATCGCCAGAGCATTAAAAACAGCAGCCAACGTATTAGCTAAAGCTAGGCCACTATGCCCCAAAGAAGGCATTAAAGCAATACTCGCCACAACATTTACGGCAATTGATAACAACCCTAAACAAAGCGGGGTCCGCACATCACCCAAGGCATAGTAAGCTCGCGTAATCACCATAATCATCGCCATCGCAAACATCCCTAAACAAAAATAAAAAAGCGCCTCTGCGGTCATCTGTGTAGCGACTTGATCAAAAGCGCCTCTTTCAAAAAGAAGCTTGACGATCGGCGTTTTCAAAGCCATCAACCCCGCTGCCGCCGGCAGAGTAATCAATAACACCAATTTTAAGCCTCGGGTTAAGGTTAACCCTAATTCTCGCCGCTCTCCCTGCAAAGCCTGTTCCGACAAAGTAGGAAAAATCGCCGTAGAAATCGCTAAAGCAAAAATACCCATCGGTAAATTCATTAGCTTCCCCGCATAATTAAGCGCGGAAATACTCCCTTCCGTCAACCCTGAAGCAAAAAAACGATTAATCATCAAATAAATCTGGTTAACAGCCGTCCCTAGGAAAATCGGCAAAAGATTATAAAAAAGCCCCTTCACCTCAGGATGCCGTAAATTCCAATCCCCATAATAACGGAAACCAACCCTTTTCAAAACAGGGAACTGGATCAGCATCGCCCCCACCATACTGAACAGGGTTCCCCAAGCTAGATACCGGATCCCATATCTACCTAAAAAAAGTACGGAAAAAATAATGATTAGACTGGAAAAACCAGGGGCAAAAGCGGCTACCAGAAAATACTTCTTCGCATTTAAAATCCCCGTAATCAACATTCCTACACCCATAAAAACAACCGACGGGAACATAATCATCGTTAACGTTGTGGCTAATCCTGCTGTAAAATGATCAAAACCGGGGGCCGTAAGCATCACCAAAACCCTCGCCCCCAGCACACCCAAAAGCGCGAAAGCCGTCATAAAAAGTGCCGTCCAATTTAAAGTAATACTGGCAATACGCCAAGCTTCCTCCTGCTCGCCCTTAACCAAATATTTCGTAACCACCGGGACTATCGCCGTAACCAAAGCCATCCCTAAAACCGCCTGCAGAAAATAAGGTAACGTATAAGCCAGCAAATAGGCATCAGTAAGATAAGTAGCCCCAAATTCATTGGCGATAACCGCTTCGCGGGCAAACCCCAGCAAACGGCTCAACACATTAATCAACATAATCATCAGGGCAGCTTGAGTAACACTACGGCTCACAAGTTTCCGCCTCCACTGTTGAGATTTTCCAGCAGGCTTATGGCGATACGAGCTGTCTGCCAAGCTTTCTGATACATAACCTCTATTCTTATGCCTAGCTCCTTAATAATCTCTTCCCGCTGTCCATCAGTCCACACCAGTATTTCTTCCAAAGCCTGTGCATTAAGATTATTTACGGAAAGCAGCGCCACCTGCCCCGCCTGACGTAAAAAACGATCTACCTTCGGGTCATAAGAAAGCCCCACCATGGGAACTCCGGCTACAACAGCCATAATTAAAGAATGAAGTCTCATCCCCACAATTAAATCAAAATTCTTTGTTAGTGACAGCAATTCCTCTGGGGAGTAGCCCTCCTTCAGTAAAAGGCCCTGATGATTATGCAAAAGATGAAGGGCCTCTCTGGCTACAGGAATATCCCCGGGAAACTGCATCGGGACAAAAACAATCTGCCAGCCTTTTTTCAGCATTTGATTTAAAGCTTCAATTAAAGCCGGCAAATATTCATTTTTGCCCCAAGGGCGTAAATAAACCCCTAAAAGTTTTTCCTCTTTATCCCGCGTTAACCCATATCGTTCTAAAATCTCACGACCTAATTTTTCATCAACTTCCTTTTTGTTTAAACCTAACACAGGGTCAGCCGTAACAATAATTTCCTGCTGAATTCCCATTGCTACTAAATCCTCTTTAGACTCCTGATCCCTTACCGTAATTTTATTGACCCCATTTAAGAGCCAAGC
>JAQVYD010000136.1 GCA_028709105.1 Clostridia bacterium
GAAGATTTACGCACAAGAGAGATGTTGGGTTATACGATTAAGTTTCCGCGCTGGGCCATAGCTTATAAGTTTGAAGCCAAAGATGAAGTGACTACTCTTTGGGATGTAGAGTGGAATGTCGGTAGGACGGGAAAAGTGACTCCTACCGCACTTTTGGAACCGGTGGAGATCGGTGGGGTGACGATTAGAAGAGCCACCTTGAACAATGTTGATGATATCGAAAGAAAAGGGGTCAAAAAGGGCTGTCAGGTTTTTATTCGCCGTTCTAATGATGTTATTCCGGAAATAACAGGAGTGGTTGAAGATTCTTTAGGCAAGGTCGAAGAGATCGAACCACCTAAAGAATGTCCGGCCTGTGGTGCGAAATTAGTGCGTGATGGTGTTCATTTCTTTTGTGAAAACTCTCTTTCCTGTAAGCCTCAATTAGTGAAAAGTTTGGTTCATTTTGCTAGTCGTGAGGCGCTGAATATCGAGGGGTTTAGTGAAAAGACCGCAGAACAGCTTTTTGAGAAACTAGAGATTCGGGAGATTTCTGATTTATATAAACTGACGAAGGAAGACTTGCTTGGTTTAGAAAAGTTTAAAGAAAAGAAGACGGAGAACTTATTGCGCGCCATCGAAAAAAGTAAGGTCTGTACTTTAGAGGCTTTTATATATGCTTTGGGTATTCCCAATGTCGGGAAAAAGACAGCTATAGATTTAGCGAGAGTTTTTAAATCCTTAGGGGTATTAAAGCAGGCTTCGCGGGAACGGCTTATAGCTATACCCGAGATAGGGGATATTATTGCTGATAGTATTGTTAGCTTTTTCGCTGATGAAAAGATCGAGCGCAGTATAGAAAAGCTGGTGGAGGCAGGGGTTAATCCTCTTGTTCAGAGTGAAGGAGTACAGGCTAATCCTTTTAGCGGGAAAACAGTGGTCGTGACGGGAACATTACAAAAATACACGCGTTCGGCCATCGAAAAACATCTTGCCGATTTGGGTGCTAATGTTTCCAGTAGTGTAGGTAAGAATACGGATTATGTTTTAGTAGGAGAAAATCCGGGCTCTAAACTAAAGAAAGCTCAGGCTATTATCGAGCAAGGCGGCACCAATCTGCGGATTCTCACCGAGGACGAATTTGAGGAACTGGCGGTAATGTAAAAGACGTGATTCATACCCTGTCTAGCTTGACGTTCATCTTGAAATAACGATATAATACGCTTATAAAGTGGGTGATGATGTGAATATACAAGCTAGGAATGAGTTAGAAAATATTAAACAAACGATTTTGAATACAGTAGAAGCTGAAGAGATATATCTTTTTGGTTCCTATGCTTACGGAATTCCCACAGAAGATAGTGATTTCGATCTTTATATAGTGATTCCGGATGGGAGTATTCGTCCACTTGAAGCTATGCAGATTATCGGCAGGGCCATTTACAAAGAACAAAAGAAGCCGATTGATATTCTGGTAAGCAGAGCGAGCGATTTTCGTCGGCGTAAGCTATTGCCTACATTGGAAAGAACAGTGGCCAGAGAGGGAGTGAGGTTATATGGATAAAATCAGCATAGTTAAAGAATGGCTTAATTTTGCAAGTCGAGATTTTAGCAGTGCCAAGTTTCTCTTGGATATGCGTCCGATCCCGTTAGAAATTATCTGTTATCATTGTCAACAAGCAACAGAAAAAGTATTAAAAGGTTATCTGATTTATCAAGATGTAGAGCCACCTCATACTCATGACTTAAGATTATTATGTAAAATGTGTGCCGAAATAGATAAATCCTTTGATGAGATGAGTCAAGCTTGTATTAATCTTACATCATATGGTGTACAACCAAGATATCCGCTAGAAATAGAAATTTTAGAAAGCGATATGCAAAAGGCGGTTAGAGATGCTGATCAGGTAATGAATTTTATACTTCAAAAACTTCAGTTTATCGGGGAAATTACACGAAATGATGGGGAGCCAAAAGTATAGCCGGAAAATATTGTTAGCAGAAAAGCACAATATTGGTAGTTGTGTTTAGGGCAAGGGGATAATTCTCTTGCCTTTCTTTGCGTTAGGTGAGAATAAATTGTTATCTTTCTTTCAGATTTGATATAATGCATGGAGTAGTGTAGTTCAGCGGAGTATAGCAAAAGATAATAAATGTGTATTGAAATAAGGGCAGGTGAAGTGATGGTGAAAATTACGGTTAAAGATGTGGAAAAGATGGCTGATTTAGCGAAGTTGGAATTATCAGCAGAGGAAAGTCTAAATTTCGAGCAATCTTTACAGGTAATACTAGAACAGATGGAAGTTTTACAGCAGGTAGAGACAAACAGGGTGGAGCCTACAGTATATGTTCTTCCCGCTAAGAATGTTTTTCGTGAGGATCAGGTAGGGACGTGTCTTTCTAAGGAAGAGGTCTTGGTAAATGCTCCGGAGGTAGAAAACGGTTATTTTAAAGTCCCGCGGATTATTTAAGCAGACTATTTAAGTTAAGAAGCGAGAGGGGGAAGTTTCTTGTCGTCATTACTTGGTTTAACCGCCCATGAATTACAGGGGCTTTTAAAGAAAAAAGAAATTAGCAGTACAGACTTAGTCAAAGAACACTTAACCAAAATCAAGACGGTTGATGATAAAATTAAGGCTTTGGTGACGGTGACAGAAAAGGAAGCTTTAGAGCAAGCTCAAAAAGTAGATGAGCAAAGAATGAGGGGGGATGAGCTCTCGCCTTTAGCCGGTATTCCCATGGCGCTTACTGATAATATTTGTACGTCAGGGATTAGAACGACTTGTGCCTCAAGGGTGTTGGAAAACTTTGTTCCCCCTTATAGTGCAACAGTGACTGAAAAATTGCAGAGGGAAGATGCTGTTTTATTGGGTAAATGTAATTTAGATGAGTTTGGTTTAGGTGCTACTACGGAAAATTCGGCTTTTTTTGCTACACATAACCCTCGTGACTTACAGGCTGTGCCTGGTGGAGCTTGTGGAGGTGCGGCAGCGGCTGTGGCTGCGGAAGAAGTAGCTTTTTCTTTAGGTTCTGATACAGGAGGCTCTCTCCGTCAACCGGCTTCTTTTTGTGGTGTGATTGGTTTAAAACCTACTTATGGATATGTTTCTCGTTATGGCGTGATCCCTTGTGCTTCTTCTCTTGATCAGGTAGGTTGTTTAACAAGGGATATGATGGATTGTGCTTTAGTGATGAATGCTATTTCTGGGCATGACCCACTGGATTCTACTTCGCTATCAGGCAAAGCTCCTGATTTTACCGAGTTTTTAATTAATGATGTCCAAGGTTTGAAAATCGGACTAC
>JAQVYD010000021.1 GCA_028709105.1 Clostridia bacterium
TTTTAAAAGAGGAATTACAAAAGAATGTGCGTAGTAAAGCAGGGGCTTTTCTGCTTGTTCCTGCTTTAAAAAAAATTAAGGCAAGATTGGATTATGCCGAATATGGCGGGGCTCCTTTATTGGGTGTGCAGGGCATCAGTATTATTTGTCATGGCAGTTCCAATGCTTATGCTATTCAAAATGCGATTCGTGTCGCTTCTCTTTGTGTGGAAAAGAAGATGGTGCAAGCTTTACAGGAAAGTATTTGTGTAGAGACAGAGGGGAAAAAGCAGGAGAAAGAGGAGAAAGTCGGTGAAGTTAATGGTTAGCAATCTTCGTGCCGTAGGAATTGTCGGTTTGGGAGCTTGGTTGCCGGAGCAGAAAATTACTAATCACGATTTGATGAAATTAGTAGATACTTCGGATCAATGGATTTTAACGCGTACAGGTATTTCTGAACGGCGCAAGGCTTCGGCTGAGGAGGCTGCTTCGGATTTAGGGACCAAGGCAGCGCAAAAAGCTCTGGCTATGGCTAAAGTTAAAGCGGAGGATGTCGATTTAATTATCGTGGCGACAGTAACTCCGGATATGTTTTTTCCTGCTACTGCTTGTCTTGTTCAGAAAAATTTAGGAGCAGTTAAGGCGGCGGCTTTTGATTTGTCTGCGGCTTGTTCCGGGTTTTTGTATGCCTTAGCTGTAGGAAGTCAGTTTGTGGCAACCGGTGCTTATGATACGGTATTGGTGGTGGCTGCGGAAGTCTTGACAAAAATAGTTAATTGGGAAGACCGCCATAGTTGTATTCTTTTTGGTGATGGGGCCGGAGCTGCTGTTTTACAAGCTGTGGAAAAAGATACTGGTTTTTTGTCTTTTGATTTAGGTGCTGACGGGACGGGGGGGGACCTTTTAAAGGTTCCGGCCGGGGGTTCCCGTAAACCTGCTTGTCAGGAGACGGTACAAAACAAAGAACATTTTTTGGTGATGAGTGGTAATGAGGTTTTTAAATTCGCTGTAAAAGCAATGGCAGATACTTCTCTTAAGGCCTTGGAAAAGGCCGGTTTATCACAAGAAGACCTTGCTTGTCTTATTCCTCATCAGGCTAATACCCGTATTATTGAGGCGGTGAGAAAAAGGCTGGGACTTCCCGCGGAGAAGGTTTTTATCAATTTGGACAGATATGGGAATATGTCTAGTGCTTCGATTCCGGTAGCTTTGGCGGAGGCGGTAGAAAAGGGGTATCTTCACAAAGGGGATCTTCTTCTTTTGGTAGGTTTTGGTGCCGGTTTAACTTGGGGTTCTGCGGTAATGAAATGGGTGGTGTAAGGGGGAGAAAAAATGATCCATACAAAAGTATGTGACCTTTTGCAGGTTAAGTATCCATTGCTGCAAGGAGGTATGGCTTGGGTAGCTACAGCAGAGTTAGCTGCTGCCGTATCAGAAGCCGGAGGGTTAGGTTTGATTGGTGCCGGGAGTGCCCCTGCTGAAGTAGTGCGTCAGCAGATTTTACAGGTGAAAGCTTTGACGAAAAAGCCTTTTGGGGTTAACGTTTATTATCTTTCGCCTTTTGTGGAAGAAGTAATGGCGGTTATTCTTGAAGAAGGCGTTAAAGTAATTACCACAGGTGCGGGTAATCCGGGTAAACATATCCCGAAGTTAAAGGAGCAGGGAATTAAAGTGATTCCTGTTGTTTCTTCGGTAGCTCTGGCTAAACGCATGGAGAGAACAGGGGCGGATGCGCTTATTGCGGAAGGGATGGAGTGTGGAGGTCATACCGGAGAGTTGACAACAATGGCGTTGTTGCCTCAGGTTGTTGATGCGGTGAAGCTTCCGATTATTGCCGCCGGAGGGATTGCCGATGGCCGTCAATTAGCTGCGGTTCTGTGTATGGGTGCTCAGGGTGTGCAGATGGGAACGCGTTTTATTTGTGCTGCAGAATGTATCGTGCATGACCATTATAAAGAGGCTGTGCTGAAGGCGAAAGACAGAGATACTGTTCTCACCGGGTATAATGGACATTATGTCCGGGTGTTGAAGAATAAACTGACCAGAGAGTATCAGCGCTTAATCAAAGAAGGAGCCGGTGAGGAAGAATTGGAAAAACTAGGGATAGGCCGGTTGCGCGCAGCAGTAGTAGAAGGTGATGTGCAGATGGGTTCACTGATGGCGGGGCAGGTAGCGGCTATGGTGCAAAAAATCCAGCCGGCCGCGGAAATAATCGAGGAAATAATGGCAGAAGCGCATAAGGTTTTAGAACAAAGCTTACGCCTGTTTAGAAAAGGAGAAGAAGCATGAGGGAAAAAGGAAAAGTTGCTTTTCTTTTTCCGGGACAGGGTTCTCAGTATGTGGGGATGGGGCAAGGGTTATTTGAGCATTTTCCGATTGCGCGTCAAGTATTTGAGCAGGGTGATGAAACCTTAGGATTTTCGCTGAGTACCCTTTGTTTTACCGGTCCGGAAGAAGAATTAAAATTGACGGCGAATACTCAGCCGGCGATTTTACTTACTAGTGCCGCTATCCTTAAAGTAGTGGAGGAGCAGGGGCTGAGACCGGATTTTGTAGCCGGACATAGTTTGGGGGAGTATACAGCCTTAATTGCGGCGGGCTCACTGACGATTAGTGATGCTGTCCGGTTAGTTCGTCAACGGGGACTTTTGATGCAGGAGGCGGTACCTCCGGGGCAGGGAACAATGGCGGCGATTATCGGTTTGTCAGCAGATAACGTTATGAGCATTTGTGCGGAAGCTGCACAGGTGGGTGTCGTCGAACCGGCTAATTATAATTGTCCCGGGCAGATTGTGGTGGCCGGACAAACTTCAGCTGTACATAAGGCGGTGGAGTTAGCCAGGGAATCCGGGGCTAAACATGCCCTGTTTTTACCTGTGAGCGGACCGTTCCATTCTAGTTTATTGCAGGATGTTTCCTTAAAATTGGCGGATGTTTTGGCCACGACGAATATTTCCCGGGCGGGGGTGCCTGTAGTTGCTAATTGTACCGCTGTTTTGGAAACAGCTCCCCGGGAAATTAAGGTTAATTTGATCAAACAGGTAAGTACAGCCGTACTTTGGCAGCAATCAATAGAAAAACTTTTGGCCTTAGGGGTGAATACGTTTGTGGAAATTGGGCCGGGAAAAGTTTTAAGTGGTTTGTTAAAAAGGATTGATAAAAATATAGAAATGTATAATATTGAAGATAGGGAATCTTTGGAGGGGGTAATTTCTCTTTTTAAGGAGGTGAAAGAAGAATGTTGACTGAGCAGGTAGCCTTGGTCACAGGTGCTTCTAGGGGTATTGGGAGAGCGATAGCGATAGCTTTAGCTAGGGAAGGTGCTAAAGTAATTGTAAATTATAAAGGAAATGAAGAGGCCGCCAGAGAAGTAAAAAAGATCATTAGTCAACAAGGTGCTGTGGCGGAGCTTATACAGGCGGATGTTTCGTCTTCTCAACAGGTTAAAGAGATGATGGGGAAAATTTTAGAGAAAGAGGGACGGCTGGATATTTTAGTGAATAATGCGGGGATAAATCGTGATACTTTAATGATGAGAATGAAAGATGAGGATTGGGCCCAAGTTATTCAGACAAATCTTACGGCGGCTTTTTATTGTTTAAGGGAGGCCACTCGTCCCATGCTGAAGCAAAGATCCGGTAAAATTATTAATATCGCCTCGGTGGTAGGATTACATGGTAATGCGGGGCAGGTCAATTATGCTGCAGCTAAAGCGGGGATCATTGGTTTAACGAAAAGTGCCGCCAAAGAATTGGCTTCACGTGGTATAATGGTTAATGCGATTGCGCCAGGTTTTATTGTCACGGATATGACCGAGCAATTATCTGCTGAAGTGCAAGGGAAAATTGCCTCGGAAATACCTTTAGGCCGTCTCGGTAAACCTGATGATGTGGCTAAACTTGTTGTTTTTTTAGCCGGTCCGGGGGCTGATTATATTACCGGACAGGTTATACCGGTAGATGGCGGTATGACCATGTAGAAAGAGTCTTTTGTTTTTGGAAGGGGGTGAAATCATGGGTGATATTATGGATGAATTGGTTAGAATCAAATCTCTTGTTGCCGAACAGCTGGGAGTAGATGAACAAGATCTTAAATTGGAAACTACATTTGATGACCTTAATGCTGATTCTCTCGATGTCGTAGAGTTAATTATGGCTTTGGAAGAGGAATTCGATATGGAGATACCCGATGAAGATGCCGAAAAAATCAAAACGATAGGGGATGCTGTAGAATATATTAAAGAAAGACAATAATCCCCGAAGGTGTTTGGGCTGTAGTTGTCACAAAGGCTCCGTGGTCAATCGCTGCGGAGCTTTTTCCAAAAGAGGTTTCAGATCTAAATAGGGGAGGCGTTGGCGTGTATTTACCCGAGCTTCGGATCGGCCGGCTTAAATCTGTTTTACCAATTATTCAGGGAGGGATGGCGGTAAGGATCTCCACAGCGTCTCTAGCTGCTGCTGTAGCTAATGAAGGCGGAATTGGCATTATTGCTGCCAGTGGGATGTCTTCTCAAGAATTAAAAGAAGAAATACGTAAAGCTCGCGCTCTTTCTGCGGGGATCATTGGCATAAATGTGATGTATGCTGTTTCTGCTTTTGCTGAATTGTTTAAGACGGCTTTGCAGGAGGGAATTGACTTAGTAGTATCCGGGGCTGGGTTTTCCCGCGATATGTTTACTTGGGGTAAAGAGGCTCAAATTCCTGTCGTGCCTATCGTTTCTACAGCGAAGCTGGCTAAAATTTCAGAAAAACTTGGTGCGCAAGCGGTCATTGTAGAAGGGAAGGAAGCGGGTGGTCATTTAGGGACTACTTGTTCTGTTGCGGAAATTGTCCCCGAAGTTAAAAAAAGTGTCAGTATACCGGTGATTGCGGCAGGAGGTATTGTTGAGGGTCAGGATATCGTGAGAGCGTTTAATTATGGTGCCGATGGGGTGCAGCTAGGTATCCGTTTTGCCGCTAGTGAGGAATCTAATGCAGCCCAAAATCTGAAAGAGTTTTATGTAAATTCCGGAAAAGAGGATATTGTGCTCATAGATAGCCCTGTCGGTTTACTAGGGAGAGCGCTCAGAAACGAATTTACGGAAAAGCTTATTTCCGGTCAGATTGCTCCAATTCGTAAATGTAAGCAGTGTTTAAAAAATTGTACAGGCAATTTTTGTATTATGACGGCTTTGAAAAATGCGCAACAGGGAAATCTAAAAGACGGTTTAGTTTTCGCCGGTGAATTTATTGAGAAAATAAAAAGAATCATGCCTGTCAAGGAGATTATCCGTACTCTGCTTGCAGAAGTGGAGGCTTCACAGTAAAGCAGGTAAAAGCATACTTAAGTCTATAGTAGGTTAGAGGTGAAATATGAAAAGAAGAGTTGTTATTACAGGAATGGGTGCAGTTACCCCTTTGGGTAATAATGTGGCTGAATTTTGGCAGGGTCTGCTCGCAGGGCAATCAGGTGTGACTAAAGTTACAAGAATTGATGTAAGCGATATTCCTACCCAAATTGCGGGAGAGGTTAAGGATTTTAATCCTACTTTATATATGGATAAAAAAGAAGTTAGGCGGATGGATCGATTTACACAGTTTGCTGTAGCCGGCGTGAAAATGGCCTTGGAAGATGCCGCTCTGGATATGTCTAAAGTGGCGCCGGAGCGGGTGGGTGTTGTTTTAGGTTCTGGAATTGGGGGTATGGAAACACTGGAAGAGCAGATGGAAGTGCGACGAGTCAAAGGAGCTAATCGGGTCAGCCCCTTTTTTATCCCGATGATGATTAGTAATATGGCTGCTGGACAAATTGCCATTATTTTTGGGGCTACCGGTCCTAATCTTACGGTAGTTACCGCTTGTGCTTCTGCTACCAATGCTATTGGTGAAGCTTTTAAAATAATTGCGCAAGGCGTGGCTGATGTGATGATTACAGGTGGAACAGAGGCTCCCATTACGCCCATGGCTTTTGCCGGTTTTTGTTCGATGAAGGCGATGTCTCGCCGGAATGAGTATCCCCAGCAAGCCAGTCGTCCTTTTGATCAAAAGAGGGATGGCTTTATTATGGGGGAAGGGTCGGGTATTCTTGTTTTGGAAAGCTTAGAATCGGCAAAAAAACGGAAAGCTTCTATTTATGCAGAAGTACTGGGTTATGGGGCTACTGCCGATGCTTATCATATTACCTCACCGGCTCCGGGTGGAGTAGGTGCGGCGAAGGCTATGCAGGCAGCTTTAAATGATGCCGGGATTAAGCCGGAGAAAGTAGATTATATTAATGCACATGGGACTTCCACTGACCTTAATGATAAATATGAAACAATGGCGATCAAAGATGTTTTTCAAGAACATGCTTGGAAATTGGCTGTTAGCTCAACCAAGTCGATGACCGGTCATCTTTTGGGAGCAGCAGGTGGGATTGAGGCGATTGCGACAGCATTGGCGATCTCGCATGATGTCGTTCCGCCTACGATTAATTATGATTATCAGGATCCTGAATGTGACCTTGATTATGTCCCTTCTCAAGCCAGAAGAATGACGGTACACTATGCTTTAAGTAATTCTCTGGGCTTTGGCGGACATAATGCGACTATTCTTTTGGGGAAATTTCAGGAATAAGGAGTTTTTTATGATTAATCAACAAAGGAAAGCCCAGCTTGAACAATTAGCGGCTCAACTAAAGCTGGAAGAAAAGGTGGATTTACAGTTAATGGATCAGGCGCTGACTCATCCTTCTTGTATTTTTGAGGGGAAAGGTGTTTCCGGTGCTCATAATCAGCGTTTGGAGTTTTTGGGAGATGCTGTTGTAGGGCTAGTCATTGGCGAATATTTATATGAAAAATATCCGCAAAGAACTGAAGGGGAGTTAACCAAAATGAGGGCGGCGATTGTCTGTGAGTCTTCTTTGGTTGAGGGGGCTAGGGTTTGGCAATTGGGTGAATATTTGTTGCTGGGCAGAGGAGAGGAGCAGATGGGAGGAGCAGGTCGGGTTTCTAATTTAGCTGACTGTTTCGAAGCCTTCATCGGTGCTCTTTATCTTTCTTTGGGATTGGAAAAGGTACGTCAGCTGATCCTTCGTGTTTTAAGAAAGCAAATAGAACATGCTGTTAAGGGGGATTTGGGTGATTTTAAAACAGAGTTGCAGGAGAATATCCAAAAAGACCCTCAGAGCAGTTTGTGTTATAAAATATTACGGGAAGAGGGCCCGGACCATGCCAAAAGATTCTGGGCTGCTGTTTATTTGAATGAAACGGAATTGGCGCGGGGAAAAGGGAAGACGAAAAAGGAAGCTGAACAAAATGCTGCTAAGCTGGCTTTAAATAAATTGAGAATGAGGAGCTAAAAGATGGAAAAGCCTTTGATTATCCCTTTTTTTATTCCTCATGCCGGTTGTCCTTTTACTTGTGTTTATTGTAACCAGTGGAAAATCAGCCGAAAAGAGGAAGAAATAAAACCTGAAGAAATTGATCAATATGTAGAAGAATATTTAAAAAAAGCGAGATTGTGGCCGGGCAGATTTGTGGAAATAGCTTTTTATGGGGGGAGTTTTACAGCTTTACCTCCGGAAAAACAGGTGGGGCTTTTGCAGGCGGCAGCCGCACAAAAGAAAAAAGGCCGGATCAAGGGGATTAGGTTGTCGACACGGCCCGATTATCTTGATGAGGAAATTTTGGCGCGTTTATTGTCTTATGGTGTGACTACTGTAGAATTAGGGGTACAATCGCTTGTGGATGAAGTGTTGGCAAAGGCTTGTCGGGGCCATGATGTGGCCGATACGGCCCGCGCTTTAAGCCTTTTAAGAAAATATCCTTTGCAAGTGGGGTATCAGTTAATGTTAGGTTTGCCAGGGGATAGTTCTTCTTTTGCTCGTTTGACGGGTAAAAAAACAGTAGAGGCCAGACCTGATTTTGTAAGAATTTATCCTGCCTTGGTTTTGCAGGGAACAACTTTAGCCCAGTGGTATCGTGAGGGCAGTTACACCCCTTGGAGTTTGCAGCAGGCTGTACAGTTAGCGGCGTACTGGCTGGGGGTGTTTTCTTTTTATCAGATCCCGGTGATTCGGATGGGGCTTCAGGCGGTGGATAATCTTTCACCGGAAAAAGATTTGGTGGCCGGCCCTTATCACCCGGCTTTCGGTGAATTAGTAGAAAGTCGTTTGATGCTAGAGCAGATGTGCGTAGGATTGGGAGAATTACAGGCAAGAGCAGGAGATCCGCTGACCGTATTTTTTCATCCGCGGGTTTATTCGCAGGTCGTGGGACAAAAAAAAGAAAATCTTTGTTTTCTGCGGGAAAAATATAATTTGGCCAAAATTAATTTGATGCCAAAAGAGGGAGTACAGGGAAACGATTTAGAAATGCGTACTACTTTACAAGTTGTGCGGATAAAAAGACAGGACTTTCTAGAAAGATATCGAATTAGATAAGGGAAAAGAGGATATGTTTTAAGAAAGGGACGAACAAAGGTGTACCTAAAAAAGCTGGAGGTTCAAGGGTTTAAGTCTTTTGCCGATAAAACCAAGTTGGAATTCAAACCGGGCATTATTTTAGTGGTGGGCCCTAATGGTAGTGGAAAATCAAATATTACTGATGCCATCCGCTGGGTGCTGGGGGAACAGAGCATTAAATCTTTGCGCGGTGATAAAATGGAAGATGTTATTTTTGCCGGTAGTGAGCAGCGCCGTTCTTTGGGTATGGCCGAGGTCTCTTTAACCGTTGATAATTCTTCCGGCTTTTTCCCTTTGGAATATAATGAGATTACTGTTACTCGCCGGCTTTATCGTTCCGGGGAAAGTGATTATCTGATTAATCGTGTTCCTTGCCGTTTACGGGATATTCATGAACTTTTTATGGATACTGGGATTGGGCGGGAAGGTTTTTCGATTATTGGTCAGGGAAAAGTTGATGAGGTTCTTTCTGTGAAACCGGAAGCAAGACGCAGTTTATTAGAGGAAGCTGCCGGGATCGTCAAATATCGTTATAAAAAGCGTGAAGCAGTGAAAAAGTTAGAGGAAACGGAAAATAGTTTAATCCGTTTAAATGATATTATGGGGGAGCTGACAAGGCAAGAGACCTCTTTAGCGGAACAGGCGGCGAAGGCGAATCAGTATAAAAGTAAAAAGACAGAATTAGATAGTTTGGAAATAGGCTTGATTGTGCAAGAAAGTGTGCAGTGTCAGAATAGATTGACTAAGGTTAGAGAACATCTGCAGCAGCTTGAATTAGGGTTAGAAGAGGTAAAAGCTCATTATTATCAGGTGCAGAGCAGAGAAGAAGAATGTAAATTAGAATTGCAGAAAAAAGATGAGAAGTTAGCACTTTATCAGGAGAAAATTTATCAAGGAAATCTTTCGTTGGAAAAAAACGAGAGTGAAAAGAAATTAATTAGGGAAAGGACAGCCCATTTAACTGTGCAAAGTGAACAATTAAGCAAAGAACAGGAACAGTTACAGCGGGAAAAAGAACTGTTGCAGCAAGAACTGGTAACTCATCGCTCTCAGGAGAGCGTGCTTTTAAAAGAATTAGCAGCAGGTCAAAAAAAATTGCATAGTTATGAGGTTTTGTTAGAAGAAGAAAGTAAAAAAGAGTTGGTAGAAAGAAACGAGCTAGAGGAGTTAAAGAACTCCCATTTTCAGCTTTTGCAAGAAGGAGCGCAAGTCTGCAATGAAATTACTGCTTTGAAGCAGAGAATAGAAGCACTGCAGAAGCAAAAAGAGCAGTTTGCGGCTCGCGAAGACCAAATAAAGGTGGAAATTTCGCAGGTGTTGGGGAAGCTCTCTCTTTTAGAAAAAGAAGCCGAGGATAATACTATGCTCTTGCTGAATTTAGAAAAAGAATTGGTGCTTAAGGATCAGCAGTATTTACAGAAAAGGGAGCAGTTACAGGAACAGCAGCAGCAAAATCTTGTTTTAAAGGAGGAGTATAACAATCTTCGTTCACGGTACCAACTTCTCGGGGAAATGGAGAAAGAGGGACAGGGTTATGGACACGCTGTGAGGGAGGTTTTGCAGTTACAGGCTAAAAAGCAGATCGCAGGAATTAGGGGTACGGTGGCACAAATTATTCAAGTACCGCGGGAGTATGAAATAGCTGTGGAAGTAGTGTTGGGTGGTTCGTTGCAGCATATTGTTACGGAGAACGAAGAGGTGGCTCGTCAAGCTATTGCTTGGTTGAAACAGCAGAAGCAGGGGCGGGTAACTTTTTTACCCTTGGATACAGTGAAGGGGGCAAGAAAGAGTGGTTTAATGCCCGTAGGAAAGGGGGTAATCGGGTGTCTTAGTGACTTGATTCATTATGAGGATAGGTATAAGGAGATTGGGGAATATCTGTTAGGGCGTACTTGGTTGGTAGAGAATTTAGCGATAGCTGTTGAAAAAGGTAAGGAAACAGGTTTCCGTTGGCGCTTAGTAACTTTAGACGGGGAAACGGTTAATCCGGGAGGTTCATTGACGGGAGGCAGTACTAAGGTTTATAGCAGCAGTATTTTAGGCCGCAAGAGAAATATTGAAGATTTAGCGAAAAAAATCAAGGAAGTAGAAACTGTTTTTCTGCAAGGACAAAAAAAAGAAGCGGAATTAGAGGTTGCTGTACAAGATGCTCGTCAAGAATGGGAAGCCGTTAAGGAGAAGATTCAGGGATTACGTTTAAGGGAAGTAGAAGTAAGTAGTGTACTGGAGCGTTGGCGTGCTGATAAAGGGCGGCAGGAGTCGGAGATCGAAGGTTTGCAGTTAGAAATTAATGAAACGGGAAATGAAACGGAAAATTTGTTTAAAAATGTGGCAAGGTTGGAGCAGGGGAAGAAAGTTTTGGATCAGAAAACTATGGTCTGCTTAACAGAAATCGAAGAATTGCAGAAAAAAACAGAAAAAAGACAGTGGGAAAAACTGCAAAAGAATGAGGCTCTTACTCAGTTGCGGATTGAAGTCGCTACGGGGGAGGCAAAATTGGCTGCTTATAGGAAGGAAGAAAATTATTATCTGGTACGCGTGTCTCAGTTAGCACAATTAGAGCAGGAAAAGACTGAGGAAAAGGGAAAAATAGCAGAGAAACAAACAGAATTAACCCAAGCTTTTACGGCAGTAGAGGAAGGTATTGCCCAGTCGCTGCGTTTGTTGCAGGAAGGGGAAGGGCAATTGCGGGAAATGCACCAGGTTAAAACTAGTGTTCAGGAGCAGATTAGTGCTCTTGCCGAGGAAATAAAAAAATACACGTGTTTATTACGTGAAAAAGAAGAGAAAAGGCATCAATTAGAAGTGCAACAGTCTAAATTAGAGACAGCTTGGGAGGCGACAGAAAGACGCTTGCAAGAACAATATAATTTATCGGTAGAAGAAGCTCAGGCGAGAGGAAAGGTTTTGGAAAACCGACAAAAGTCTCTGGAGAAAATTACTTGGTTAAAGGTAGAAATAAATAAATTAGGTGAAGTAAATTTGGGGGCTATTGAGGAATATAGCCGGCTTAAGGAAAGATTGGATTTTTTGCAGATTCAGGTGCAAGATATGGCTGAGGCTAAAAAAAGATTAGAAGTTGTGATTAGCGAAATGGATCAGATTATGGCTCGTAAATTTAAAGAAACGTACGTTCAGGTAAACCAAGCGTTTAGAGAGGTTTTTGTGCAGCTTTTTGGCGGAGGCAGGGCCGAATTGGTGTTGTGTGAACCTGATTACCTTTTGGAAACGGGCGTGGAGATTATTGTTCAGCCACCGGGTAAGAAAACACAAAATCTTTCTTTGCTCTCCGGCGGAGAAAGAGCTTTAACGGCGATTGCTCTGTTAATGGCGATGCTTAAAGTAAGGCCAAGCCCTTTTTGTGTTCTTGATGAAATTGAATCTAATCTTGATGAAGCTAATGTGCAGCGTTTTGCTGATTTGTTGAGCGATTTTGCTAAAGAAACGCAATTTATCGTTATTTCTCATCGTAAAGGGACGATGGAGGCAGCTCATGTTTTATATGGAGTGACGATGGAGGAAACCGGTGTTTCACGTCTTGTTTCTGTAAAGTTAGAGGATGTTGAAAAAGAAGCTAGTTAGGGGATTGAGGAGATAGTGATGGGTCTTTTTGAATCTTTTTTTAAAAAAGTAACAGCAGTAGTTATAGGTAGGGGTTCGCTTGATGAAGAACTTTTTGAAGAATTGGAAGAAGCTTTGATTTTGGCTGATGTTGGTGTCGAAACTGCAATCCAATTAGTAGAGGCTGTACGGAGGAGAACTAGGGAAGAAAAGTTAAGTACAGCAGAGGAATTGCAGGAAGTACTGAGAGAAGAGATTGTGGCGATCTTAAAAGAGGGACAGCATCGTTTGTTTTTGGAAAAAGGCAGGGTTACGCCTATTTTAGTGGTGGGTGTTAATGGGGTCGGGAAGACAACCTCCCTGGGTAAATTGGGTTATTGGTTGAAGAACAAAGGTTTTAAGGTTATGGTTGCCGCTGCCGATACTTTCCGCGCTGCCGCGATTGAGCAGTTAGAGGTTTGGTGTCAGCAGGCTGGTTTAGAGCTTATCCATCATCAAGAAGGCGCTGATCCCGCGGCAGTAGTTTATGATGCTCTGCAAGCGGCCAAGTCTCGCCAAATTGAGGTGCTTTTGATTGATACGGCAGGGCGCTTGCAAACTAAAACGAATCTGATGGAGGAATTAAAAAAGATCCGCCGGGTTATTGATAAGGAGATTCCTGAAGCTTCAGAAGAGGTTTTTTTGGTTTTAGATGCGACAACAGGACAAAATGCTCTTTCTCAAGCTAAGTTATTTTCTCAAGCAGTAGGTGTAACAGGCGTAATTTTAACAAAAATGGAGGGTACGGCTAAGGGCGGGGTTATTTTAGGGATACAGAATGAATATAAATTGCCTGTCAAATTTATTGGTGTTGGTGAGAAAATAGACAGTTTAAAGGAGTTTGACGCGGAGACTTTTAGTCAAGGACTAATTTAAAATAAAAGGAGGAAGAAAATTATGTTCAACGCGAAGCTTGCTGTTATTGGAGGCACAGGTATTTATCAGGCTGAGATGTTAGAAAATGTTAAAAAAGTAGATATGGAAACACGGTATGGAAAAGCTAATCTGCTTGTTGGTACTTGTCAAGGCCGGGAGGTTGTTTTTTTAACCCGTCATGGGAAAGGGCACTCGGTACCTCCTCATTTAATCAATTATCGGGCGAATATTCAGGCTTTAAAGAGTATCGGCGTCGAAAAGATTATTGCTACGGCAGCCGTAGGTTCATTGAATGAAGAAATGGCTCCGCGTGATTTTGTTTTGATTGATCAGTTCCTTGATTTTACGAAAACAAGAAAAAACACTTTTTTTGAAGGTAGATTCAGAGGTGTGGCGCATGTGGATGTGACTGAGCCCTATTGTCTAGGGATCCGGAAGTTCCTTTATGAGAAGGCGGAAGAGCTAGGCATAAAGGTACATCAGGGCGGTTGTTATGTTTGCACGGAAGGGCCGCGTTTTGAAACAACGGCGGAAATTAAAATGTTTAAACAATGGGGCGGCGATGTGGTTGGCATGACTAGTGTTCCCGAAGTCGTTTTAGCTCGTGAAGCCGGGATTTGTTATGCTACGGTATGTATGGTTACTAATTATGCGGCGGGGATATCTCCTCATCTGCTTACACATGCAGAAGTATTAGATGTTACGCAGCAAATGAATAAGAATATGTCGCGCCTGCTCATGTCTGCTTTGGCGGAAATTCCCTTAGAGAAGGAATGTGCATGTGCAGAAGGGGTTACGGGGACACCGTAA
>JAQVYD010000137.1 GCA_028709105.1 Clostridia bacterium
TGGATATCTGCTTGTTTGACGGGATTACGGAAAAGGATGGCAAACCCTTTATTAATGATTCTTGTGATGGCTGTGGCGTCTGCTGGTCCTTCTGTCCCAATAAAGCTATTGAAATGGTGAGAACTGAGTAAAGAACCATTAGTTTCGATGATTTAAGTTTATCCTCGCCTGGATTGATATTAAGGTTGTAAGGTTCAGTAAATTTAGAAGCAATTTCTAAAATAAGGAGGCGTTTTTATGACGCTAGAAATCATTGTCATATTAATTTACATGGCGGGTATGTTTGGAATTGGTATTTATTTTAGTTCCAGAGTTAAAAATACAGAAGATTTCTATTTGAGTTCCAGAAGTTTGCCTACTCCGGTTATTATGTTGACTTTTGCTGCTACCTATATTGGTGCCGCCTCAACTTTGGCTAAGTCAGGGCTTGCTTATAAAGTAGGGTTTCCGGCTGTTGGCTTGACTTTAGCTTGTTGTTTTGGTCTTTATGCTTTCTCTATAATCTCCCCGCGGATTCGTCGGATTGGGGCGCAATATAATGTTTCCTCTATTCCGGATTTGATTAATCGGCGTTTTGGTAAAGGTGCGTCTTTATTAGCAGCAGTGATTATCATTTGGACCCTAGTGGGAACGATTGGTTCGCAGATGGTAGCTACAACCCGGATTTTAGAGATTATTTGTGAGCCGTGGGGCATGTCTTATGAACTGGCTGCGGTGATCTCGGTATTCGTTATTGTCGTTTACACCATGATTTCCGGTATGTATGGTGTGGCCTATACCGACATGATTCAGGCCGGTATTCTGATCCTATTGATTGGGATTTGTTTGCCGATCGTTGCTGTAAGCGGCGCAGGTGGTTGGTCGCATATGACAACGACACTACCGGCCAGCTTCTTTACCTTAAAGCCTGATATGACCTTGTTTGGCATGATGTGGGTTTATCTTCTCTACTTCCTTTCGGGGCCGCCATATTGGCAAAGGGCTTTTGCGGCGAAGTCGGAAAAGGGTGCGAGAAGTGGTGTTTTTTGGGCCACAACGATTATCTTGGTCTACACCTTTTCCGTAACCATCGTGGGAATGGCAGCGGCTGTTATTTATCCTGTCTTCCCGGCGGGCATTTCTCATGAATCCTTAATTCCGATGATCAGTCGTCAAATGTATCATCCTTTATTCTCAGCACTGGTTATGGCTGCTATTGTTGCTGTGCTTATGTCCACGATTGATAGTTATCTCATCAATGCGGCTCAAACACTGATTAGTGACTTATATAAAGTACTCAGACCAGGTGTAACAGAAGAGCATTTGTTAAAGATGGGTAAATGGGCTGTAGTGTTGATGGGTGTACTTTCGATTTTCTTCACACTGAACATTAGAAATATCTTAAATGCGATTATCTTTGCTATGACTTTCTTTTCCTCTGCTGTTTCTATACCGGCTTTGGCTTCACTCTATTGGAAAAAGGCTACCAAGCAGGGGATTATTTCCGGAATGATTACAGGATTAGTTGTTGCTACGACTTGGGCTAAAATTCTTCATAAACCTATGGGCATACACGAAGCTATCCCTGGTGGTATTCTCTGTTTAATTGTTGTGGTTTGTGTCTCTTTGGCCACATATGATGAAAACAATCCTGCTCCTTTCCTTGATTAGGTTTTTGCAGAGGTCAGAGTATTAGTTAGAGTAATAGTTTAATTTTCTAGGCGAGGGTATTCATTTTTAAGCTAGTTTTAAGTTAAGGAAGAGGTTTAAAATAATAAAAAATCAGGAGGTGTAATCAGGTATGAGTAAAATTGTGATGGAATTTGAAAAGGGTGGTTGTTTTGAAGTAGTTTTAAACGAAGCCAAGGCTCCCCAAACTTGTAAAGCGTTTTTAGAGAATCTACCTTTTGAGGCCTCTGTTTTACAAGCGAGATATGCCGGTGAAGAATTTTTCTATAAAATGCCTTTAGAAGTAGAACCGGAAAATTTGGTGATGCCTCAGGCAGGAAGTATTGCCTTTAATTCTGATCCGAAATGGCAGGCAGTTTGTGTTTATTATGGTCCCAGTATTAAAGTAGGAAATCCTTTTAGTCTTTTTGCAGAAGTAAAAGGTGATTTAAAAGAACTGCAAAAAGTTGGCGTAAGAATCTGGAAGGAAGGGCAAGAAAAAGTTACGTTGAAGAAACTATAAGGTTAAAGCTACTGCAATTAGATAGGTGATTTTTAGAAATAAGGCGGAGACTTCACCACAACCACTAGTGTGTGAGGAGGTCGTCCGCCTTGCTTGGAAATAAGGTCTTGTATAATGTATATTTAGCTATTATAAAAGGAGGGATGAAGATGAGAGGTGGTTACTGGGATAGGATTGCACATGTGGATTTAAGTAAAAATCTGGTTGAATATGAAAGCCCCGGCGATTTATTCTTTCGCCGCTATTTAGGTGGTGGCGGTCTGGGTAGTTTTTATGTGCTTAAAAATGTGCAGCCGGGGACAGATGCCTTTTCCCCGGAGAATGTCATTGTTTTTGCTCCTAGTGTCGTAACCGGGGCCCCGATTGCCGGGTTTGCCCGACATTCGGTTACTTCAGTCTCACCCCTTACCGGAGGTGTGCTGGATTCCGAAGCCGGAGGATTTTGGAGTGCTGAATTGAAATTTGCTGGTATTGATGCGATTGTAGTCAAGGGGCAGGCGAAAAAACCTGTTTATTTATGGGTAAAAGACGGACAAGTAGAGATCAAAGATGCCACGCACCTTTGGGGTAAATATAATGGCGAGGTTCTAGAAACGGTAGAAAAAGAAACAGGCGAAAAAAGAGTAAAAATTTTAGGGATTGGACCCGGTGGAGAAAATCAGGTTAGTTTTGCCTGTATCATTAGTGACCTGCATGATGCTATCGGCAGGGGCGGTTTAGGTGCGGTCATGGGTAATAAAAAACTAAAGGCGATTCTCGTCAAAGGTACACAGAAAATACCATATGTAAATCAGGAAAGAGTAATGGAGATTTCTAAGAGTTTTGCCAAGAAATTCAAAGAAATTCCAGGCACTAAAGGTTTAAATGCCATGGGCACGACAGGTGGTCCTGAGGGGAACAGTAATAATAGTATGTTGCCAACAAATAATTGGACTACTGGCTATTTTGAAACGGCAGCACAGATTTCCGGGAACTTGATTCATAAAACGATTCTTGCGGAAAAACTGGGCTGTTATGCTTGTCCGGTGCGGTGTAAAAGGATGGTGGGAGCAGATGCTCCCAAAGAGTT
>JAQVYD010000022.1 GCA_028709105.1 Clostridia bacterium
ACTCTTCTCCTTAGATAACAACTGTGGTAATATTTTGTTCTGCAACACCTCCCATTGTGTAGGATTGCGGAAAAATTCCGAAACATTAATCGTGATATAGTCAAGGAAACGATGGCAAATCTGCTCGTCTTTCCTTATGGCTTCCACAAACTCATCATAATTATCAGCAAAACCTAAAACACCCATAAGAGAATTAATTCGTCTCTCCATCTGCTTTCTTTTATATCCTGATAAATCATAATCTAACTTTTGTTTTAAAGCTAAAAGGAACTGTTCATAACTATCCATCTAATCGCACCATTCCGTATTTTTTTATTTATACCATACCTTATGAATATATTTTATTTCTTTTTATTTAGTCAAAACTCCTGCTAAAAGATTATAAACTTACTTTTTTACCGCAAATAATGAGATAAAAATACTGATTTCATATAAAAATAACATGGGTAAGGCTAATAGAACCTGAGAAATTACATCAGGTGGAGTTAAAAGAGCTGCCAGAATAAAGACAACTAAAATAACATAACGCCTATTCTGCCGAAGCTTTTGGGGTGTTAAAAGACCTGCTTTAGTTAAAATATAAGCAGCAACAGGTATTTCAAAAACAACCCCAAAAGGCAATAAAAAACCAAGAACAAAAGATAGATATTTAGCCGCAGAAATCATCGGAACTAAACCACCACTAAAATTAACCAAAAGAAATTTAAGACCCAAAAGAAGAACAAATTTATAAGCAAAAACTATCCCGAAAACAAATAAAATCAAGCTAGAAAGAAAAATCGACCAAAAAACTTTTCTTTCTTTTTTATATAAAGCAGGTAAAAGAAAAGCAATTAACTGCCACAAAATCACCGGAGAAGCTGTAATTAAACCACCAATAAAAGCTATCTTAATTTGTAACAAAAAGCCTTCCGTAACAGAAAGAAGAACTAGTTCCCGTCCCAATTGATTTATAGGAGCCATCAGCACATAAAAAACTTTGTCCTGCCAAAACACAAACGAAATAACCATACCCCCAAAAAGAGCTACCAAAGATCTAATCAACCTTCTGCGCAGCTCTTCTAAATGTTCAATAATTGTGAGTTTTTTTTCATCCATTTTCTTCACCTAAATATGAAATTTCAAAACTACTGTGAATCATCTTTAAATTCATCATCTTGAAGTTCATCTTCAATGTCTTTTTTTGCTTTTTTAAATTCTGATAAAGCTTTCCCCAGTGACCTGCCAACTTCAGGAAGCTTCCCAGGTCCAAAAAGTATTAAAACTATTACTAATATTAATATTAATTCCGTTGCCCCTATAGAAAACATCCGGTACACCCCCCATAAAAATAATTCATAATGTATAATGCATAATTCATAATTAAAAACATAAAGACAATAAAAACAACATCTTTAGCAGATGTGTCTATTGTTATTATACCCCTTCTCCGAGAAAAACTAAACACATGAACATCGTGAAAGCAAAATTAAAACACCACCTTCACATCCTTTGCAGTCAGTAAAGTTGGTGTTTTAATAATTACATCGTCGGTATAAAATAAATACCCCTCCCTATAAATTTACCGCCTGTTTTTGTATTCCTTCGATTAAGCCACGTTTCACTTCGGTAGCGGTCATGTGTTTAGCCCTAAGTCTTTCCGCCAAGAAATTGCAAGCGTCCCAAGGGTTAACTTTTTCCCCGCACGTAAAAACATCAACAGCTGCATATCCTAGTTCAGGCCAAGTGTGTATGGCTAAATGCGATTCCGAAATAACTACTACACCACTGACTCCTTGAGGACTAAACTTATGAAACACATATTCTCTGACTTCGGCTCCTGCCTCAAGTGCGGCATTAACCATGTTTTCTTCAACATTTTTAACATCATTAAGAACATCAAAAGAACATCCAAATATTTCAGCCAACACATGACGGCCCAATGCATCCATTTACCATGCCCCCTTTATTTTTTTTAGATAACCACAACTTAAAAAGCAAAGTCTTATCTAATCAAAATAAATTTTAGCACATATTAAATTGATGTCAATAAAAAGTTCTCTTATAATCTTAATTTTATTATATGAAAAAAGCCAAGTACAGTTATTTATACTTGGCTTTTATTAACATGTTTATTATAAATAAATGGTCGGAGCGACTGGACTTGAACCAGCGGCCTCCACCACCCCAAGATGGCGCTCTAGCCAAACTGAGCTACGCCCCGCAACCACAATTCATATTATATAATCCACTCTTCCCCCTGTCAAGAAATATTGCCAGGAAAATATCATGCATAGCCCGAACCCGAGGTGACGTGAGTTTGATTCTTTTTCGCTTTAGAAGTCCGTAGGTAATACTTTGTTTGATAAGAGCGGGAATGTCCCCAATGTGTATATAGGCGACAAACCTGTATATCCGCAAAGAAAACAAAGTATTTACCTAAAGGACTCCATTAAAGCCATTGTTCAGAAGAACGAACGGAACCGATGTGGTAAGGGCGTCTACCCCAAGTGGGGACGGGGGCCCCCACATTATCATGTATAGCCCGAACCCGAGGTGACGTGAGTTCGATTCCTTTTCGCTTTAGAAGTCCGTAGGTAATACTTTGTTTGATAAGAGCGGAAATGCGTATCGCGTTCCTTCCTCAGCTATTTCTAACAAATATGTCCTTGCTGAAACACCATATTCTTTCCAAGTATCTGCCATTACTTTGCTTATTCCTTCGACTTGCTGATCACAAAAAGCCAACACCGACGGACCAGCCCCGCTAAGACAACTCCCCAAAGCTCCACGGGAAACCGCCGCGGAGATCACTTCCTTAAGTCCCGGAACCAACGGCAAACGATAGGGTTGATGAAGCCGATCCTCCATCGCCAGTTTTAACAATTGATAATCCCCCGTTAAAAATGAAGTCATCAATAAGCCAAACCGACCGGTATTAAAAACTGCATCCTGATGCGGCACTACCACAGGTAATACTTTACGGGCAGCCGCTGTAGCCAGCTTAAAATCCGGTACAGCTACAATTACCCGGAGAGGATTTTGAGGTTTTACTTTAATATATTTAATCCCCTGCGCAGATGTTACCGAGATAACCAAGCCACCAATAAGAGCAGGAGCAGCATTATCGGGATGTCCTTCAATTCTGCTAGCCAAAGAAATTATTTCCTCTTCTTTTAAATTAGCTTCCAAAATAACGTTTGCCGCCACCAGCCCCGCCACAGCAAGAGTAGCACTACTACCTAATCCCCTAGACCGAGGAACAACAGTTTTGATAGCAATATTAAGGTCAGGCACTTTTTGACCAACCGCCTCTGCAACAAGTTCCATGCCCCGATGAGCTAAACTTTCCTTTGGCAAAAGAGTTGCCCCCGAAGGTACATCGCTTTCCTTTTCTTTATAAAAATATAATTCATTATATAAATCCAAAGCAATCCCTACACAATCAAAACCAGGTCCAAGATTAGCTGAAGTAGCAGGAACACATACTTTTAACATAACGGCCTCCTCACTCCATCCCTTCAACCCTAATTAAACTCACAATTTCCTTAGTTATCGGTAATTCTTTAATTATCTCCAGCGAATCTTGAATATCTTTTTCCTTAACCTGATGCGTAATTACCACAAGTTCAGCCACATCCTGAAAACAACCTTTTTGTACTACCGATGCCAAACTTACCCCATGCTTACCAAACACACTCGCGATACTGGCCAAAACGCCCGGTTGATCTAAGACATGAAGACGCAAAAAATATTTGGTTTTTACTTCGCCCATCGGTTTGATCTTTTTGGTCTCATAACAACTGCAAGCTGAGTGTCCTGTACTCTTCGTATTAAGATCCTTAATTATCGCAATCAAATCTCCGACAACTGAACTCGCCGTAGGCAACTGCCCCGCACCACGACCATAGAACATCGTCTCCCCTACAGCATCACCTTGCACAAAAATAGCATTAAAAGAATCGTTGACATTAGCCAGAGGATGATGCAAAGGAATAAGTACCGGATGAACCCGTACCTCAATCTGATTATCCTGAGATGAACCGATACCTAAAAGTTTAATCGTATAACCTAATTTTTGGGCATAAGCAAGGTCCTCAGGTGAAATTTTAGTAATACCTTCAACATAAACATCCTGAAGCTTTACCCGTGTATGAAAAGCAATCGAAGCTAATATGGCTAATTTACGAGCTGCATCCAGCCCTTCGACATCTGCAGTAGGATCGGCTTCCGCATAACCAAGTTCCTGTGCCTCTTTTAAAGCCTCGGCAAAAGTTTTCCCTTCACTAGACATTTTCGTCAAAATATAATTAGTGGTACCATTAACAATCCCCATAACCTTCTCGATATTATTAGCCAATAAACCCTGTTTCAGAGGATTGATAATCGGAATACCACCTCCTACACTTGCTTCAAAATATAATTCACGGACTGCTTCTTGGCATGTAGTAAAGACCTCCTCCCCATGCTCGGCCAAAAGGTCCTTATTGGCAGTAACAATATTTTTCCCATGCTTTAATGCTTCTAAAATATAGGTCCGAGCCGGTTCTATTCCCCCCATTAATTCGATAATCACCTTTATCTCAGGATCGTTAACAATTTCCTGCCAATCAGAAGTGATTACACCAGGCGGCAATTTCACTTCCCTTTCTTTGTGAGTATCCTTAACTAACACTTTTTTAATCTCAATTTCCGCATTACATCTTTTAACCCACTGGTTTTTATTATTCTGCAATATTTTTACAACACCCTGACCTACAGTACCCAATCCCAATAAAGCTACATTTACCTTATTCATAAACAACCTCCTAACTTTGACCAACAATTTCTACTTTTTTTACACCTTGTAAATCATGCAATTTAGTAACAAGAATTTCAAAATCATCCTTCATATCTCTGGTTTCAATACTTAACGTAGCATTAGCAATGTTTTGTAAGGGGATACCTTGGTTGATAGTTAAGATATTACCTTTCATTTGAGCTACTGTATTTAACACCTCAGACAATACACCTGCTTTGTGTTCCAGAATTAAAGAAACAGTAATAATTTTCTCTTTACTAGCCTCATGGAAAGGGAAAATACCATGACGATATTTATAAAAAGCACTCCGACTTATGCCGACTTTCTTCACAGCTTCATTTACCGTAAAAACCTCTCCTTTAGCCAAAAGTTCTTTCACCATAACCGTCTTTAAAATGGCTTCCGGAAGGATGTTTTTATCCACCATATAATATTTTTTAGATTTTTCTTTAGGCATCTTCTAATTCCCTCAATGTCCCCACACAATGGATATTCCTCTACGTCTGGTAGACATTATACCATAAAAAATACATAATGCGCAATTAAAAAAATCGGTCTAATGACCGATTTTTAAATAATTATGCAAATAATCCCGCCACTACCATCATTGACAATCCGCCTTAAAGTTTCCTGTAATTTTTCCTGCACATTTTCAGGTACTGCTTGTAATTTACCTTGGATACTTTCCCTAACCAAATCATGCAGAGATTTGCCAAAAATATCGTAATCCCAAATTTGTGACGGGTTTTCCTGAAATTTATCTGTAATATAGCGTGCCAAATCAGCGCACTGTCTTTCTGTCCCCATCAAAGGCGTTATTTCAGCAGCAATATCCGCTCGGATAATATGCAGAGAAGGAGCACTTGCTCTCAATCTGACGCCAAAAAGACCACCTTGTTTAATCAATTCAGGTTCTTCCAAATTCATCTCCGAAACAAGGGGATTAACAACACCATAACCAGTTTCCCGAACCTTTTCCAAAGCTTCGCCCACTTTATCGTATTCACTTTTCACCGCACTTAATTCTTTTAACAAACGGAAAATATCATGTTCTCCGGCAATTTCTAAACCGGTGGCTTCATTAATAGCTTCATAAAAAAGCCCTTCTTTAGCCGTCATTTCAAGAGAAGCTACTCCCGTTCCCATCTCCATACTCTCTAAAACAACCTCACCTATAAAATCGAGTTTAGAAAGTGTTTCCATCGCTTGATCAATATCTCTCAATCGTCTAACCTTACTAATAATTTCATAAACGGAACTCTCGAACTTTTTTCTTAACCAATGTTCAGCTTTAAGCTCTTCAATCCATTTAGGCAGACTTACATTTACTTCTGTTACGGGAAATTCAAAAAGTGCCTCTTCCAAAACTTGCATAATTGTACCTTGTGTCAATTGCGCAATATCAAGAGGAATAACAGGAACCTCATAAAGATTTTCCAACTCCTGCGCCAACTCAATTGTCGAAACATCATAAGGGCTCAGAGAATTAAGGAGTACCACAAAAGGTTTACTCAGTGCTTTCAGCTCTTCCACAATTCTCGCTTCTGCTTCTTGATAATTTTCCCGCGGAAGATCCGTAATACTACCATCCGTAGTCACAACCACTCCAATAGTCGAATGTTCAGTAATAACTTTTCGTGTCCCTATTTCAGCCGCTTCTTGAAAAGGCATCGGTTCTTCAGACCAGGGAGTATTGACCATACGTGGACCATTCTCATCTTCATACCCTTTAGCCCCGGGAATCGTATATCCTACACAATCCACTAACCTGACAAAAACAGAAAGACCGTCTTTAACCTGAATTTCCACAGCCTCATTAGGTATGAATTTAGGTTCTGTCGTCATGATCATTCTTCCTGCACCACTTTGAGGTAATTCATCAATAGTTCTTTCTCGATCAAAATCATTCGTAATATTCGGGATGACTAACAAATCCATAAATCTTTTAATAAAAGTTGATTTTCCTACACGAACCGGTCCCACCACACCTAAATAAACATCACCTCCCGTCCTTTCAGCAATATCTCGAAAAATATTTTCCACACTATCCCCTCCTTAAAATTACTTCTATTTAAACTTTGCCCTAAGACACAATCCTACTCATCCCCCCTTAGCAACATTTAACGTAATTTCAAAGAAAAACTCTTCGAGAGTCTGTACAAACTGCAAAGTTTATGAACAATACATATATACTGTCCTCCATAATTAATTATTACTAAGAAGAAAAAAAATGCCTAATTTATGTTTAAAAACATAAATTAGGCATTTAAGAAAAAAGCGTAGTCGTTATAAATAATTTATTCTACTTCATGTTTCTTCTCCCGCATCATTAAATCATAACCGGCTTCTTGAACCTTTTTGTTTCTAAAAAGAACAGCATAGATCTCCTCACAAATAGGCATCGAAACTAAATATTTACTCCCAAGCTGACACCCGGCTTGTGTGGCCGCAACCCCCTCCACAACCATCCCAATTTGCTGCAAGACATGTGCTAAAGGAATACCCTTCCCAATTTGGATCCCTGCCCGCTTATTCCTACTATGCTTGCTAGTACACGTTACCACCAAATCACCGATGCCGGTAAGTCCTGCAAAAGTAAGAGGATTAGCTCCTGCGGCTACCCCTAAACGAGCTATTTCCGTTAAACCTCTTGTGATTAAAGCCGCTTTAGCATTATCCCCATAACCGATACCCTCAGCAATACCTGCCCCTAGAGCAATCACATTTTTTAAGGCTGCGCCATATTCTATCCCAATTAAATCCGAATTAGTATAAACCCTAAACTCAGGAGACATAAAAAGGTCTTGTACTTCTTCGGCAATCTTCTTCTTTTTAGAACCGACCACAATTGCCGTGGGAATCCCTTTCCCCACTTCTTCAGCGTGACTCGGACCGGAAATAATAGCAACTGAAGGTTTTTTCTCTACAAATTCATCCTCAATAATTTCACTCATTCTTTTTAAGGTCTGTAACTCAATCCCTTTGGCGGCATTAATTATAACTTTATTTTTAGTAATTTGATCCTTGATTTTTTGACATATCTCCCTGATTTGTCCGGAAGGTATCGCTAGGACAATATATTTTTTACCAAAAAGAGCTTTTTCCAGATCCGCTGTCGCTTTAACACTTTCAGGCAAGAGAACACCGGGCAAATAATTTACGTTTTCCTTAAGTAACGTTATTTGCTCTGTCTTTTTCTGTTCTCTCCCCCAGAGATGAACCTGATGCCCCTTTTTCGCCAATACTAAGGCTAAAGCAGTTCCCCAACTACCTGCACCTAATACTGCAACCTTTTTCATTAAGTATCTCCCCTTATCATCCATATTTCCTCATGCTTACCTTTTTCCTATTTTATTTTCCCGACCCTGATAAATTCTGATGATATTTACTCGATGATTATAAATTACAAAAACAGCTCCCAAAACGCCAAATAAAAAAATAGGAAAAGGTTTTTCTAAAAAATACAAAAGAATCGGAACACTTAAAGCCCCCAGAATAGAACCTAAAGAAACATAACGGCTAATAAACACCGTAATCATAAAAATAATAAGTGCAATTACAGTAACATCGGGAGCTAAGGTCAAAACAACTCCTAAGCCGGTTGCTACCCCCTTTCCACCTGCAAATCCGAAATAAAGAGGATATGTATGCCCTACCATTGTGACTAACCCTCCGAGAACAGCATAATTATAACTTGCATCCCCCAAATAATAACCGAGCAGCACACCCAAACTTCCCTTTAAAGCATCACCGGCCAAAACAAAAGCTGAAGGTCCTTTTCCCACCACCCTTAAGACATTAGTAAATCCAATATTACCACTACCATAATCCCTAATATCAACACCTTTTTTTATTCTAGTGACAATTATCCCAAAAGATACGGAACCTATTAAATAAGCTAAAATAATTACTAAAAGCAACTTCAATAAAACCAACTTTCCTAAGCCTCCCTTTTCTTTATAGTAATACGAATAGGCGTACCCTCAAAACCGAAATTTTCTCTCAGCTTATTTTCCAGATAACGTAGATATGAAAAATGCAATAAATTGGGGTCATTAACAAACAAAATAAAATGTGGAGGTTTTACCCCAGCCTGTGTACTATACAAAACTTTTAACTTTTTTCCTTTATACGAAGGCGGTGGCGTAAGCTGTACGGCTTCACTAAGCACTTCATTTAAAACACTTGTGCTAACCCGATGACACTGCTGATCGGCTACAAAATCAACCAGTTCGATTATTTTTATAACCCTTTGTTTAGTAAGAGCAGAAACAAAGATCATGGGAGCATAAGTCATAAAAGCCAGCTGAGTACGAATTTTTTCTCTAAACCTTTCGATTGTCTGCTCATCCTTCGCCACTAAATCCCACTTATTGATAACAATTATAACACCCTTTCCGGCTTCATGTACATAACCGGCAATACGCTGATCCTGCTCAGTAACACCCTCAACAGCATCCAACACGATTAAAACAAGATCACTACGGTCAACAGCCCGTAAGGCCCTGATCACACTATATCTTTCTGTATTTTCCTCAATATTACCCTTCCGTCTCATCCCCGCCGTATCGATCAAAAGATAATGCTGCCCTTCTTTTTGAAAAAGAGAATCTATTGCATCACGAGTCGTCCCGGGAAGGTCACTAACAATCACTCTTTCTTCACCTAAAATTACATTAACTAAAGAAGATTTCCCGACATTAGGTCTGCCTACTACCGCAATTTTAATAAGATCAAGCTCTTCTTCATCCTCTGCACTATCTTTAAACTGACTCACAAGTAGATCCAATAAATCCCCTGTATTCAGGCCATGGGCTGCCGAAATAGGAAGCGGTTCTCCCAATCCCAACTGATAAAATTCGTAAAACTCCAAATTATTCTTAAATTGTTCCACCTTATTAACTATAAGCAGAACAGGTTTCTGGGTTTTCCTTAACAGATTGGCAATAAGCTCATCCTGAGCAGTAAGCCCCGTCCTAGCATCAACAATAAATAAAAGCAGATCGGCTTCCTCCAAGGCAATTTGCACCTGCTGCCTGACACGGCCACCAAGAGACTCTTCTCTGTCGGTAAAATCCAAACCTCCTGTATCTACAAGTGTAAAAATTCTTCCCCCCCATTCCGCATCACGATACAATCTGTCTCTCGTAACACCGGGAGTATCTTCGACGATGGCCACCCGGCCACCTGTTAATCTATTAAATAATGTGGACTTGCCCACATTAGGTCTGCCCAAAATAGCCACAATAGGTTTACCCATTTTACCACCTACCTTCTCCGTCTATAATTTTTGCTAATATTTTAGAGGCTTCCAGAGGAACAGTAATTATTTGAAGTTCTAAAGCTTTGGCTACATCATGGGGTATCAAATCATCCAAAAACTTACCATCTCCCGATTGCACCATAGATACGGGGATAAACACAGTACTCCCTTTTTTCACCTCTTGTAATCCCTTTAATAAGCAAGAGCCAGTCAAAAGTCCGGCCACAGTTACTGTAGAACCGAAAAAAGTATTAGGAATTGCTCTTACCTCAATCTTCAACCCCGGAATAAGATTTAATCTATCTTTTACCGGTTTTAGCACCTTTTCGCCTAATAATCCTGTCGCAAAAATTATTTCTTGAGCAGGTTCTATTACTGCGGGAAGCTGCAAATGCTGCCATTCCTCCCAAAAAGACCTGACCATGCCTACCCCATTAGCTAATTGTGAAAAATCTTCGTAACTTTCTACTGAAGGCAAAGGCCAATCTGCCAACAAATAAAATTCATCCGCAGCCCAGATAAAACGGCTTCCTCGTTTCTCCAATTCCAACCTCTGTTTTTTTTCTAACCATTCTACTAAACGAGAAGCCTCTTCCTTTTGATATAATCTAATTTTGGGTAAATTATGCCGATAAGCAGTAAGTCCCACAGGTACAACAGCTAAAGAAACAACCCCGGTAATTTTACTCAAGTCCTGATACGTCTTTTCTAAAATCTCTCCATCATTAATCTCGGGGCAAGCAACAACCTGTGTATGAAACTCAATCCCTGCCTGAGACAGATCCTGCATTATCTCCAAAACTTCCCCCGCCCGAGAATTTTTCATCATCTTCTTGCGAAGTTGAAGGTCAGTAGTATGAATTGAGATATACAACGGAGAAAGATGTTCTCGTTTAATCCTTACTAAGTCCTCCTTACTTAAATTCGTCAAAGTAATATAATTCCCTTGTAAAAAAGACAAACGATAATCATCATCTTTAAAATAAAGACTGGCTCTTAATTGAGAAGGCATCTGCTCAACAAAACAAAACATACAATTATTTTGACATGCTTTAAGACCATCAAAAATTGCTTTTTTAAACTCAACCCCCAATGGCTCATCATAATCTTTCTCAATTTCGTACAGCTCGCTTTTACCGTTACTTTTCATAATTTCCAAAGAAACTTCCTCGGCAGCCCATTCCCATTGAAACTCAATCAAATCTATAAAAGTTTTATGATTAATTTTTAGAATACAATCACCGGCAGTAAGTCCCAATCTTTCCGCTAGGGATCCCGCTTCCACCGCCACAATTTCCGCCCCTCGCATCCCCTCCACCACCATTTCTAGATACCCTGTATCAATTATCTATTATTCACGGTTTTTCGTCAACATAATTCCTCTTTAAGCGACGTGATGACAATCTTCAATTTTTCTCTTTCTGTTTTTCTTCTACACACACCTTGGATTTTTTCTCAGGTTTTTCCTCAGATTTTTCTTCAATTTTTTTCGGTCCTAAATAATTAGAAAACTCCTTGCCCAGCTCGGAAAGTTTAGTTAATGAACCTTGCCAACCACCCGTACTAAGAAGAAGAAAGGCCCCTCCCCCCACGATTGCCAGAACAAAAATCCACAAAATAGCTTTGCCTGTCCCGGTTCTTTCCAAACCCGGTCTAGTTCCCGGCGGTGGCGCCCCCGGACCGACTGCTGCCCCAATAATATGGGGTATTCCTTCTGCAAAATGAGTTACACCACGTTCCGCGGCTGTCCGGCTGTTAGTATGTGTGCCCACCTCAATAAGAATCGCGCGAGGTCCTAAATCCTGATTATAATTCCCTTTACCTAAAAAAATACCCTTAATCAAACCGGGGGAAGTCTTATCAAAATATGCTTTGATACTTTTCGCAAAAGCTAAATTGGCAGACAGGTGTGGATTCTGCCTACCGACAACGAGTCTAATCTTAGTCCCGGGCAATCCTTTAACCCGGGTTTTATAAAAATTAGGATCAGGTATTCCATCGCGGTGAACATCAACAATAGCTATCGGATTATTCTTCAAAAGCTGTACCGCTGTTTTTCGAGAACGATGATAAGCATTAGCATCATGGGGATCATGCTTATTAAAACTAATCTGTGAGGCAACTCCTTTATTCTTCAAATTATTAGCAAAAACATTCCCTACCTGTAAAATTCCCCCGTTTCCAGGCTTACTTTCCGTTCCATCTGTAGGGACATAAGACTCATCAGTATGGGTCATATAAACACCGACATTCCCCCGATTTTCCGCCACCATTGCCGCCACCGGTTCCTCTGTCCATTCTTCACGCCATACCAAATCCTCTTTTCCTACTAACTTAGCAATCGCCTTATTCTGCTGATGTTCAACCTTTACTACCTTATAGTGATTGTTATCTTCAAGGATAAATTCGTCACCAATGAAAACAAAACGGCTAATCCGGTCTAATTCTTTACCTGTTTCATCAACTAAAGAAAAATAATCACCACAAGCCAACTCCTTTTCCCAGCTTCCCAACGTATCTAAAAAATTCAAGTTTATGCCCGACTGAGCAAAAGTATTATAGACCTGAGGGTTTTTTTCATAATAAAAGAGTAAACCACCTACCAAAAGGAAAACTATCCCTAAAACAAAAACAAATCTATTAAAAATGTTCTTCTCCATGGTCCTCTCCCTCCTTTTTCTCTTCATTTCCTGCCTTCCCCTCTATTTTAAGGTCACTGTTTAAATGCTGCAGAAGTTCAGGATCACGGTTCCTTGTTGCCGGTCCGCCTTGCAATCGTTCCCGCGTCTCCCCCAGTATTTCAGCGAGTAAAACAGCTACCAATCCGGCAATAACTATAGAATCAAAAGCTCCGGCCCCACCTATATTTACCGTACCGGGAATTCCTGTGGAGCGTAACCAAAAAAGATGAATAAAGTCTTGGCTTAAAACGCCTAAAGTCGCGGCTACGAAAGCAGACCGTCGTGAACGTCCTAAAAGATACGCAGTTAAGCCACCTACCAGAGGATAAACATATAAAGGATCAAGCAATGTCATTCTATCGCGCGGATCACCTTGCATAAGGACACTACCCAAAAAGTAAATAGCTCCGGCCGTCACTATCGTTGCGACAATTGCCCTTACCCATTCTTTCGTCGTACCAGCCTTGTATAAAAGATAACCGGCTAAACCTACAGGAACCAAAGCTCCGCCCACATTCAAGGAAACTAGAATGTTCCCTCTCGTAAGAGGAATATCGATAAAACTCCCCACAATTAAAGCCCCTAAAACAGCCAAGGCCCCTTTATCCGAAAGCCGCATGCGATCAAGTAACCGGTGTGCTAAACCAAAAGAAACTAAAAATAACAAGGTCACCAGAATAATTGTTCCTAAGGGTAATCGACTCAAATAAATGCCCCCTTTGAATTTTTAAAAATTTAGACACTACCATCTCTTTATAACCTAGATTTCCCACCTAATCACATAAATATGCATAAC
>JAQVYD010000023.1 GCA_028709105.1 Clostridia bacterium
TAGCATAGGGCGTTCTTTTTAAAACACTTGCTAAATCTTTAAAATTAGCATGAAAAACCAGATAGTTATCTTCACCTAGAGGTTGTAAAACCTGCTTTGCCGCTTCAAGCGCCTCCAAATCTTGATCTAAGGCAATTAATTTCCCTCCAGGCAAGATTTTTTCCAAAATCGCCTTACTATGTCCCCCTCCTCCTAAAGTACAATCAAGCATCACCATACCTGGCAGAGGCTGAAGAGATGCCAATACTTCCCGGAGAAGAACAGGTTTATGTTGAAAAATCATCTTTAATCACCTCAAAACCCTAAATCAAACTCCACCATCTTCTCCGCCAATTCTTCATAGCTCTCCTCAGTTTTCTGACTATATACTTCCCAATTTTCTTTACTCCAAATTTCTATCCGTGTACCTACCCCAATCAGGACAAGCTCTTTATTAAGACCGGCATATTCCCGCAAATGACTGGTGAGAAGAATTCTACCTTGTTTATCTACTTCATATTCCACGGCTCCCCCGAAAAGGAAACGAGCAAAAGCCCTCGCATGGCTATTCGTAAAAGGAAGCCGCTTTAATTTTTCTTCTAAAACAGCCCATTCTTCCTTGGTATAAACGAAGAGACAACCATCTAAACCCTTCGTAACCATAAGCCGATCGCCTAAAGTCCCCCGAAACTTGGCCGGCATACAAAACCGTCCTTTTTCGTCAAGCGTATGTTGATATTCCCCGGTAAACAAGGTTGTCTCACCACCATTCACTCCACTATTCCCCACTATATACCTTTTCACTCCACTCGCTACCACTTGTATTCTACTTTAAATTTATTTTTCCTTCTTCACAAAAAAATATTTTATATAAAGAATCAAAAAACAGCCCTCCGTATTAACAGAGGACTGTTTTTTGATTCTTTATATTTCTTTTTTAAGAGTGAAAAGCTGATTTTTACTCTTAATTTTTCCTTTTCCACCACCACAATAAAAACAGGACGATAACTAATCCTCCTAATAAAAATTCAACACCGTAAAAAGAAGCAACCTGAATTAACCCTAAACTAGCGTAAGTAACCAGCACACCTGCTCCCAAAACACCAATACTTATCGCTAAAAAACTACCAAAATAAGGCAACCCAAAAAGCCAGGCTAAAATTGCTCCTGTCCAAGCACCTGTCCCAGGGAGAGGGATTAAAACAAAAAACGCCAAACCCGGTATACCATATTTTTTTATTTGTTCCCCTTTATCCCGAGTTCTCCGCAAAAAATCTTGAAAGAACCAACCAAGCCGAGGAAAACGACTTAACCCTTTCTCTAATGGCTTTAATAACAAGAAAATAGGAGCTACCGGAATAATATTTCCTACCGCCGCTAACCAGAAAGCCCGCCACGGGGACATTCCCCAAGTAATCGCCAAAGGAATCGTGGCACGTAATTCGGTAAAAGGTAACATTGATAAAGCCCAAATATACCAATCCCTGCTCGACATCATCTACTCCCTTAATCCATCAACTTAAATCTTTCCTCTTTATATATACACGGTTTGTTTTAAAATATTAATAAATAAATTCAAAATTTTAACCCCTGACAATTTTCAATTGACGAATACTAGGTCCGGTAAATTTTAAAATTCCCGATGTTCCCAGAATTCTGTCACTAAGCCTATCCTCATACATCGCGCCTACTTCATTCGGCAAAAGATTAGTACTAATTACCCACGGAAGGCGGTAATTTATTCTCTCATCAAAAAGATAAAATAATTGTTCGCGCACAAAATCTGTAGAAACCTCCGTCCCTAAATCGTCAATAATTAACAAACTAACGTGATAAAGAGATTTAAGCCGATGCGCAGAAAACGTGGCACTTTTTTCGAAATTATATTTATACTCCCGAATCAGATCTAACATTGTTCCTATTTTCAAATAAACCACATCTACTCCTGCTTGTAAAACATAATTGGCGATCGCGCTACAGAGATGTGTTTTCCCGGTACCAATAGGACCGCAAAGAAAGAGATTCTCCGTTTTTTCTCCGGCACATATTTTTTCCGCAAATTCTATACATTGCTGTAAAATTAAACGATAACGTTCTTGATCTTCATACCAATCTAAAGAAAAAGTATTAATAGTTTGCTCTCTTTGCTCTGGAGCCAAACCACTAAATTCCCAACGCATCTCCCTTTCCTCTTGTAATAAACAGGCACATTTTTCTCCCACACCTAAAAACCCACGATCACCACATTTTTCACAATCCCACCAAACCTCATCAATATTTTTCGGTAGATTATACTCTTTAAACAAGGCGGTTTTTTCAGCCTGCAGTGCTTCCCTGGCTTGATCTAGTTCTTCCCAAGTCATGCCCATTTTCCCTTTACCCATCCCTAACAGTACAGTTTCCAAAGACAGCTTGGTGATCGAACGGGAAATTTCCCCTAATCTAGGGTATTTTTTATGGAGTGCTTCCACCCTTGTTTCCCATTCTGCTAACTTTTGTTGCCTTTTTAAAGCACGTCCCGCTAAAGACATCTATTTTCACCTACCTATTCAATTCCCAACATTTTCTCCCAATCCCGGTTATCAGTACGACTAATCCTTTTTTTATTAGCATCCTTAGTAAACCCTTGTTTCTTTTCTTTCCCCTTTTTTCTCTGGTCATGCTGCTGTAAAGCAAGTTCTGCATCTTGAAGATTTTTTACCCCTTTTTGCTGCCAATCTTGTAAAATACCTTCAATATATTTAAAACTGGGATTATTCGTACGTACTGTTTCTTCCGCTGCCCGCATAATTACTTCGTGACTAAACTTCCAAAGTTGATGCCACTTTAAATACATTTCACGTTGCGGACGAGTTACTCCGCCATACTGACCCACACACTTTTTTACTTCACTTACCTTGTACTGAATCCAATCTAAATCATTCATAAAAGAAACTAATTCATCTACAGTATGAACTCCATTGGTATAGACCTTTTTCGCAATTGGTTGGTATTTCTGCAAAGTATTTTGCCCTCTTTCAAAACACAATTGCAAAAAAATTAAAATAAAATCTGTCGACCAGCCATATCTAACATTAAATTCTTGCAGCAACTGTTTTTCTTTGAAAGTTACAGAAAGAGTCCCTCTTGTTTGATCAAGCCATTTAATAATTTTACTATAATCAAACTCACTCTGCCTTTTTACCGCTAACGTCCCAGAAATATCCTCAGCTTTCTGCTGTTTCTCCCAAAGATAATATAAATTATTCCATAGGGGAACAAAAGAAATTCTTTTATCTTCTCCTTCCCTTACCCATCTAGCCCAACCCTCGGCCAAACTCCACTTAATCCAAGGGTTTTTCGCTATTTCCGCAGAGGAAAGTATTTTTTTACTATGAGCCATAGCTAGGATTAAATAACCTAAATTTTCCGGGGAAAGATTTAAACTTTGGAGATTATTCAGTAAGGCTAGGGGGACAACTACCTGCCCCTCTGTCGCTAACCATTCTAAATATTCCGATTCCCGCAACTAAACCACTCCTCTTTTAATACTCCAATGATTTGAAAAGAATATGCACACCATAGACAATTAAACCTGTTAAAGCTTCTACCTGTTGCTTCACGTTTGCTTTAACTTCCTTCGCCACATCGGGAAGAAACTGATTATAACTAGCCGTTACTTCCAACCGTACCGTCACCCCTTCTTCCTGCATATTAACAATCACCCTGTTCACTTTGGTTATGCCGGAAATACGCACGACAAGATAACTTACAATCTGAGTTATCGCATATTCGGAAATAAGCAATTTCCCCATTAAACTAAATTTTGGTCTGATAATTGATTTCTCTCCCATTTGTTGCCGCGGTTCATTTTTCTTTTTTAAAAAATATTTCAAAGGATCGACAAGATAACCGGGAAAATCTGCTTTTAACTCTATCGTCGGAACAGGGATAACATGCATACCATGGCTGACACGAAGTTCTCTGGCCATGTTCATTTCCCTTTCCGTAGCAATATCTTCTATTTGGATTATCTGCACAGGTTTAGGAAGCTCTAAAGCAGAAGTTATATGCTCCACCATATGTAAAGAAGTCCCTAAAACAAGTACTTTTGCCGGCTGCATTTCGGCTAAACAATTTTTAACCTCCCGAGCGTGTTCAGAGTCATGAAAGATGGCCCTCTTTACAGCAGCAAAAGTTGTCGCTTCTCGCTTCGCAGATTTACCGGCTACTTTACAACCATCTTTAATCAACAAACCATCATCAATCACTGTATCGATACCGTTTTCATAAGCTACCGTTATCGCCCGATGACTTTTCCCTGTACCACTACGACCCACCAGAGCGTATACTTCCATCCCTGTCTCACCTTCAATCTATCCCTGTAATAGGCAAGCAGCCTATTACAATTATATCATATCATAATTATAGCTATGGCAAATTATTTTTCTTACCTCCTTACACTATTAAAATCTAATTTGCGATATAATAACTATAGAAAGAAGAAAAGCAAACTCACAAGGAGGTCAAAATACATATTATGAAACACCTAGATTTAATTAAAACTATGACTTTGGCCCACGGGCCTTCTGGTTTCGAAGATGATGTCAAAACAATTATTAAAAAATACCTCAAAGGAAAAGCCGAATTTTCTCAGGATAACTTAGGAAGTCTCATTTGTAAAAAAGAAGGCACCAGTTCCTCCCCCAAAATCATGATTCCCGGGCATATGGATGAAATCGGTTTTATGGTTAACAGTATCACCAAAAACGGATATGTTAAATTTATCCCCCTAGGGGGATGGTGGGACCAAGTGCTTTTAGCACAAAAAGTGATTATTAAAACCAGGAAAGGCGATTTTACCGGAGTAATCGGCTCCACCCCCCCGCACCTGCTCTCCGCCAAAGATAAAAACAAAATTGTAGAAAAAAAAGAAATGTTTATCGACGTAGGAGCAAGAGATCGGGAAGAAGCGCAAGAGGTTATGGGTATTCTACCGGGTGACCCTATTATTCCCAATAGCACCTTCCACATTCTCGGAGAAAAAATGATTATGGCTAAAGCGATTGATAACCGAGTAGGCTGTTGCCTTTTTATGAATGTTCTGGAAGCGCTTTGGGGAACGGCTCATGCAAATACAGTTTATGGCGTAGGGACAGTACAAGAAGAAGTAGGATTGCGAGGCGCTACCACCTCCGCCCATGTCGTCGCCCCTGATATCTGTTTAACGATTGATGTTACTATCGCCACTGATATGCCAGGTTTGGAAAAAGAAGATACAGAAATCAAACTGGGCAGTGGTCCTGTCCTCACCCTCGCTGATGCCACAGTAATTGGCAACAGAAGCTTACGTAACTTTGTTCTGGATACAGCTAAAAAGAACAACATTCCTTTACAATATAATACGATGATGGGAGGAGGAACAGACGGGGGAGCTATTCATAAATCCGGCTCCGGCGTTCCTACCATCGTCATTAGTATCCCAACTCGCTATATCCATAGTCATTACAGCATCTTCCATTATGATGATTATGAAACTACTCTGCGCCTTCTGCTCAGCCTCATCCAAGGTTTAGATGAAAAAACGGTCAACAACATCAAAGGCTGTCCCGTTTAACTTTCTCGGAATTCGAGGTTCGAGATTCGAAATCCACAGGTAATTGACAGTAAGAAGTAATTATATTAAAATGCAGATAATTTGAATATTGTAAGGAGAAGATGATCTTGTCGATAAAAGATATTTTTATGAACAAAAAAAGGCCTATTCTTTCTTTTGAAATATTTCCACCCAAAAAAGATAGCCCTATTGAGACTATCTATACTACAATTGATGGGTTGAAACACTTAAACCCTGATTTTATTAGTGTTACTTATGGAGCCGGGGGAAGCAGTAAAGATAGAACTGTCGAAATTGCCTCACTGATTAAACATAAATATGGCATTGAGGCTCTGGCTCACCTAACCTGTATTTCTTCAACGAAAGATGAAATTGAACACATCCTCTCTACTTTAAAAAATAATAATCTTAAAAATATTCTTGCCCTCCGAGGAGACCTACCTCAAGATAAAAATTTTAAATTTCCTACACCTCTCCACTACCACTATGCCAAAAATCTAGTCTCTCAAATTAAGCAAAAAAACTGTTTCAGTATTAGTGCTGCTTGCTACCCGGAAGGACATATTGAATGTAATAATATGGCTCAAGATATTGAATATCTTAAAGAAAAAGTCGATGCCGGAGTAGATCTTCTTATTACACAACTGTTTTTTGATAATGAGCATCTCTATGATTTTATGGACAAAATAAGAAAAGCAAGAATAAATGTTCCTGTGACCGCTGGGATTATGCCTTTACTTAGCAAAAAACAAATAGAACGTTGTCTCTCCTTCAGTAAAGCTACTTTACCGAAAAAGTTCACCAGAATCTTAGAAAAACATGGCGACAATGACGAAATACTACAGGAAGCCGGAATCACCTATGCTACTGATCAAATTATAGACCTTTTAGCTTGGGGTATTGAGGGCATCCATATCTATTCCATGAACCGTCCTCAAACAGCGCAGAGAATAGTAGAAAACATCTCCGTCTTTCGTAGTTTAATTTAAAAACACTCAAATAATCACTTTTGGTCATTAATTCTTTTGAAGATACCTTTTCTTCCATTTGGGAACAATCGGTAAAGCTTCGTATTCTTCTTTTAATAAACCCAAAATCCATAAATCAACATACTTTCCTTCCACAAAAACCTGATTACGCATTTTCCCTTCGGAAATAAAACCAAAACTGATGGCACTGCGTAAACCTAGTCCATTATTATCATTAACACTAAAATATGCCTTTTCCAAGCCTAACTGATAAAAAACAATGTCTAAAAGAAGAATCAAAATATCTACACCATAACCGGCTAGGCGCATATCTTTTTCCCCAATGCCTAAAATAATTTCCGCATTACCATTGCGTCGATCAATTTTGCGCAAACCGGCCAACCCGATAGGACGTTGGTCATTTTTTCTTTGTACCAAATAAATAACTTTTTCTACCCGTGGATCCTTTACATTTCCACCAAAAGAAGCAATTTCCTGCTTAATTGATTCAAGTTCCACACTGGCATATTCGTTATAACCTAAACGGAACTCCCTATCTACATACCACCTCTGCAAAATCTGCGCATCCCCAAGTTCCAACGGACGAAAAACAATTTTTCTACCCTTCCACATAATCCCACCCCATTACCAAAACTCCTCTTTTAAAATATCCCTTATCCTTATTATGCCTTAAAACTTTCACTCAGTGCAAGTAATTAAATGCGTTTTGTATGTTTATAAATAAATATGCCCGAAAGAATCTTCGGAGCAAAAAAAGTTGATTTTTCCGGCATGATAATCTCCGTATTCTTTACTCCGGCATCAGCTACAGCAATCAATTCGGCAACAGAAACAGGATGTAGGGCCACCGCTAAATCATACTGTCCGGCATCAACACATTCCTTCATTTTTTCCAATTCATCCTCAGCATAATAATCAAAATAACGAGAATCTGTAATCATTTCGTGCGTCAACCCTAAATAAGGGTATAATTCCTGCTCAAGAATACTACAATCCAAACGCCCTACCACATCATCAGGAATCTTGCTTGCCTTTAACCGGTATGTGCCTTCTTTAGTATAAATAGCAAAACAATGTTTGGCAGGTGTTTTAAATTCTTCCACTCTAAGCAAAGGTAGTTTTTCTTTAATTTGCGTAAACTTCACCAAACCATTAATAACCCGGTTATACGCTAAGATATGAGCATCAGTAGCTTCACAAACATAAGCCAGACAATGTGTCTGCTGATTACAAAGAGAAGCATGATAACGATGATGCCCATCAGCTATATATAAAGGACCGGCAGCTAAAACCTTTTTAAGTAATTGTCCTTCTCTGCTCTGCTCTTCCACCCTGAAAATCCTATTTTTAATACCATGTAATTCGGAAGCTTGCTTAAAATCAGAAACGAAATCAGCTTCTGCCTGATACTTTTTAATTATTTCATCGAATACCACCCATAAAGGAGCCTGAGTAAGCAGAAATACCGGTTCAAAAGTATAACCTGTTTTTTCTCTTAACTCTAGCCTCCCCTTAACTTTATCATCAAAAGTTTTTTCGTGCCTGATAATCTGACCTTCCTGATAATCAACCACAGCCACAGCCGCTAAAACGCCTCTCCTTATCCCTTTCCCATAAACCTGCTCATACACATAAAAACAAGGTGTTTCCTCTTCTTGCAGTAATCCTTTCTGCTTTAACCTCTTTAAAGCTTTGACAGGCTCTTGACCCAGTGTGAGATGATACAAAGAATCTTCATTCTGTTGTAAAAAAAGCTCTAACTGCGAACCAGACTTAATGACATCATAAGGAGGGCAGGTTATTCTCCGAATACTTTCCCCAACAGGACGTAATCCTGTCAAACCTTGAACCTCTGCCATCTTTCTTGCACCTCCGAAAAATTAATTAACAACCCTTAGTAAATAAAACATATGCGGAATCTATCTGTTCTATTATATCAAACATAACCGCAATCAGCAGATTTATCTTTCTCTTTCTGTCATTTTTAATAACTAAATCATGCTTAGTTTTTGATTTTAATGAGGATATCTTCAAGCATTTACGTTATAATAGTATGTGAAATTACGAAGGAGGTGTACCATGAAAATTACCAAAGAAATGTCCATCACCGAGATAGTCCAACAATACCCGCAAACTGTAGAAATTTTTAGGCAGCACGGCATGGGTTGTCTCGGCTGTGCTGCAGCCCGCTTTGAAAACGTTGCCCAAGGAGCCGCCGCTCACGGCATTGATCTGGACAGTCTTTTAACAGATTTAAACAAATCTGTAGAAGAATAAGGGAAAGTATGATTAAGAAAATGCTGCTACATCTCTAAGCAGCATTTTTTGTTTTACTATAATTGCTCCATTTTCCGAAAGACCTCTTTCATCTGACTTTCTAGCGTCTGTACCGCAATATTCATTAACTCCGTAACCCGCTTGGATTCTGCAGATTGCTCTTTAACCTTTGTTGTTTCCTGATTTTGCATAGCTACCTGAGAAATAATTTCTTCAACAAAAGGCTTAATCTTCATTAATTCTTCATTTGTTTTATCAGCTAGTTTTCTGATTTCTTCAGCGACAACAGCAAAGCCTCTTCCTTTCTCTCCCGCTCTAGCTGCTTCAATGGCTGCATTAAGTGCCAATAAATTAGTTTGGTCCGCGACCTCACCGATTGTATTGACAATAGGAATAAGATTACGTGTCCGCACGACAACCTCATTAGAGATTTGCTCAAAGTTACTAAGATTATCAATGATTAAAGAGAACTTCTCAAAGGTAATCTCTGAACTAGAAGAGATCTCTTTTACATTTGCGGTTATTTCCTTAAAGATCTCCGAAACCTGATCAAGAATTTCCTTGATTTTTTTAGTACTATCTTCTGCTTCTATCGATTTTTCTTCAAAAAGCTGTTTATTTTTTTGGGCTAAAGCTATCGATTCTTCAATTATTTTCTTCTCTTCTAAAATTTCTTTTTCACGATATAAGTAACAATTATCGGGTTTGTTTAAATTATTAAAAACGGCTACAGCCATCTCATAACAGGATCTATAACCACAGGATCGGCAATTCCGCATATCTTTTTCACTTTCTTTATGCATTTTAGCATAGATATCCTGCAATTCACTTTCTGTCGGTTTTTTAATTATAATATTTTCCGACAAATTCTGATAACAAGTATAACTAAAATTATGCTCAGCAATTATATTTTTCAAAAGCCTACGTAAAACTCGTTTATTCTTAAGATGAGACTTATTTTTATCAACCCGCTCCGCAATCTTTCCTTCAATTCTGTCTATAGAGTCAGCATGATTGATCGTTCCCGGACCCATATTGCAACCTTTTTCACAATTAAGAATATCCACAATAACAGGCAAATGAGCCTTTTTCAACTTGATATCCCTTTCCAAATCAGCTAAATATTTTTCATAAACCAATGGTCCTTCGATTTTCGTAATCATTTTAGACTTTGTCTCCGGGTACCAATGTAAATAACATTCTTTTAAACCACCGGGAGTAGAGAAGTTTACGGCAATTTCCGCTTCCGACGGACCGTCAAAACTACCCTTCTCCAGAGCATCTACATTAATATCCTTTTCCTGAAATAACTTTTCCAAAGATTTATATGTAACATTATATTTAATAATTTGACTATCAGCAAACTCACGCTTTTTGGCTAAACAAGGGGAAATAAAAGCTAACACATATTGAGGATACCTAGATTTTATATAAACTGCAAGATTATGAACAGGACTGCCACTAGGGGCTAAATATTTAATTAAATCAGGATGTTGAATCTCAATATATTTAACAATCACCGGACAAGGTTGAGCAATGAGGGGTGTGGGGAATTCTCCGGTAAAAAGGGCTTGATGATAAGCGGCTATAGTAAATTCAGCCCCTAAAGAGACATCAAAAACTGCCTTTACACCTAATCTCTTTAAAGCAGTAATTAGTCGTGCCCCATCAAAATTACAATGAGCAGAAGGAGCAACAAGAGCAGCTACTTCCTGTCTAGAATCTAAAACTTCTTTAAATTCTTCTACATCATCAAGAGGATAACGGGCGCTTTTTTCCTCATTACCATCATGAGCAACAATACAAGCTTCAATACAAGCACCACAACCAATACACAAATCGTCATTTAATTCAACATAATCTCCGGTTCCATTATTACAAAACTTAACGGGACATACCCCTATACAACGATGACAATTAAGACAATTTTCTTCTTTTATACCAACGACTTTGATTAATTTACTCAACGTTGAATCCCCCTTTGTAAAAAGCCGTTCTCAGTCCGTTGCTATTTTTTATACTTTTTATAACAATTCATATAATTTAATTTCGCCTTATTTTATAAATTTCCTCTATTAATTGATCACCTTTATATTGTTTTTCTCAAGTTTTTGACAAGAGAGGTATTTTTATAAGTATGCCTAACTACAGCCTCACCGGTTCCCGAATATTCACCTGCTTCTTTTTGCAAAACTAACTGATACTCCCCTTCTTTTCATCCGGTCTCTCCCCTTTCTCACTCCTTTTCACCAATAGAAGGAGGCATTTTACTAGATATTGCTACCATTTTCTCCGCCAATTCTGTTACTTTTTCCCTCAATTTGAAGACACAATCTACCTCATCCGCTTGTCCACGCACAATATCTTCGGCTAAAGCACGGCAAGTAGGAGCACCACAAGAACCGCAATCTAACCCCGGGAGGTTTTTATGCAAATTTTCCATGTCCTCCATTTTTTGGATAGCCGTAGCCATATCTTCGTCAAGTCGCAAAACACCTAAAGGTTGTACCTCTTTATCCCACATTAAGTTCTGCCAATCGAGGTCATCCAGAAATTTAGCCCCATGTTTGCTTCCGGTTTTCACCAAACTATTAATACGTTCCTTGGCCATAAAGGAATTTTCCACCGTCAGCGGACCACCTACACAACCACCTGTACAAGCTAAACCCTCAATAAAATCTACTTCTTTTAATTTCCCCATCACCACTTCTTCTAAAACTTTACTTACATTAGCAATCCCATCAACGCTTAAACGACGAATACCCGAAATCAAACTACTTTCTCCACCAATAACAGCCCAACTCACCCCTGCTACTGTTGATTTTTGTAGTTCAGAAACTTCTTGCATCTTTTTTACCTTATCCCGCAGAGCACCAAAAATAGTAGAAAAGCCAATTACACCATCGACAAAAGATTGGGACATCCCTAATGGATTTTTTACTGCTGTTAACTTAGCGGCACAAGGAGAAATAAAGAAAATACCTATCTGTTCCGGAGGATAACCTTCCTTTTCCATTGTTTTTCGAGCTAATAATGCTGCTGTTTCCATAGGTGATCTAAAGGGAACAACTTGATTAATTAGTTCCGGAAATTTAACTTGGATTAATCTTAAAACAGCCGGACAAGCGGAAGAAATAGCAGGTTTAGGGAAAGAGCTCTTTTGAAAAAACTCATTAATGGCTCGACTAACAAATTCCGCACCACGAGCCACTTCCTCCACCCGATAGAACCCTAATTCCAACAAACCGGTAAGAATATAGTTAATGGTCACCTTAGAGTTAAATTGAGCATACAAACTAGGTGCCGGGAGAGCTACGGGATATTTATATTTTCTAATACTATCCAAAGTATCAGTAAGTGCCAGTTTAGCATGATGAGGACAGATGCGAATACACTCACCACAATCAATACATCGCTCATCAATTATTTTTGCTTTGCCCTCACGAACACGAATAGCTTCAGTGGGACAACGTTTAATACAATTAGTACAACCTTTACACAGATCTTTATCTAAAGTAACTGAGTGAAAATATGAGCTCACCAAACTTCACTCCTTCATCAATCAACTAATCAGCATTTTAATTGTTGTTCCTTTTCCTATTTCTGAATCAATGAAAAATTCACTAGCACAACTACACATATTAGGCAAACCCATTCCCGCACCAAAACCCATTTCCCTAACATGTTCCGGGGCTGTGGAAAAACCCTCCTGCATAGCCTTATTTAGATCAGATATACCAGGGCCCACATCAGTAACTAAAATGATTACCGAACCCGGATTAATTTCCGCCTTAATTATCCCCCCCTCTGAATGAATAACTAAGTTCATTTCTGCTTCATAAGTAGCAATAGCCACACGCCTAATCAGAGGGCCCTGGAACCCCAACTGCAGCAATCTGCTTTTAATCTTGGAACTAGCCTCACCTGCATCCTTAAAATTTCCGGCTTCAATCGGGAAGGCTATCATCAACGCATTTTTTTGCTTTGTTTTATCCATAATCTTCAATTCACCGCTTTTTGAAGCAAATTCTTCTCTTCACCACTAAAAACCTGTGTTAAATCTAGTAAGAGCACTAGCCTATCACCTAGTTTGCCAATAGCATATAAACCACAAGCTGCTGAAACCCGCTGCACAAAAGGTGGTAACGAGGTCACCTCCTTTTCATTAAAACGCAACACTTCCGAAACCCCATCCACCATAATTCCTACCGTCCAACCACCAAGATCAACAATAATAATTCGCGTGGTTGCCAGATTTTCTGTAATAACACCATAAAAACGCTTTTTTAAATCAACAATAGGAATAACTAGCCCCCGCAAACAAACAATTCCTTCAATTAATTCCGAACTTTGGGGGAGCTTCATTATTTTCTGAGGTTGAATAATTTCACGAACAAGATTAATCGCCAGTCCAAACTCCTCTTGGCTAAGCGAAAAGACAACGAACTGATGCTCAACCATAAATAGGACTCTCCTTCCACCTCTTCGCTAGTTTATTTTTCGGACAGATTAAACTACTTTTTATCTTACCCTTCCATTATATAATACCTGGTCTAAAGTTTACAAATTATATCTATGTTTTAACTCACCTGAAGATTTCTAATCATATAGCCCACACCACTACAGGTGACAATATATTCAGGATTCCCGGGATCTGCTTCT
>JAQVYD010000138.1 GCA_028709105.1 Clostridia bacterium
CGGAAAACTCTATTACTAACGCACAAAGGCAACTCATTGCAGGAGCCATTTCCTGCAAATCAGCAACTAACTCTGCCGGGGGGCGCGCCAAATACTCCTTTTGTAAATCTTGTACCAGTTTCTTCGCCTGATTACGTAAATCTTGCACCTCTTCTTTTAAAAGCTCATCAACTTCTTCTCCCCGACAAGCTTTTAAAGAAGAAAACTCAAATTCCGCTAAAGCAGAAAAAAGGTTCGCCCCTTGCTCTCTGTTTAGCGCTAAAATCTCCTCTAAACTCTCCGCTTCTGCCTCTAGAGTAGAACTATACACAAAAGGACCTCCCGGCTGTAATGCTAAATCATAGGCCTCTTGTAATAAACTTACTGCTTCCTGTAATAAAATGATTATTTTATCCGCTAAACGATTAAAAAGTGCTTGAACCGGCTTATCGGCGAGGTTTGCTTGGAAAACTTGTCCTGCATTAATTAACCATGTATAAGCATCCGGCTGACTACGTGAAAAAGTATATAAGCCCAAAACTATATTTTGTAAGTTTTGGTCATCTCTTTCCCCACCCATTCCCTCTACTAAGGCTAAAAAGGCAGGGTTTCCCTCCCCATATTTTTCCTCAAAAAGGGTCTCTAAAACTTCCATTTTGAGCAAGACACTTTCGACCTCATCCGCAATCCGAAAACGCGGATCCAATGCTAAATCGCCGGATAACTGTAAACGATAATAATTTTGACGGATAATTTCTAAGCAGAACGAGTGTAAAGTAGAAATAGCCGCTTTGCCTAAGAGAAATCTCTGTTTTTGTAAACGTTGATCCTGTGGATTCTCGCACAAACGCTTTGTTAAGGCTTCGTCGATTCTTTCTTTCATTTCACGCGCCGCGGCATTCGTAAAGGTCACTACCAGCAATCTATCTACATCAAGTGGATTCTGTTCATCTAAAATGCGGCTAACGATTCTTTCTACCAAGACTGCCGTTTTTCCGGCTCCCGCCGCCGCCGAAACCAAAAGGCTGCAGCCTCTAGTTTTAATGGCGTCTTCTTGTTCACGTGTCCATCCGCTCTTGCTCATCTTTCCTCTCTCCAATCTTCCTCTACACCCCATACCTTAAATACAGCATCGTCCCATTACTTTTGCAATTTACACAGCAGATCTTCCAATTCCTGAATATACATATTGATGATTCTTTCTGCAATTTCCTCGGCCATTTCTTCCTTATACACATGTGAAGTCATGTTTCTGTCATTTAACATCAACAACCAATTTTCCTCATGCCCAAGAAGTTTTTGCTCATAGGCTTCTTTAAAAACTACTTTCGGCGAATTTTTATCTACTATACCTATACTTTCCAAATAATTCTTTGTTGTTTTCCAAGCAAGCTCATAAGTAAATTCAAACCTTTGAATAACACCATCACGAATCACATCATTAGAAACATCCTTTTGGAATTCCTCCGCAGCTTCTTTTAACCTTTGAAGCGCCTTCTTAAAATTACTTAATTTTATTTTAATTTTGCTCATAGATAATTACACCTTCCTTCCTAATATTCTCAGTGAATTCGTCTGTAACACCCTCCTTAATAAAGGTTACATCGATTTTTTTTAATGTTTCAATTTCCTCTAGTTCAGAATTAAAATATGCTTTATCCAGCTCCGATAAGCTTTCTCCAAAAACGGCAAGGTCATAATCACTAGCAGAGGAATAATCGCCTCTAGCACGAGAGCCATATAAAATGACCTGGGTAATTTTATACTTCCGAGCAATTTCTTTTATTTTGCCTAATACATCATCCACATCATTTCACTCCGTTTCCACAATCGCTCCTGCAGCCCTTATTTCTGACCAGATTTCTTCCGCCTCCCGCGGTTGAAGAAGCCGATAAGCATTGCCAGGAATTATAGGATCAAACCTACATACGGCCGGATAAGGACAATATGTGCAAGGTTCTTTTCCTTGATAACGATAAGGCTGAACCGTGACCTTCCCTGACATAATTTCCGTACCTATCTCCCGCAAAAGTTTTTCCGCATAATGACAAAGCTGTCCAAATTCTTCGTCTGTCCACACATTTTGCACATTCTTATAAAACTCGCCCTTTTTGCTTATCGCTACCGGTAACAAATCAGAATAACCCGCTATTTCCCCATCCATCAATTTCACTACTTCCGGATCCTCTAATAAATATCCTCTCATCTTCAACTCTGCAAAAATCTTTTTCTCCACCTCTGCTGTACTTAGAGGCCCTTGCGCAATAATCAAAGGGTCTTTAACAGGGAAATATAAAACACCCGCGGGCTGTACTTTCCCTTCCAGCAAATGATGGGACTGGGTTAAGGCTACGGTCAGATAAGTCAAAAGCTGCAATTTTAAACCATAAAAAACCTCTGTAAGATTAAGGGAAGCCTGTCCTGATTTATAATCAATCACCCGCAGATACCAGTCTTGCTCAACAGGAGCAGCATCAAGCCGGTCAATTCTGCCTTGTACTTCGATTTTTGTCCCATTGGCAAGCGTAAAATTCAACCCCGGCAAATCTCCTTTTTCGCCGAAAGACATTTCCATCCCCAGCGGACGGAAAGCCCCCCGTTGCTCATGTTCACCCAGAACTGTCACTGCACGCAGCAGAATACGCTTTAATTTACCGGTAAGATAACGATAACGAGCCGTACTTAAAAGAACTTCGTTCTGTAAACGCGGTGCCAGCTTCTCTACAATCCCGCCGACAATCTCCTGCCTTTCTTGTGCGGTTAATTCCCCCCAGACTAAATTCTTTTCCTGTAAATAACGATAAAAATTCTCCAGTCCGGCATGAAAAAATTGTCCCAAATCAGGAGAAGCCACTTTATGTTCCGCTCTTTCCTGTAATTGCAAGCCATAAGTAAGAAAATGAGCAAAAGGACAAGCCCTAAACATTTCCAGCCGGGAAATACTAGTGCGCAAGGTCTGACCATATAATCTTCTCACTAAAGGAGACGGTAACAGAGAAACCTCCTGCTGATAAAAAAGCCCCTCAACAATCTTCGCTAAAGGTTGCTGCCATTCCTGTCGGTTTAAATACCAATTATAAACGTCCCACCATAGAGTAGCAATTTTTTCCCCTTCCTTGGCTTGACGCAAACTTACCGCTAAATAACTAAAAGCGGAACGAGGACAAGCCGCTTTTTCCCCGGCACTCTCCTTCTCCGGCTCTAAAGCAAGTTCCGCCTGCGGGAAAATTGTCCGAACACGCAATAAAA
>JAQVYD010000139.1 GCA_028709105.1 Clostridia bacterium
ATGACAGATTAAGCGAATGCAATAAAGCATTAGAAAAATTCAAAAAGGTAAAAGAACTCTATCCAAACTCAAACAGTGTACCGCTGTCATTGTACGAAACGGCTCATATATACTTTTATAGATTCAGCGATTATGACAACGCCAAATTATATTATACTCAATTTATTGAAGAGGCTACAGAGGGAGAAAGACATTCCGTTTGGCTAAAAAGGTCTATTAGTATGCTAGAAAAGTGGGACGAGGAAGAGAACGAGTGGGAAGAAACTAAAGCAAAGGAAAGCTCTTCTGCGTCAACAGAAAGCGACAACACAAAACTACCTGCTACAAGCGAATCGGACGTTAGTCTTAACCTTTATCAGTCTGGAGATTATTTGATTGTCTCCGGAAGGGTTGAAAACGCCCGTTCATACAAAAGGACTTTATATATTTATGTAACCGATGCTGTAGGAAGTAAGCATTTTGTGGATGCCGTTTATGCAAAAAGTTATGAAAAAGGAACAGTTAAATCAACAATCAAAACATCAAAGGCGGGTCCACCACCGTATCGAATATCTTATGAATGGAACGATTAATTCATCTCGGATTAAAAAGCCTTTTTATATTAAAAAATTGTTCGAGGCATCTCTACCGACCCACGGGTCAATACCCCCCCCGGTGGGCGACAGAAATATATCATTCACCAATAAATATTGCCTACTATTTGCCGACTAAAGGGATAAGTAGTAGGCAGAAATTACTCCAATTTACCAAAGGCAAAAAAATACAAGCTCAATAATACCAAGGGTTACGACAACTTGAAAGAAGTTAAAAAAACCTTTATGACGCACTCCAAATCCGTTGGTTGAGGGTTCAAGTCCTTCTGCCCCTGCCAGATTAAAACTAAATTCCGCTAGAATCTAGCGGAATTTTTATTTTTATAAATAAGGGAGTGCTTAGCACTCCCTTATTTCGTCTTATTTTTCCTGTTCTTTTTCCTGAGCTGCTTTTTCAATAATTTCTTTAGTAGTTTGCGCCGGGACATCTTCGTAATGAGCAAATTCCATACTAAAACTACCCCGGCCTTGCGTAATAGATTTCAGACCGATGGCATATCTATACATCTCGGCGAGAGGTACCTGTGCCTTAATTACCTGTCCTTTTTCTCGGGGCTCCATACCTAGAATACGACCTCTTTTACTATTCAAATCACTCATAATATCACCCATAAATTGTTCAGGCACATGAATTTCTACATTCATGATCGGTTCCAACAAAACAGGTGCGGCTTTTTCCACGCCCTTTTTGAAACACATACTCGCCGCAATTTTAAAAGACATTTCCGAAGAGTCCACATCATGATAAGAACCATCAAAAAGCGTAACCTTAATATTAGTTATAGGATAGCCGGCTAGAACACCTTCGGTCATCGCTTCGCGAACACCTTTCTCTACAGCGGGATGGTAATTCTTAGGCACTGACCCCCCAAAGATAGTTTCTGTAAATTCAAAATCAGCATCAGGCAGTGGTTCAAAACGAAGTTTAACATGACCATATTGCCCATGTCCTCCTGATTGTTTTTTATGTTTATATTCATATTCAGCTGTCCCTCTAATCGTTTCCCGATAGGGCACACGAGGGGTACGAGTTGTAACCTCTACACCAAATTTCTTTTGCAGCCTTTCCATAATAATATCTAAATGCATTTCACCCATACCAGTAAGAATAGTTTCTTTTGTTTCTGCATTTTTCTCTAAACACAACGTAGGATCTTCCTCAACTAACTTAGCCAGAGCAACCCCGACCTTATCTTCATCATTCCGTGATTTGGCCTGGACAGCTACAGAAAAAGTAGGAGCCGGGAAATTTACCCCTTCTAACAACGAAGTTTTATTTTTTACACCTAAAGTATCACCTGTCGTTGTATCTGCTAATTTAGCTATACAGATAAGGTCCCCTGTCTGAGCCTCACTAACAGTATCTTGAGTTTTGCCGCGCATCACTAAAAGTGACCCGTATCTTTCTTCTTTTTGTTTATTTACATTATAAATACTGGTATCACTTTTTAAAACTCCACTAGCTACCCGAATAAAACTTAGTTTTCCAACATAGGGGTCAGCCATAGTCTTAAAAACAATCGCCGCGAGAGACTTCTGCTGAAGATCCTTTTCTTCATCTTTCCCTGTCTCTACCGGTGCAGGTAATAAATCTATTACAGCATCTAAAAGCGGCTGAATCCCAATATTCTTAAAAGCCGAACCACAAAATACCGGAACAACCTTCGCTTTTAAAACGCCTTGGCGCAAACCTACAAAAACCTCTTCATCGCTCAAAGGTTCCCCTTCCAAATATTTCAGTAAAAGAGCATCATCACCTTCCGCAGCTGCCTCCATTAAAGGTTCCCGATACTTTTCTACCTCTGCTTTTAAATCATCAGGAATCGGAATCTCACTAACCTTAGTTTCCTCGAATTTATACGCTTTTTGTTTAAGAATATCCACTACTCCGGAAAAACTATCTTCAGCCCCAATCGGCAACATCACCGGAATAACATGAATACCGAAATTTTCTTTAAGATTAGCTAAGACACGCTCATAATTAGCATTTTCCCGATCTAATTTATTGACAAAAATAATTCTGGGTATTCCCGCCTCTTCTGCTGCTTCCCAATGAACTTCGGTTTGAACCTCAACACCTGCCACCCCGTCCACAACAAGAATAATACCATCAATAACCCTCAGCGCACTTTTAACCTCACCAATAAAATCCGCATATCCGGGTGTGTCTAAAACATTTATTTTATGATTCTTCCATTCTACGGGGGCAAGGGTAGTACTAACTGTAACTTTTCTCTTTATTTCTTCCGGTAAATAATCTGTAACTGTAGTTCCCTCATCAACTTTTCCTAAACGTGTAGTGTGTCCGGCATTAAAAAGCAACGCCTCCGTAAGTGACGTTTTACCGGCACCTCCGTGGGCTAAAATGCCGATATTTCTGAGTTTTTCACTAGTATATACCTGCAAAATAGGTTCCTCCTTTGGAAGATATTTAAAACTTAACTAATCCCTTAAATATATTACTCATAAATTAAAAAAATCCTTCTTTTTATTAGGGGAATTTTGCATCGGCATAATAATCTAACAAAAATATGATGATATTTTCTCTTCCTCTCACATAATTATTTCTAAACATCACAGTAAACACAGTGGGAGAAGAAAATGGCAAAACAATCTT
>JAQVYD010000140.1 GCA_028709105.1 Clostridia bacterium
TCGTTCCTGTCAAGAGGTTTTTTGCGAAGTTTTCCTACCTTTCGACATTTTTTTTGATGTCAGCCCTTTGGAACCGTTTCTTCCTCAAGGCAGGAATTTCATTTTATCATTCTTAAGCCCTTTTTGTCAAGCAACCAAAAAACCGCAAATAAATCCACTCCATTATTTAAAAATGTTATGCTTGAGATGAATGAATGTTATTCTTTTTCCTTTTTACCCAAACGTCTTTGCGAATATATAAAGATAGGGAAAGGTATAACAATCCAACCTAAACTTTTAATCAGGCTGTTTTTAGCCCTCACTATCTGCCTCTCTTTTTCCGTAGCCACCATGTCATTATATCTGGTTAAGAGCTCCTCCTCAGAGAGTTTTACTTCTTCTTCTCCTTCAATAGCAGATTTGTCATGTGCACCATAGCGTTTATACTCATCGAAAGACTGATAATAAGCCGTGGGACTGATAATATCAGCGGCAGCCATAAAAGCCGCTACGCTCCCACCGATACTCATCATCAATGTAGTAAAGAGAACTAAATATAAATAGACTTTTTTAATCACTTCGTCTCCCCCTCCTTTTGCAGCCCCTGCTTTGGTTGCCGCGGTTATTAAAAAGATCAAGACAATAATAACAACTGGGACAAGAACAAGAATCGAAATCACCGAACTTCACCTCATTGCACAATATTAACGAATTGTTTAGACAGAATCCTCTGCACAGCCCTTTTAAAAAAATGGGCAATTCTACAAATCCTGTCTCGGTCTTAAGGTCGGGAATAAAATCACATCACGAATGGAAGGCGAATCAGTCAAAAGCATAATTAATCTATCTATACCAATACCCAAGCCGCCTGTAGGAGGCATTCCCACCTCTAAAGCTCTGACGAAATCCTCATCATGCATCTGGGCTTCTTCATCCCCTTGAGCTCGCTGTTCCATCTGTTTTTCAAATCTTTCCCGCTGATCAAGCGGGTCATTCAGCTCAGAAAAAGCATTGCCAAATTCTCGCGCCGTAATAAACACTTCAAAACGATACGTGAAATTAGGATCGTCTTCCCTCCGTTTAGCTAAAGGCGATATCTCTATCGGATAATCGATCACAAAGGTAGGCTGAATCAACTTTTCTTCAACCTTTTCCTCAAACAGTTCGCTCAAGACCATTCCTTTAGTAGCATCAGCAGGGACAGACACTCCCAAATCGGCAGCGGCTTGACGCGCCTGTTCATCACTAGCCCACTCTTGATAATCGGCACCCGTATATTTCCGGACAGCGTCCACCATCGTCAAACGAGGCCATGGCGGAGTTAAATCAATCTCCGTACCCTGATACATAACTTTCTGCGTTCCCAAAACTTCTTGGGCTAGATGGGCAATCATCTTTTCCGTCAAAGCCATCATATCATGATAATCGGCATAAGCCTGGTAAAGCTCCATCATCGTGAATTCAGGATTATGACGAGTAGAAATGCCCTCGTTCCTAAAAACCCTACCGATTTCATATACTTTTTCCATTCCTCCGACAATAAGCCTCTTTAAATGAAGCTCCAAGGCTATGCGCATATAAAGGTCAAGATCCAAAGCATTATGATGAGTAATAAAAGGCCTGGCACTTGCTCCCCCAGGTATAGAATGCATTGTGGGTGTTTCCACCTCTAGAAACCCCTGCTCATCTAAATAACGTCTCATCGCTTGAATAATTTTGCTACGCAAAATAAAAACCTTTTTCACCTCAGGATTAACAATTAAATCGACATGACGCTGACGATAGCGCAGTTCCACATCCTTCAAACCATGCCATTTTTCCGGCAGAGGCCGTAAAGACTTAGACAACAGGACAAATTCCTTGGCCCATACTGTTACTTCTTCTGTGCGCGTCCGAAAAACATGACCTTGCACACCAATAATATCGCCTAGATCAAGAGACTTAAACAACTCATAGGCATCAGCCCCGACATCATTCAAACGCAGATAAATTTGAATCTGACCGGAATAATCCTGCATATGAGCGAAACTAGCCTTACCCATAGTTCTTTTCGCCATTAACCGTCCAGCAACAACTACATCCTTCTCTAATAATTCCTCGGAATTTTCCTTAATATCACTTGCATAATGAGTTCTTTCATAACGTCCCCCGTAAGGTGTTATGCCCTTTTCTCTAAGCTCCTTTAATTTTTCCAAACGTACTTGCATCTGTTCGTTTATTTCTTGTTGTGGTATCTCTGTCACTTTTAATCTTCCCTTCATGAGCAAGTCTAAACAACTGCGATTATTTTATATTTAACTTTCCCCACCGGAACTTTTACTTCGACAATGTCTCCCTTTTTTTTACCGATAATTGCTTTTCCTACCGGTGATTCATTCGATATTTTTTTGTTCATGGGGTCCGCTTCAGCCGAACCTACTAAAGTATAAACGAATTCATCACCACATTCAAGATCCTGTAACGTAACTTTTGCCCCGATATGCACAATGTCAGAATTATTCTCCTTATGTTCAATAACTCTAACATTACGTAACATTTTTTCCAGAGTGATAATCCGTCCTTCAATAAAAGCCTGCTCATTCTTAGCATCTTCATATTCTGAGTTTTCGCTTATATCACCGAACTCAATCGCCTGCTTAATCCGTTCAGCGACTTCCCTCCTTTTTACCGTTTTTAAGATTCCCAACTCCTGTTCTAATTTGTTCAGACCTTCCGGAGTTAGAATGATTTCCTTTTCCGTATTCATAATCTTCGCTCCCTCAATTTATTCTATATTATCTAGTAACTTTCTCTCCTCACCAACGCTAAAAACCACCCGCTCCAAATCATTCTTCTTGATTAATTATATCCTCTTGATTGTTTGTAAATGAACGAGAATTGGTTTTTGTTTCTCTGGAAAATTACATAAAATTAAAACAAAGTGCCTGGATACTAAATACCGCAACAGCCCTACAAATTACTCATTGACTGTGCGTCTCCACACACTAAGATAATTAAACTTTGTACTTTATTATGAACTTAAACACTGCATAATAAGCAAACAATGCCTATTTCTTTAGCTTATCTATTTATTTCTACTCTAGAAGCAACTTTACGGCTTATTATACAGTATCATAATTATTATTGTCAAGACTTAACAGTAATTCTTTTTCTTTATATTTTCTATTTCTCTCCACGTTAGATTTTTCCCGAAACTACGCAAACCCGCTAGTTTAAAACCATGTTTTT
>JAQVYD010000141.1 GCA_028709105.1 Clostridia bacterium
ATCTTGATAAAATCGCATTGTCCATTAATTTGGTTAATGATGACCACATCTAAAGTGGCGAAGCCCTCACCCGCTGTTTTTAATAATAAGGCGGTATTCACAGTCTTCACTGCCGTTTGCGGTGCAAAACCTGCCAACAAGAGTTTTTCTAAAATACCTACAGCTGCACTACTTTCCGCAAGAGCCTCAGGGCCTGCTCCCATACCATCACACATAATCAAGGCAAATTTATGATTAGGTAAAATTAGTGCTGAACAAAGGTCTCCCGAAACCGTTCCCCCTTCTTTCGGACAAGAAGCTTTACCTACGGCGATTTGCAAGGTACGATTAGGCACCAAAACATAAGAGCAGAACCCCTTTTTCTTCTTCCGTCCACAATAGCGGCTTTTCAAAATAAAAATCCTGTCCAAAATCTGAGAGACATTAGGAGCAACTAATGCCGCACACCAATTCTCTTGTTGACAGACATTCTGAGTTATATGTATTTCTTTTTCTTCACCGGGAGGCTTAACAACACTAAGCTGATTTACATAAATCCCCTTCTCCGCTAATTTTTCCACTAAAATATTTTCCAATCCCTCTTCCTGCTCAATTTTTTGCTTTACTTCTTCAGAAAAATCCTGCACAATTTTCGCCACCCCTAATAACTGTCGATTTACTAACAGGTGGCAGGTGTCCAATTGTTTTTCATAAGCACTAACTAATTTCAACACCTCCAGTTGTGAATTAAAAGCAGTACCTAACTCCCTAAGTCGCAGACATCTTCTTTTTAAATCGTTACCGAAATCCTTTTCCTCAATTACCCCTTTCGTCTCCAGTTTCGTACAGACTTCCAGCACGGCTCGATATGTTTTATAAAAGTCCTGTTCCCAGCACACCCGTTTCAGACTACACCCGGCACAAACCTGAGAGGTTACCTTATTAAAAAGAAGATTTAATTTATTTTTTTCTATTTTGTTCTCGTCATCCTCCCGCAAAACTTTTTCCAACTCATAAAAAACCTCCGCAATTTTCCCCAGCTTGTCCGCATAATAAAAATTTATTTCTCCCCCTAAATCATTCTGCCGATAAGCAGTCGCCAAAACCGCTTCCTTTTTTACCGGTAGATTAAAAAACAAAAAAACAAGGATCGCCACTGCCGTTTCTTTTAAGGCTTGCACAATCTCCATACTTTCTGCAAAAAAGAAAGAGAGAAGGAGACTAGCCAAAGCAAAACCCACCATAACCCCGATTTTTTTAAAACTACGAAAGATACCCCCCAACAGTCCGGCCAGAGCATAATAAGCAATAGAACCAACCGTAAAAACCCCCTGCAGACTAGGGACAAGTCCTACCGCCACTCCAATAGCGGCTCCGCACCCCGGTCCCCCTAAGAAAGCCCCCCACAACACTAACCAGCGGCTAAGCACGCTCTGCCAACTACATCCTAATAAAGAAAGCCCTCCTACTCCCATCACCACTCCTAAAACAATTAACCCTAAGCTTGTACTTTCTTCAACTGTTAAAATACTACCTTCCGTTATCTTGGTATAAGCCTGCAATCCCATCACCGTAACGATCGCAAAAACACTGACAAAAAAACTTTCAAAAATTATCCCCATCCAGACATATAATTCATTAGTAAGCCAAAAGGCAATTCCGCCTCTAGTTAATAAATGAATGGCAAAAATCAGCACAGGCATAGTCAGCCACGAGGAATCCTCTTTTTTATAACAAAAAAAGACGGTCAATAAAATCAGGAGACTCCCCACATAACCTAATAAGGGCAGCCCTCTTATCGTGAGCAAAGTCCCTAAAAGAACAGCTAAAAAGGCTATTCCCCTTTCTCGCACTTTATAAATACAGAGCCCGGCCAGAAAACCAACACCAAAAGGATATAATTCACCCAAGAGCACAGCTCGAGAAAGTAAAATACCTAAAAGAAAAACTCCACCATAACTAAAGGAAAAAATATTTAAAAGAGAATCAGACCACAACCTTTTGCTTAGCCAAACAGACCCAGGCAAAACTTTCAGCAAAATGTATCACCGCCTTCTCAGAACTGCCCTTATTATATTACAGGCTTGTGGTAAATTTTGGCATATTATGTCTCGCCTTGCCCAGATTTTTCCGACATAATTTAAATTTTTATAGTCATAACAGTCTTAAACGTACAATTAGGCAGATTATCTCTCTTTTTTAACCATTTTTCACCGGGCTTATTCCTTTTTATAAACGGAAGGGCCTCTTTAATTACGGGCTTACTGCTTTCAGGAATAACTTCCCCCTTCTCTTCTTCCAATTCCCTTTGTATTTTGCAAAAACTCTTACTCTGAGAGAATATTTTGTTTTCACCGATTAAACCCCACTTGACCTGTTCACTCCCGCTCGTAACCCCTACAGGATATAGAGATTCCGCACAGTTTTTCATCCTGATTGACTCTTCCCCTACGCTGGAAGCAAGCGAAAGGCGCTCCCCCCCCTGGTATGAACTAACATAAACCAAAGAGATTTTTTTCAAATACTGCAGAAGTAAACATTCACACCGCGCCTCATAAGAGCATTTCCCTAAACCGCGTTCTGTGGACAGTCCCATAATTTCACAAACGGAATCCTGCGTGATTTCAAAGATTGTTTCTTCCGCAACAACTGTAAGCGGGTCTTCCTCTTTAGCAAAATCGAACTCCTCTTTTCTTTCCAATTTAATTAGTGCTTCCAACAAAAGCGTAGACAAACCTATCTGAGCGACATGCACTTTTTTAAGCAGAGGCGGCTTGTTTGTCCCCTTACCCCTAAGCCAAGAACGCCAAGGAAGAACAACCTCCCACGTTTTATTCCCGACAAGGGGAGGAGAATCTTGCCCACCATCAAGTTCAGCACCGTCTAAAAGTAAAGTCGAGAAAGCTGTTTCTACCACCCTGTTTTCTTCCTTTAACGATAGCGGATTCTCCTCTAAAGAGAGGAAACCCTCCTCTTTTTTTTCCGTAAGTAACAATTCATTAAACAAATATTCTTCCATCCACGGGTCTTGGGCTTCCGTCTTTTCCGGTGTGCTTTCCATTTCTTGATAATTTACTTGAAAAGCTATTTCCCCACGATAAAAACACTTTTCTGCATTCTCATAGACTAAAGTCCAAGCAAACTTTTTTAAAGATACACCGCTTACTTCACTAAGCGGATGAGCAGAAACTTTTTC
>JAQVYD010000024.1 GCA_028709105.1 Clostridia bacterium
CTTGTAACGGAAGTTGATGAGCGGCAGCCAGAGTCTTTAATTGATCATAATCAAGCAGTATTTCCACCGCGCGGTATTCTTTCTCTGCCTGCCACCGATAAACACCAAGCACTAAAGAAACAACCAAGCCTAAAATAAGACAAGCTATGCCCACCCATTGCAGGTGTTTTTGCTTAAACAACATCATCTCCGCCTCCACAGACGACTAAAATCGACATTTTTTACCTAAATTATACCGAGACTAAAAGAAATTTATATAAATTAGCCAATAAGACTAACATTTCAGCAAAACTAGGTGTTTCTTCCCAATCCACAATCCGCTCGACCAGTTCTTCACTTAAAATCTCTTTTTCCTGTAAAAGATTACGCGCCTGAGCAAAAGATAACTTTCTCCCCGTCAGCCCTTCCGCCACAGCAATAACCATGCCCTTTTGCTTAATGGTCAGCGGTATTTCCACCCGTCTCAGTTTAACCCGGGGATTCCGTTCATAGGCCACACGAAGCACTTTGTTTAACTTGTTTTCCAAATTCCACTTATTAATCTTGCGCTCCAACTGATAATCATTATCATAGCCGCCTTCAATTAACCCTAATTCTCTAGTGATCCTCACCCCCGGATAAGCCCAATGATCCATGACGACAGGCCGGGGAGGGATATAATCCTCGAGATAGGCCCCTTGTGCCTTCAATCTTTCCTGCACCCACTTCATGGCAGTACGTGACCCCGTCATTTCTCGAAAAGGAATTCCTTCCCGGATTGAATAAACACAAGCTACCCCCGCTGCCTCTCCCGTCACCATCCCCACCGGCAGAACACGCGCACTGCCATGCGGCAGAGAATCATAAGAAGCGCTCCTGCCGACGACAAGCAAATTCTCCACATCTAAAGGTACCAAACAACGGAAAGGGATCCCATAAATAGCCGGTTTCCCAATAACATTACCGGAATTGGCGGGGTTAGTAGGCTGCACATCGACCGGATAACTGCCATAACCAATTTTATCCCAATGGTCACGATTTTCCAAAACATCAGTAATCGTTAAACGGTATTCCCCCTGAATATGACGAGTCTCCCGCACATACAACTGCTCAGCCGTGCCTACAAAAGCAGCATTTTCAAAACCGGCAAAGTTCTTACGCATAAACTCAACAATGTGCGGAATCTCCTTTTTCCCTCTGGCAATCCCCTCCGCCTTAGAAACAGGATCCAAACTATCAACACCAAAAATAAGCAAAGCATTAACTAAAACATCCCCATTTTTTTGCCGGGCTAAATTAGGACCGCGAAAACGCATCAACGGATCCCGCGGAACGTAGCCTTCCGCTTCCGTACCATAGCCCCAGGCCGCTACCTTATCCGCCCCTGTATGAGGGTTCTTATCTTCATGTTTGAGATACTGGATCACCCGATCCCAATTAACTCCGGAAACCTCAAAAACCAGGGTTACCCCCATCAAAAGTCCTTTTTCACCATAATCCTCCCCGCCAATAGTATAAGGGACTCCTGCCTGTGCGGCAAGGTCGGCATCTGTTGTCGCATCAATCACCCGTAAACCTAAGTATTTGACTGTAAAACCATTTTCTTTGACCTCGACTCCTGCTAGTTTATTCCCTTCCACCAGCGGAGCAATTACTTCTGTATTTAAAAGAAGAGTAAGATTTTTTTCCCTCTTCACTTTCTTAAGAAAATAAGCTTTAGCCTCTTCCAAATCAAAGGCATTCCCCAAATCTTTATAAAACTCTTCAAAAATCCCTCTCGTCAACAACTCCTGCTGCGGGCCATGATTCATGTCCAGAAAATTCAACCGGCCTAAAGTCATCAACCCGCCCAAAACATCATCATCCTCAATCAGTAAGGTTTTCAACCCATTACGAGCTGCCGAGAGCGCAGCGGCAACCCCTTCCGGTTCTCCCCCGATAACAATGACATCATAAGCCGCCTGCCCATTAATGGTAGGGCCGGGGACAGGAAGACTCCACTTATAATAACCGTAAACAACAGCCATAATTAACAAACCGCTCAGCACGCTGAGGATAATTCTCCGCTTGGTCTGCTTCTCTTTTTCCGGTTTCAATAAATAATGCCTCCCTTCTTTTTGAAAACCAACGTTTCTTTCTATAATATAATTCGCTACACACCATCATTAACCTGCTCTTTATCTGAAGTTTCGCCCTCCCTCTTTGAGCATATCCTCGTAAGATAAAGGGAACCCCTTACCCAGCTTATGCTAATCCGCTGCATTAGCTGTATAAAGAAGTGCTGCCAAGACATACAATTCCCCAAAAGTCGGGTTATCCTCTACAGCAGTATAATATTTCCCCTCTTCCTCTGTCAAAAACCCTTTCTCCATAAGTATCGCCACCGCCTCTGCAGGGCTAACGGCACACCCTGTTAAAACCTGTACCGCCGCGGTAAGCAAATGACCGCGCGTAATGTTTTCCGGGAAATTAAATTCCTCTGTACCCATAGTGATCTGATTAAACACATAATTAGCATCCCAATAATGAATCGGGGTATCCAAGTGATAGTCATTGGCATAACCGCCGGCAGCCAACCCTAATTCCCGCATGACCCGCAGTCCCGGATAAGCCCAATGCTCCATCACCGCAGGTCTGGGCGGGGTATAAGCCACCAAATACGCTCCTTGCTTTTTTAACTGCTCCTGTACAGCCCTAACTGCTGCTTGATCCCGGCTTAATTCCCGAAAACCCAGCCCCTTTTCCAGGGAATAAGCGGCGGCAACCCCGGCGGCTTCTCCGGCCGCCATCCCGACCGGAATAACCCGCGCACTACCATGAGCCAAGGAATCATAAGAAGCACTTCGGCCCGCCACCAGTAAATTTTCCACCTGTAAAGGAACAAGGCAACGGAAAGGGATGCTATAAAGAGCCGGTTTACCAAGCACATTCCCCAAATTATCAGGAGCCGTAGGCTGAAGATCAACAGGATAACTACCGTGAGCAATCCTGTCCCAATGGTCCTTATTTTCTAAAACGTCAGTAATCGTCAAACGATACTCCCCCCGGATATGGCGCGTTTCTCTGACATAAAGGCGTTCTGCCGTATCCACAAATTTAACCCGGGCAAAACCGGGGAAGTTTTTGCGCATAAATTTAATCAGATGAGGAATTTCGGCTTTACCGCGCACCAGTGCCTCCGCCTTAGAAGCAGGATCAAGACTATTCACCCCAAAAATAAGCAAAGCATTGACTAAAACCGTTCCATCCTTTTGCCGGGCCAAATTAGGTCCCCGGAAACGCATCTGCTCGTCATGGGGCTGATAAGCTAAGGCTTGCTCCCCATACCCCCAAGCTACCTTCCAATTAGCCCCGGCGTAAGGGTCACCCCACCCGCTCTTAATCTTACTAAGCAGCCTCAGCCAATTATTATAAAGAAAAACATAAGGCCAATTAACCTCTTTCACCCGAAAAACCAAGGTTACCCCCATCAATTCACCTTTTCGCCCATAATCCTCAGCCCCTATAGTATATGGCACTCCCGCCGCAGCCGCTACATCGGCATCGACCGTAGCATCAATCAGCCGGGAACCAAAATAATCTTTACTTTCCCCCTTTTCCTTGACCCTCACCCCCAGCAATGTCTTACCCTTCATTAGGGGAGCGACAAAGGTTGTGCCCAACTTTAAAGCAATCTTTTCCTCCTTTTGGACAAGCTGCCTAAAGTATTGTTTAGCTTCGGCCAAGTCAAAGGCATTACCCATTTCCTTATAAAACTCGGCGAAAATGCCCCTCGTCAGTAACTCTTTCTGTGGACCATAACTCATATCCAAAAAATTCAAACCGCCCAAAGTCATCAACCCGCCCAGAGCCTCGCCCTCCTCAAGCAAAAGAGTATGCAAGCCATTACGGGCCGCCGAAACTGCTGCCGCAATTCCCTCCGGTTCGCCCCCTACCACAATAAGGTCATAAACCGTGTCCTCTTTAGCAACGGCCTTTGTCGGCACCGAGCATACACCTAAAGACAAACATAAAAAAACCACTGTTGTTTTCTTAATCATATTTTTAATCATATTCCTAATTATTCTAATTATTTTTTTACTTGTTCGCAAAAGGCACACCCCTGAAATTATTTTCTCCGGCAAACTTAAATTTCATTTAAGTACATCTATTCTCTCAAAAAACTTTAAAATTAACAAGCCTCTTCCTCTAAAAAGGCAAAGTCTCTTTTCTTTTAAAAAGAGACTTTAGCCCGCTCCTTCATCTTCCTCATCACATAAGCGAGGTCACTCAAATCTAAATAACCGATCTTCCATCTATCTACTACAAAGTTGTGATCATTATATGCGAAACCACTATCGACAATCTCTTTAATCGGTTTATATCCTTGCATTAACAATTTCCCGAATCCGAGATAAACCGCAGTTACATCAGTAAGAATCTCATTATCTTCTTCCGGAAAAAGCTCCAGATTATAATAAAACAAAAAATTATGCATACATTCATGCACTAAAATAGCAATGATCTGTTGAAGATTATAACGCAGATCCTTATATAAGTGCAACTCCCAGCTTATTTTGCCATGGGCTTCGTATAAACCGGAGATACTATCCGAATTCAAATCATCTACGATTACTTTAACCGTATTATAAACCCCTGTATGTGCAACGATGCTGTCAGCTAATTCTTGTAAAGCTTCAGGAGAAAATTTATTTTTTTTTAACTCCTTCCTTATTTCAGCAGGTACTTGATAAACACCCTCCCCGCAAATCTTCTTACTACAAGTTTGTTTTTGGATATAGGCGATTTTATCATCTAAAACGGCATCTTTTTCTTTGTAAAAAACAGGTTCATCTCTTAATGTCGCTAATTTTTTAAATAAAAAAACAATATATCTTACCAGATACTTTAGCATGACGATGAGCAACAATATTAATAAAAAGGAAAGCATTAAATTAACCATTGAGCATCACCTTAACCGCTTCACCATTTTCCTTTAAGCTAAAAGCTTAAGCTTTTCTATTCCTTTTTCTATTCCTCTTCCTCCAAGCTCATGCCAATATTGCGATTATATTCTTTTTCGTAATCCTTCCCAATTAAAAATAAAGACATCAATAAATGCTCCAATATTTCCACAGGCAAAGCTATCCTGGAGAGGATTTCCACGGCATTAAACCCCTTGGTATCACCTTGCTTAGCCAAAACACCAAAGTCTAGTAATATTTCAGTTTCAGAATAACCTATTCGGTATGTATTACACTGCGTAGCCTTTTCCTGCCCTTCAGCCATACTTATTGCGAGGTTTTCAATATCCATCTTTATCCCTCCTAAACTAACTTAATCTTTTCGTCTTTATTTTCTAATTAAACAAATTTTCGAAAATCCCTGCCAAAACAACTGATAAAGTGCAGAACTATTTTGGCAAGCATCCGTTTCTCTCTTCTACCTTTGTCCTATATTTCTGCAGAATACTCCTTACAAATTTCACTTCCTCCGGCTTGGCCACCTCTGCCACTTTGATACCCCGCGTTTCCTGAGTCACAACTATCCAGGCTTTAGTCTCCTCCAAGAGAACAGCGGTAGCCTCCGCCAGCGCACGGTAAAAATAATTTTCGGCTTGGATATAGTCCCCCGCCAAATATTCGGCGATCCCGGCATAAAAATTAATTAAAGCATCCTCATCTAATTTTTCATACTCCCAATAAGGCAGCCGCTCCGGCTCAACCTTTTGCATTTGTGCTTCCGCCCGGGAATACACTTGACGGGTAAGCCCCAGATATTTTCCTTGGCCGGTTCCTAAAGCCAAATGAGCATAATTTTTTATTGCATACGCATAGCCGGACGTTTGCATCGGCCCTAAAGTAATCATTTTCTCAAAATAAGGAATCGCCTCTTCTCCCCGCTGTAATTCCACTAACATTAACCCCTTCGTTAAATACGCTTCACATTGCCACGGACTCACTTCAATGGCTCGCTCTAAACACTCTAAACCTTCCTCAATTTTTACAGGTATTCCCTGCTGTACGCCTTGCGCTATTTTAATCAACCCCAGATAAGACGAATAAAACGACTTTAGCGGAGACAACTCTTGCGCTAGCGCTAAGTTATACTCATGTTGAGGAACCAGTGCAACCTCGGCGATTCGGTTTGTTTTAATGGTAGCGACAGTCCGCTGGGACAAAAAATACGCTGAACCCATACTTGTGACAGAAAAGAATAAAACGCTCACTAAAACCCAGGAGATCCTCCGGAGTACTTTACTGTAAGCAGGAGGGAAACTGTACTCACTCCCCAATAAACCTACTAAAACAAAAAAATACATACTTACCGCAGCATAACTGAGGTCAATGTCAATGAAAGAATGTAAAAAAAGCACCAGGATTGCTAAAAAAACGATTCTCGTAAAAACCGTATTTTTTTGTTTTTTTCTGCGCCAAATTTGCTGTCCCAAGATAAAACCGAAGATACCCAAGAAGAAAACAGTGCCAATAATGCCGCTTTCCACCATCGTTTGCAAAACACTGTTATGTACCTCGCTGCTGTCATAACGATGGCCTTGGATCGTTCTGTATAAAACCTCCCAACTAGCGGCGCCGGTCCCGATCAACCAATGTTTTTGAATGAGTTTTAAGGCATCGACATATAAATAAAAGCGGGCACCTACGGCCTTAGTTTCTAAATTTATTTCCGTCAATCTGGTTAAGGGGGAGAGAACCGCCTTCTCCGGGAAATACCTTACGAGCAGGAGACCACCCGCAAGAAACAGAACGATTATTAACCCGGCTCCCAAGGAAGGACTTAACACCTCTTTCTCTAACAACAAGTTTACAAAAAGGATTGGCAGCAAACCCAAAAACAAGACGAAGATCGTTTTCACCCCGGGATTTTGCAGGATAAAACTAGCACTAATCAGAGCAAGAGCATTAATTAAAATAATATTCCCCAAGGTTTGCCGGCGATCCTTTTTTTCCAGGGAAAAGAGCAGGAAAAGAAGGGCGGGGGCATAGACTAACGCAGCCCCCCTGGATACAGCAGCATAAAAAGCTACCGTATTGAAAAACCACGCCGTCAAAAGCAACACCTTGCCCCACTTTTTCGTACTGACTGAAAATAAATAAACAATAAAGATAATCGATACTGCCAACATAATCGCATAAGTATTAGGATACTGAAAGACAGAAAAAAAACGTTCTTTGCTGAAATAAAATGGGGGCTTCAAGAAATGAGCCTGCACCAAAAAAGTATAGATTGTGGCAACAGTAACCGCACCAACCATAGCAAGCAGAATATGCTGCTTGCCCTCGTCCTCCCCCCGCCAAAGATGGGTCGCAAGAAAGCAGGCCGCAAAATAAAAAATGTATTTTAAAAAACCGACATAAGCCAGATGTGGGGAAACGGCTCGCAGAAAGCTCAAAAAATAACTGAGACATAAAAGCAGCAGCAAAAATACGGGAAGGCTGAATTTTATTTTCTGGCCTTGATTTTTCAGCACATAAAATAGGAGCCAAGCGATAAACATGGCCGGGAACCAAAATTGTTCTTCAAAAACCATCCCCTTGTTTAAAGGAGCCAGGAAAAGAAGAATGAGGAAAAGGCACTTAACAACCGTACTGCTTCTTTCCTTTTCGCTATTTGTTTTTCTCTCATACTCTTGTATCATCCTCTTACTCCCCTTATCTTAACCATAAATGCCCCTAAAACTACCCAGAATAACCTGGCATGATTTAAAGAAATCGCCAATGAACTAATTAAAAAGATAATAAGGATATCCCTTAATATAGAATCCGTTTCTCCCTTGTTCTTTCTAGAAAATGTAGCCTTACTAATTACATAAAACAGATAAGAAAAGAAAATAATGGCTAACGGAAGCCCCCACTCGGCAGCTAATTGCAAATACGTATTCTCGGCGGTTAATTGCCAATACGTGTTCGCGGCAGATAATTGCCAATACGTATTATGAGCAATCACTCCGGTTTCAAAGCATTGCTTAGCAAACCAAGGATAAATTCCTACGCCAATCCCGATTACCGGCGAAGCTTTAATCATCTCTAACGCTATTTCCCAGGCGAGATCCCGGCTGGACTCACCGCCAAAAATAGCCGCCTTAAAATCAGTAAAAACAGTTTCTATCCTTGCCCAAGCAGGGATAACAGCAGTAAGATGGTTGATTAGATTTTGCCCTATGCTTAAAGCAACAGGTACTGCTGCGACTAATAAAATCACAAAAAACAGCCGTACAATGAACGTGCTTAATTTTTTTTCCGCTTTAATCAAGTATTCTACTACCCTGAAAATCAAATAACAAAAGAAAGTAACTATTCCGGTTTTTGAGCCGGAGATTAAAACTGAGATAACAATAAACAATACCGCCACGCTTTTAAATAAAGTATTGATCTTTTCCGTTCTGCTGAAATAAACTAACGCCGTAAGCTGTACAACAGCAAAATAATTAGGGTCATTCATTAATCCCTTAAATCTTGTCTCATCGAAAAATAAAATTTGCGCAAAAGGTCTGAGCTTAAATACCGTAATAATTACTCCGATCATGGCTATCCCTAAAGCAAACAGAGCATATCCTTGCAAAGTTTTATCCGTCAGCTTCAAATTGGCGATATTATAACCCATAAGAAAATAAACAAAGACGGCAAGTAATTTAAGATAACCAATGATCATCACATGAAAATCAGGATTATAAGCAAATTTGCGGGGAACATAAAAAACAGTGGTAAAAATTACAGAGACGGAAACGAGCAGGAAAAACATAGTGGGGGCGGAAGGCAGTCGTAAGCGGTTTTTAAATACCAAGAGCAAGAACGCCAGACCACAAAAGAAATCGGCCAAAGAAAAATTAACGTCAAAAATGATATGAGCTTGATTTAAAAACAGCCCCATTAAAATAATAATTAAAGTAATTCCCTCTTGTTTACAGATAGTGCGCATAAATCTCCTTCATCTCTTCCTTAACCCGCTCAAGCGCATATCGCTTTACGAGGTCAAGACTTTTTTCGCTAAAGCGCTGTCTGATTTCTGCCGAAGAATAAAGTTTCTCTATCGCCCCGGCAAAGCCTGGGACATCATTTATTCCCACAACATATCCGTTTCCCCCATCACTTACTAAATCTCGATTACCTCGGCTATCTGTAACCACGAGAGGTAATCCCGTTGCCATAGCCTCCATAACATTAACCGGCAACCCTTCACGTCTTGATGACGAAACAGCAAGATCGGAGAGCAGCAAGAGAGCAGCAATGTCATCACGATGACCTAAAAAAGATATATTTTCTTCTAAGCCCAACCTCTTAACCTGTTTCTTGTATTGTTCTGCCAAGCTACCACTACCTGCTAATAAAAGCTTAATCCCCGGCATTTTATTTCTCACTAATTTTACTGCTTTAATCAATAAATCCTGATGCTTATTATAATTAAGTTCTGCCGCATAGATTAAAATAAAGTCATCATCATTATATCCATACTTTTTCCGTAATTCCCTTTTCCTGGCGAGAGTCTGGGGGACGAATTTTTGTAAATCTATCCCCACACCATTAACCTTATGTATTGCCTTGGCTTTTCTCAATTTAAATTTATGGGCTAATTTATAATCTTCTTTATTCATCGTAATTAAACTATCGGTCCATCTTGCGGCTGCCTTCTCCAAGGGATAATAAATTAACCAATTTTTTAACGGGGCCCCTTGATAAAAATGGAAACCATGGGCAGTATAGAGAATTTTTACCTTAGCCATCTTTCTACACGCCAATCTGGTTAAAAAAGAAGCTACAGGAGTATGGGTATGTATTACTTCATAGCCTTCCGATAAAACCAGCCTTTTTATTTTTTTATATGCGGTATAATTATCTTTTTTGAGAGGAGACCTTTGGAAACATATCTTGTGAACCTTACAACCGAGCCGTAAAAGTTCCGGGCTTACTTCCCGCACAATATTACAAGCAAGATCCACCTCATGCCCCTGTTTAAGCAAAAGTTCTATATGCGGAATCAAAAAAGCATTAATCGCATTCGATATTGTCGTAACGAACAGTATCTTCAATTTGCAACCGCCTCACTTTGAACCATGATCCGTCGTTAAGCAAATAGCCGCGGGATATCACTCATTACTATATTCGTCATCTGTTTTTGATCAATCTTTTCTCTGGCATAGCACAAGACCTCATCTATGCCTCTTAATAAGTTTTCTTGATCCGTGGCTAAATTGCAAGGATGAAACCATAAATGAAAGACCTCACCCCGTTCAATGGCTTTGTCTATTCCTTTTTTCGCTTTTTTTACTCTGGAAGAAATCGGGATTAACCTTCGCAAACCGTCTCGGGAAAGGTACAACATATTGCCCGGAATATTATACAAACCTAATTCATCACGCACAGGTAAAGACGTATTGGGAGCAATTACCAAAAACTCGTCAAGGATATGTCCGATTTTCCTTAGCACCCTTACTCTGATTTTCTCATACCATTCATTGCCCTTGCCGCGATATACTTTGAACCCCTGTTCTTGCAAAACTTCTTTGTATCCCTCAGAATTTCTGGGAAAGACAAAAGATTTTAATTCCAGGTTATGAAGCTTAGCTGCTTCAACACATTTTTGGATGTCTGTTTTCGCCCCTTCGTAAGTACAGCCCTTTGCGCCAAAAATACGATGACTAAAACTATGTGATGCTATTTCATGTTGCGGAGAGATAGCGATTATTTTTTTCAGAATATCCTGTCCGTACCAAATAGAGTTTTCCTCAATGTTAACTTCTTCCATACCCCCATCTAACATCAGGTGTCCCACGAGGGCAAAAGTTGCTCGGATATTATATTTTTTAAAGAATAACAACAAACAATCTATACATTCCCTGGCACCTTCATAATATTTTCTATGTTTTTCCGTTCGTCCTAAATCAGATTCGCCCCAAGCTAATTCAGTATCGAGGCTGATCATAAAGAATCCCTTTTTCCGCTTCATAAAACAGCCTCCCTAAAAGCCATGCCTATCAGTCGCGGAATTCGCCCAATACGAGCGCAAGAGCACCACAAACATACCTAGCATCAAACCAAGGCAGGCAGCTATTGCTAAATTTAAAGTTTTATTGGGGGCGACGGGAACTGTCGGTTCGTCTGCCGGGGAAACAATCCCTAACACTGCTTCATTGGCTTTTAGCGATTCGGTCGCTTTAACTTCGGCATAGTTCTTATAAAAAAGGGCATAGTTCTGTTTCGCCATATCTATCTCCGCTTGTATTTGTTCTGACTGCAAATTTTTATCGGCGAGTTTGCCTTGCAGCTCTTTTATATGAACATCGGCTTGTGCTATTTCTGCTGTAATTAAGATTTTTTCCACATCAAGCTGTGCCCCTAAAGCCTTCTTTAAAGCCAGCTCTTTTTGCAACTCCAGATAAACAGGGTTCAATTCGCTCTTTTCCGGGATGGTTAACAATTGTTTTTCTATCGTAGCAAGCGCGGCAGCAACCTTTTGGGTTTCTATCTGCGAATTGGCTTTTCTCGCTTGGAACTCTGCTAAAAGAAGCAAGTTGGCTTTTAACTCCGCTTCCAACTTCACGACACTATCCGGCTGTTTTAAAAACTGTTTCATTTCTTCAACACTACTGTCGAGTTTAGCTTGTTCCTCATTAACCTGTTTTCCTAAAAAGGCTGAAATTTTCTGTACTTTCGCTTTATCGGCGGTAGAAACAAATTCCGCCAATTCCTCTGCGCAAGCATTAGCTATCTCTGCCGCCCTTTGCGGGGATTGATCTTTTACGGTAATCTCCAACAGTTCCGTTTCTTTAATATTGCTTATCTTTATTTGCTGAGCAAACATATTTAACGATGTTTTGTGAGCATCGATATTCAGTCTTTGCATCACCTTTTTTAATACAGCGGCCGATTTCGCCTGTGCCACATAAGACTGGGGATTCCTTTGCGACATTCCCAAAAGAATATTTGCCAAATCCCCCCATCCGCTTCCCGAACCAATGACAAGATTAGGCTTATTTACGGCTACGAGTGTTTTCGCTTCATAGGCAGGCTTGATGAGCCAAAAACTAAACAGCACACTAATAAGCATCGCGACAATAGTTATCGCCATGATGATCCATTTACCGGCTAATATCGTTTCCATTAATTCACGCAGACTAATTTCCTCTTCCACACGCACACCCCTATTTCTCTATCTTACTTTTCTCCCCTTTTTCATTCCCGATAGCCATGCGGATTGTTTTTTTGCCAACGCCACGCATCCCGGCACATCTCGGTCAGATTTCTCTCAGGTTTCCAGCCTAATTCCCGCCAAGCCTTAGCCGGATCAGCATAATACTCCGCAATATCCCCCGGTCTGCGCTCTGTAACTATATAAGGCACCTCTTGTCCCGTCGCTTCCGTAAAACTCCGCAGGACATCAAGCACACTATACCCTGCCCCTGTTCCTAAATTATAAGCCTCCACACCGGTCATGGTTCGAACTTTCGCCAAAGCCCGCAAATGCCCTTTCGCCAAATCAACCACGTGCAAATAATCCCTGACCCCTGTACCATCATGTGTGGGATAATTATTGCCAAAAATACGCAGTTTTTCTCTTTGACCTACAGCGACCTGAGTAAGATAAGGCAGCAAATTATGGGGAATCCTCTTAGGGTCTTCGCCAATTCTCCCGCTTTCATGAGCACCGCCGGGATTAAAATAACGTAATAAAGCAATACTCCATTCCTGATCTGCCAGATACAGATCGCCTAAAATCTGCTCAATCATTAACTTACTTCGCCCATAGGGATTAACCGCCCTTAAAGGGCAATCTTCGGTAACTGGTACGCACTGAGGCACTCCGTAAACAGTAGCCGAGGAACTAAAAACCAGCTTCTTCACCCCGTATTTTTGCATGACTTCACACAAGATTAAAGTACCCGTAATATTATTAAGATAATAACGCAAAGGCTCCTGCACCGATTCCCCTACCGCCTTTAAGCCGGCAAAATGAAGCACTGCCTCAATCTCATTTTCGGCAAACACCTGCGCCAACTTTTCTTGCTCCAAAAGGTCAACCTCATAAAACTTAAAGGTTTTCCCGGTGATCTCTTGGATCCGTTTTAAAACCTCCGGCTTACTATTCAAAAAATTATCGACAACAACAATTTTATCACCGGCAGCCAACAGCTCCACACA
>JAQVYD010000142.1 GCA_028709105.1 Clostridia bacterium
CTATGGTATGTGTTAATTTCCCATAAGGTGAAAAGGAGAAAAGCACCTTTGACAGGGTGCTTTTCTCCTTTTCATTCTTTAATACTCTTCATTAGAAACCCCTAAACTCCCACAAGAACCCACTGTACAAGTGAAACCACAAGATGGGCATTCCTTTTCCTTGCTTGAATTCCTGGAAAATGTAAAACCACAACGCTTACATTTAAAACTTTCTTCAGCATTATCAGGCTTCAATAAAACTCACCCCCTTTTCAAGATTAGGATGAGCATTAAAATAAGATATTATTTATTAAAAAAGCACTCCTTGGAGTGCTTTTAACAATCTTCTCTTTAATAACGGGTGGAACCCCTGCCCCCTCTCTTGGCATCGATGCTTTTGCGGAATTCCAATTGTTTTTCATCGCTTTCCTTTAAGAATTTAGCTAGTTTATCCTCAAAAGTTTCCGTGTTCAACCTACCTCGAGAACGCTCCCGGTAAGAATTAGCGGTTCCTTTAGGTGGATTAACCTGTTTAATAGAAAGTCCTATTTTCCCTTTTTCATCAATGTTAATAACCTTAACCTTAATCTTGTCTTTTTCCTTTAAAAAATCCTTAACATCTTTAACATAGGTATCAGCTACTTCCGAAATGTGTACCAACCCTGTAGTTCCACCGGGCAATTCAACAAAAGCGCCAAAATTCGTAATACCGGTAACTACTCCTTCAAGTATTACCCCCACAGATACTGACATGTGAAAAAACTTCCCCCCATAAAAAATCATACGTAAATTATTATCTATTCAACGATATTATATCTTAAGCCTTCCCACAGTGTCAACAGCTTTCAATCACGGATTTCCTCGATATTAATATTTTTAGGTTTAGGAATGTTTATACCCGGCACCGCCGGAACAATTAAAATTTCATCTGCTTTGACCATGCCTAAACTTTCCCGCGCTAATTTTTCAATCATTTCCGGTTCCTGCAAAAAAGCAAGCTCCTTTTCTAAATCTTTCTGCTGTTTTAACAATACTTCCTTTTGCACGTTATGCTGTATAATCTCCTGCTTGATCTCCCAAATCTTGTAACCACCAAGCAGAAAAGAAAAAAGGAGATATGCCCCTAAAGCAGCGAAAATAATCTTCAGATAACGAGGCATCTTCCTTTTTCTACGTCTTTTCTGTCTATCTTCACAATTTTCTGGAATACCAGTGAGAGAAGCCTGAGGCAGCGTCTTTTTATTACTTTTTAACTTCCGCACCACTTAACCTCACTCCCTTGGACTCTCTTTTAAGTTATTAATGAATTCTACGTCAGCCCGCAAACTCCTTTTTTTAAGATGAACTCCCGGGGGGATTAAGAGGAGGCTTAAAAGAATTTATCACCTTACTCAATAATTTAAAGGGAAACAAGATCGCTTTTTTAAAAGCTTTTAAAGGAACATTAAAAATCTTAAATATATATATTAATAAATTTCTTATAACACCAGATACTTTTAATAGAAATTTCCTCACTGTTTTACTAAAAAACTTTAGATATATAAAAAAACCTAACCCCATCCCCAAAAAAACATAAAACCTTACTTCACCCCAAGTCAGCAGCATTAACGAGAAATAAGTAAACACAGTAACGACAAGCCAGAAGACAATGTCTCCCAAACTTGTACCCCAGTATCCGGGCCGCCACACTTGTCTGCAAAGACGATAACAGTCAAAAAGCAAACCTACGCAATTCCCCCAGACTGTGACAAAGAAAAAAACGATGGTCTGGTCAAGCACAGACATACTGTCACCTCATTTTTTTACTTAAAAAGCCGTGACATAACACCTTTACCCCTTGCCCTAATTTTAGCTTGTTTATCCTCTATATACTCAAAGCTATTGATCACCCCCTCCATTGTTAGCTGCCCTTCTTCCAAGTTCAACTGAGTAATATGAAGCCCTTCTCCCCTTACTACCAACGGCCCCAGCTTACTGACGGCGATAACCTGCTTTTCGTCAAAACTTTCTACCTCGGTAACCCCGTTGGCCTGCAGTATTTTTCGGTTATCCAAAATCAACTGATAAAGAGGGGTATCTTTATTAATCTCCATCTTTTTCTCCCTCCTTCTATAATGCAATTCATAATGCACAATTCATAATGCATAATGAAAAGTAAAAACAACATCGTTGGCAGGTGTGTCTTTTAAATAATCTTATGCAAGAAAAACAAAAATATTCCCCTCTGCTACTCTTGATAAAACTGACCGTCTTTGCCCTTTTTTGCTACTATTTTTTCGCTATCCTCCACCGTCCCCACATCCTCACCGGACTGAATAAAGGTGTCCTCATAATCAGCAACACTACCTATATCTGAAGGAGAATCACTACTACCATAGCGGGCTACAGACTGCCAAGCATCTTCTCCGTCAAAAGCATTATTCTCTATGGCTTCGTGATAACCTTGCAATCCCCCAAAAGGCAGTTGGATTACCTCCTCCTCTACAGGCCGCCGAAACGGCTCTAAGTTTTCATTTTTCTTTTTACAAGCCTGACACAAGGTCGTGTAAGGAATCGCCTGCAGCCTTTCGGCACTAATTTCCTGCCCACAAAGTTCACAAATCCCATATTTCCCTTGGGCGATAGCCTCTAAAGCATCATCAATCATCGCCAAGCGTTCTTCGATAAAAAGAATTAAGCCTAAATCCTTTGCTCTTTCCAAAGTCACATCTCCCACATCGGCAGGGTGATTATCATAAAGCGAAAGTTCCTGCACCGAATCACTTAGTGAGGTGCGCAAACCCTCCCTAATGTGCTCCCCTCGTTGGCTCTCTTCATTTTTCAAACTTAGCAGCTGTTCCTTGACTTGAACCAATTGCTGCTCATTCATGGACTCTCCACCTCATTTCCACTCTTTCACTATTTGAATCTGCTTAAAAAAATAACTAACGATTTCTTCCGGCGATTTACCTTGTTCAGCAAGGGCTCTTGCCCCCCACTGGCTCATGCCCACACCATGTCCAAACCCTTTTCCGGCTATAACTAAGTTGTTTCCGCTGATTTTAAATTCCGTAAGCAAAGTAGAGCGCATTTTTTCACTACCTAGAGCTAGGCGTAAGGCGGGCCCGCTTACCGTAACATCATTAATTT
>JAQVYD010000143.1 GCA_028709105.1 Clostridia bacterium
ACTTTCCACGACAGGCAAAACCTGCAGCGGTTTAGCCGCTGAACGAAAATACGTAAGATAACCAGGATCCCCCGCCGAAGCAATGATTTTCCCGCTCCTGTCTACTACGGCAACCGCTCCGCGATGGATACTTTCTACCAAATCACCTCTGGTTACCTCTGCTATTTTTCCTGTTTCCATATTTTTTTCCTCCTTTAAAAGCAGCACATTCCACTAGATTTTTAAATAAAGAGCTGGAAATCCGCTCTTGGCACCAAGTACACTCCGGATGCCACTGTACCGCGATAATCTTCTTCTCTGCGACAGAAGACTCGATCGCTTCAATTAAACCATCCTTGCTCCAAGCTACTGCTTGAAAGCCTTGCCCCAACTGATGAACCCCCTGATGATGAAAACTGTTCACCAAAAAGGATTCTTGCTGAGCCAATCTAAACAAACGACTCTCCGGCTGTACCTTTACAGTATGAGTCGGATACCAGCGAGGGGCCTGCTGCTGATGCTTCTGTGCAGTAACCCCTTTTAAATCCTGATAAAGAGTACCGCCCGCCGCCACATTTAAGAGCTGAAAACCCCGACAAATACCCAACGCCGGTTTGTTCCCCGCTAAAACCAGACGAGCTAAAGCCATTTCCCAAAGGTCACGCCGTGGGGTTATTTCTGCCAACCCTTCCTGAGGCTCTTCCCCAAAAAAGTGGGGGTCAAGGTCACTACCGCCGGAAAAAATAAAACCATCCAACTGGTTATAATATACAGCAACTAGTTCCAAAGAAGCAATACTAGGCAATAAAAAGGGGACGCCCCCAGCCTCTTGGACAGCACCAACATACTCATCATGAAGTTTATGCCAAGTCTTTTCTTCCTCCCAGCCACACGTTATCCCAATAGAAACAGGCATTGCTTCCCCTCCCCGCCCAGAATTAAAAACAAACACTATTTTCCTATTATTCTTCTCGGCTCTTTATGATACCTTCTGCAAAGAAAAATAGACCATCCGGTCTATTTATGTACAAACTAATTTTTCTCTTTCTTGGCCAACTCTCAAAGTTCCAGCAAACCCAAACTTATTTCTAAAGCCTCATCAACTTTGCTCATCAACTCTTCTTCCAAAGAAGAGACCTTTTCTTTGAGGCGTTGTTTATCAATCGTCCTAATTTGCTCCAGTAAAACTACTGAATTTTTTTCCAACCCGCAAATTTCCTTAGCTAATTCCACATGGGTAGGAAGCTTCGCTTTGTCCAGCTGACTGGTAATCGCCGCAATAATCGTCGTCGGACTATACTGATTGCCGATATCATTTTGTACGATTAAAACAGGGCGGATGCCTCCTTGCTCTGAACCCACGACAGGATTCAATTCGGCATAAAAAATATCGCCTCTTTTGATACTCATGAGCAACACTCCACTAATCTTTGTTCCGTAAGCAGATGAGCCTCCTCTTCACATGGACAAAACTCCTCTGCCAAAGCTAAATTCAAACATGCCATTTCCTGATAACCACAGCGCATTTGTTCCCTTAACCGCATCTTCCTTTTTTCTTCCAGATAGAAACGCATAGCTTCCCTAATTAATTCATTGCGATTTTTATTTTCTAAATTTGTTAATCCATCCACTTCTGCCAAAAGCGCAGTAGGTACACTAATCATAATGCGCTTACTATCTGCCACCAACAACCACCCCTTTGAAAAGATAATGCATAATTCATAATGAAAACATCATTTTTTTCGCTACTGCTTCTGCTTCATTATATATATTATGCATCACTCTCGTCAATATCAACCAAAAAACTTTTTATTCCAATTCGGCAATTTTTTTTCATCACTGAGTATAACAGTATTTGTCAGGCTCTATTTAAACAAAAATTCGTGGGACACGCTGCGCAAGGGCACAAATTACCTCATAGTTGATCGTCCCCAAAATTTCCGCTAATTCATCAACAGAAATAAAAGCGGCACCGTCTTGACCCCATAAAGTTACTAGGTCACCTTTTTGCACTTCATTTTTTAAAGCAGTCGCCTCAAACATTAACTGATCCATACAAATCCTGCCCACCAAAGGAGCTCTTTCCCCCTGACACAGAACTTCCGCCTTACCGGAAAGAAGGCGCGAATAACCATCAGCATAGCCCAAGGGTAAAGTAGCAATAATACTTTCTTCAGTGGTCACATAAGAGCCGCCATAACTAATGGCCGTTCCTGCCGGAACTTTTTTGACAAAAGAAATGCGAGCACGCAAGGCCATCGCTTGACGTAATCTGAGGCGTTCTAAATGTACTTCCGCCGAGGGTTTTAACCCATAAAGGATAATCCCGGGACGTACCAAATCAAAATATGCTTCCGGATGGTCAATCACCGCCGCACTATTAGCACAATGTTTTGTTTTAAACTTAAACCCCGTTTCCGTCTCCAGCCTCTCCACAAACCCTTTAAAAAGCTGCAGTTGTTGCTTCGTGTATGTTTTATCCCGCTCATCGGCTTGAGCCAAATGAGAGAAAATCCCTTCCACCTCTAACCCGGGTAAGACTAAAATTCGCTTGATCCTGCTTAAACTTTGCGCATCAGGGCAAAACCCGATACGTCCCATCCCTGTATCTATTTTCAAATGAACTAAAGCCTTCTCTCCCCTAGCCATAGCAGTTCGCGATAATTTTTCCGCTTCCTCCAGGGAAAAAATAGCAAGAGTTATCTTCCAGAGCAAAGCTTGTTCATAGTCCTCCGGTGGTAACCACCCCAAAATCAAGACAGGCTCTTCAATCCCTGCTGTCCTTAACTGAACGGCCTCCTGCATATTGGCCACGCCAAAACAATCCGCACCTGCTTGTGACAAAGCCCTGGCTACTTCTACCGCACCATGTCCATAAGCATTAGCTTTTACCACCGCCATTATTTTTACCTGTGCACCAACCAGACGTCTTACCTCTCGATAATTATGGACAATCTTCCCTAAATCCACCTCCGCCCAAACAGGATGAAAAAGTCCCCTCCTACTCACGCCTATTTCATAATCCATGATTAATTTTCCCCCTCTTAGCTCTCCAAATCCTTCAACGCCAGCGGCAACGCTTCCACCACATCCCCCGCCAACACACCACGCCGCCCTTTT
>JAQVYD010000025.1 GCA_028709105.1 Clostridia bacterium
TACAGAAATTAATTCTGCTTGCACAATCTGTCACCTTCTCCTTCCTACTTGCACCATTTTACAGAAAAAAACGAGATAAAGCAATGCACTTTAAAATTTAAGCCGGCTAAACATAAAAAAGCCCTCATTTTCGAGAGCTTTTTTACACTATCTTTTACGCCGTCCTCGTTTCTTCATGATTTCCATGCTTGGACAAAATTTGCCGGAACTCCCTTCCGCTGATTTTTTCCTTGCTCTTGAGTACCTCTACAACTCGCAAAAGTAAAATATCTTTTCCCTGCAAAACCTTTCTTGTTTGATTTTCTAATTCCCTAATAATTTCCTGACAAACATAATAAAACTCTTTTTCAGGTAAAAGCTCCAGAGAAATAACACCTAAGCGGGATAAACCGGTAGAAACTATCTGCTGAACAAGTTCCATGGCCTGTTGGAAATCATTAGCGGCCCCTGTACTTCGCTCCCCCAAAAATAATTCTTCACTGAGAGCACCTGCTAAAAGAATCATAATTTCTTTATCCAAAGCTGACTTTGTATAAAGGCTTTGCTCCTCTTTTTGCGTATGCCGCACATAGCCAAGCGCGTTTCCCCGTGAGGTTACGGTAATTTGATCCACCGAACCGGGGTTTAATGTTTCACTGATGAGGGCATGACCGGTTTCATGTACGGCAACACGATGTAAGGTTTCCGCATTTTTAAACCTGTCAGAAAGCTTTTCTCCTAAAATAACCTTATCCACTGCTTCCCTCAGATGAACTTGTTTGATCACGGAACCTTTTTCGCGTAAAGCTAAAATAGCTGCTTCATTCGCCACATTTTCCAAATGAGCCCCCGAAAAACCATAGGTAGTGGCAGCAATCTCCGCGAGGTCCGCATTTTTGTCTAAAGGCTTATTCAGACAATGAAGTTGTAGAATAGCCAACCGACTCTCCTTATCTGGAAAGTCAACTTTGACCTGACGATCAAAACGTCCGGGACGTAAAATGGCACTATCTAACAAATCAGGTCTGTTGGTAGCCGCAATAAGCAGGAGTTGGACATCTGTTTCTGTACTCATCCCATCCATTTCCACCAAAAGTTGATTTAACGTTTGATCATACTCCAAATGGCTCGTATTATTTCCTCTTTTTCCACCCAAAACCTCAATCTCATCAATAAAAATTATTGCTCGATGTTTCTTTTGTATTCTCGCCATTTCCCGGGCTTTCTGAAAAAGATTTCTCACCCTTTGCGCACCAACACCGGCATACATTTCAATAAATTCGCTGCCAGATGTGGAGATAAAAACAGCATCGGAATATCCGGCAGCCGCTTTAGCCAACAGAGTTTTTCCCGTACCAGGAGGACCGGTCAAAAGAATACCCTTTATCGGTCTGATCCCCATTTTATATACTAAACTTGATTTAATTAAAAACTCGAGAGCTTCTTTTAGTTCTTGTTTGGGCGTATCCAAACCGCCAATATCTTCAAAACTAAAATTAATATTCTCAATAACTTTTTGATGGTTTGCTAGGTTTAAAAGCCCTCTTTTTCTAGAAATCACATAGAGAAAATACCCCAAAAGTCCCAAAATTACAAGAGGTGTAAGGTCATAACCAATATAAAGCAAATAGGAGAGAACGCCGAAAATAATGCCTATAGTAATTTCTTTTTTCTTCATTTATAAATATTCCTCCCCCACTGTGGTGATAATCTGATGTGGTATTTCTCCGCTGTTTTTGTTGATAACTAAATGAGCGAAATCTTCTCCTTTATGCGCGGTAATAAAAATAAACTGATTGTCCATTTTTAGGTCATAAGTTATTTTATCTTTTTGCGAAAGTGCGGTCAGCTGTTCTGATAAGGTGATAAAATGTCCCGTGCTTATAGCTTCATAGAGGGGTATTTTAGCCGCCTTAAAAAAACTCGCCAACTCCTCATTATTTAAAGTGTTTTTAATTTCAAGCACACAATGATCTAACTTATTTTTCTTTTGCCCCTGCAATTGCTCCAACAAAAGATAAAAATTAGGTTGTAATCTTTCCGGTACATTAAACTGAACCGCCAGAAAAAGACTGTTTTTGTTCTGTTCAAACTGCAGTACTTCTATCTCTTCCATTTTCATAAGCGCTTTTTCTAAAGGATTACTATATATAAATCTTTGGTAAAAATGCGTTCCACCTACCAATAGACCGAAACTTGCAACTCCTATAACAATTATTGTGAATATACGCAATATTTTCCTTGTCATAATTTAACCCATCCCTCCTGTCTCTTGCTTATTATAACATAGCCCAACAGCATTTTCTGTTAACAAAGCTTGGAAAATGAGCATTACGACATTATACCAAAATATATAAACACTGCCAGAAGAAGACGCGTAATTATACCCGCCGCCAAATCATCAGCCATAACCCCCCAGCCACGAGGAAGTGCTTGCAAATTATTAATCGGAACTGGTTTGACAATATCAAAAAACCGAAACAAAACAAAAGCTATAATAAATTGAGGGAGTGAACTAAGTTGCCAAGCTGCACAAAAAGCGCCGCAAAATTCATCATAAACGATATGTGAGCAATCATGTTTTTGAAAAAGTAACTCACCTTGTGTGCAAAGATATACACCTAGGATTGATAATAAAAAAATTGATAAAAGATCTAATTTAAGAAACCACGCGATGATAAAAGCAAGCAAACTACCAACAGTACCCGGGAAATACGGAAAAAACCCAGAATAAAAACCAGTGGCTAAAAATTTTATAAATATCTTCATTCCGCTTTCAACCTTATCTTTTTTCTAGCATTTAAATAATAATCAACCCCAGACCAAAGCGTAAAAAATACGGCAATATACATCAGATATTTACCAAAAGGAAGATTAAGGAGGATTACTGTAATTGCGATAATCTGGGTAACCGTCTTTATTTTGCCTAGTTTACTAGCCGCAATAATTACCCCTTCGGCTGCGGCAATAGTACGTAACCCTGTCACAAAAAACTCTCGGCCGATAATGATAAAGGCAATCCAACCCGAAATCAGCCTTAATTCTACTAAAACAATCAGGGCTGCCGTAATCAAAAGTTTATCTGCTAAGGGATCCATAAGTTTGCCTAGATTAGTTACTTGCTTGCGCTTACGAGCGATATAACCATCTAAACCATCTGTACTTGCCGCAATAATAAAAATAGCTGTAGCAATATATTGACCATAAGGAATGCGAATTAAAATTATAAACATAAAGAGAGGTATCAAAAAAATTCTTAATAAAGTAAGCTTATTAGCCAAATTCATCGTAAATCTCCCCCGTTAGAGCGCAATTTTCACTAATCTCCCAATTCTTTTATTTCACCATTTTCCAATCCATAAATCTTGGTAACCACAGCCCCTATTTCTCCAAGTACTCCTAAATTTGCTTCATTAATGGTCACCTGCACTTGACCGGCATTACCTAGTTTTAAAGTTATTTTTTGCAGGTCACTAAAACTAATTTCCTCATCTTTAACCATTATTCCTTGATAAAGATGTTCACCCTCACTATTTTTCACCTCAACCCAACAGCGGTCATCTATACATTTTAAAGATAATCTAAATCTGTTTATTTTTTGAGTTTGTCCTTCTGTCACTTGATTTTGTTCCGGCTCAGACAATTCAGGTTCTCCTAATTTTGGTTGTTCCTGTCCAGATTGCTCCGGTAACAAGGTCTCTTTACCTTCACCAAGCTGAGGAACTTCAGAAAGATGGGGGAAAGGATTTAAATATTGCTTATAAATATAAGAAGTTGTAAGTAATAATATAATTGCTATTATCCCAAGAAAAACTCCTGTTTTACGACGAGGGGCAGCGGTTAAATCAATTTGTTCCGGAAGCTTTTGTGGACGTGGTTTAGGTTTAAGGTCTTCTATCAGGAAATACAGAGATTCTCTATTATCTAAGTCTAAATAACGACAATACGTCCTTAAAAAACTTTTCAAGTATACATATTCCTCAAAAAAATCCCAGTGTTCATTTTCCATAGCTTCTAAATATTGTCGTCGTATTTTAGTATTTTTTTCTACATCCTCTAAAGTAAGCCCTTTTTCTAGCCGCGTATTTTTGAGAATTTCGCCAAGTCTTTCCACTTTTTCGCCTCCTTCTCTTCTTTCTATTTTATCTTATTTGATAAACAAAATTTTTTTATTTTTTATCTCCAAAAGTTCTTTCATATTCATCCCAGGTCATTAAAATTGCCCGAGGCTTGCTGCCTTCATAACCTCCCACAATCCCTTTTTCTTCTAATTGGTCAATAATCCTGGCCGCTCTAGTATACCCTATTCTTAAACGACGCTGCAAAAGCGAAATCGAAGCTTGCCCACATTCAATAAACAACATGGTCGCTTCAGCAAGCAAAGGATCTTCTTCGCTAAGTGCCTCCGTTGTTGAAGCACCTTCTTCTTCCCAAGGCTCCACGTAATCTATCGGCTTATTTTGAGCCTTAAGAAAATCAACAATATTTTCAATTTCCTGATCAGAAACGTAAACTCCTTGAACCCTAAGAGGTTTAGCCATCCCGGTGGGATAAAAAAGCATATCTCCACGACCTAACAAACGCTCTGCGCCTCCCATGTCCAAAATCGTTCGAGAATCAGTTTGTGAGGAAACAGCAAAAGCAATGCGTGAAGGAATATTGGCCTTAATTACACCTGTAATAATATCTACAGAAGGTCTTTGCGTAGCTACAACCAAATGAATACCCGCAGCCCTAGCCATTTGAGCCAAACGACAAATCGCATCTTCGACATCAGCAGGTGCAACCATCATCAGATCAGCCAACTCATCTATCAGTACCACAATATAAGGCAATTGCGGGAACTCCTCATCTTTTGCTTCTTTCTTTAACATCTGATTATAACGTTGGATATCCTTAACGCCCATTCCCGCAAAGAGCTCATATCTATTTTCCATTTCATGCACAACCCAACGCAAAGCACTGGCTGCTTTTTTAGGATCAGTAACGACAGGAGAAAGAAGATGAGGTATCCCGTTATAAGTAGAAAACTCCACAACTTTAGGATCAATCATTAACATTTTTACCTCATGCGGATAGGCTTTATATAAAATGCTAGCAATTAAAGCGTTCATACAAACACTTTTCCCAGAACCTGTAGCTCCGGCGATCAGTAAATGAGGCATTTTCGCCAAATCCGCCACAATAGGATTGCCCGCAATGTCTTTCCCCAAAGCTACGGTTAAATTTGATGGAGAATCCTGAAAAAGTATAGTTTCTAAAACTTCACGTAAGGTTACTACCGCAATTTCCTCATTAGGAACCTCTATCCCCACAGCAGCTTTACCAGGGATGGGGGCTTCAATGCGCACTTGTGGTGTGGCCAAAGAAAGGGCTATATCATCGGCAAGATTAACAATACGACTCACCTTAACCCCTGGTGACGGCTGTATTTCATATCTAATAATACTAGGTCCTTTACTCACCTGGGTTACTTTAGCTTTTACATCGAAGCTTTCTAAAGTTTCCTCCAAGATACGAACATTATCAATGATATCCTTATTTAATCTTAAGCTTTTTACTTTGGGTGAACTCTTCAATAATTGCAGAGAAGGGAATTGAAACTCCTTCAACAAAGTCTGATTTAAGTCAGCAGAAATTTTCTGTGGTTTAGGAACAACAGCATCCGGTTTTTTTTCTTTTTCTAAGAAATTATCATTCTTAATTAAAACTGGAGAGATGTGGCTAGCCCTAATGATTGCTTCTTCATTGTCATCATGGTCAATAATCACAGTATTATGAGACTTTTTAGAGAATTTCTCCCTCTTTCTTTTTTGAGATTTTTCCTCGCCTTCTTCATATTCTTCAAAAAGAAATTCAACAAGTGTTTGCCTTGCATTAATAAAAAAATTTTTAGGATAGACGAAAAATTGTTTAACTATTTCCGCTAAACTTTTTCTAATTATACCTACTACAGAAGAAGTAATCATCACTATCCAAAAAATGTAAGAGCCGCCCCTACCAAAAAGAATCACCGAAAAACGAGAGAAAAGTGCCCCGACTATGCCTCCCCCAACCCCCTCCCGTCCTGAAGCAATAGTTTGGGTATCCACAGGTAATTCTAAATGAATTAGCGCCAAAATTGAAAACAATAAAACCATGAGCGATCCCCAAGCAAAAATATCATATTTTACCCGTTTCATTAATTTACTAATTCCCACAATAAAAAGAACTGCGGGAATCAATATTTTTCCTGTGCCGCATAAACTATTAAGCACATAGCAAATAAACCTTCCTATGGCACCAATAGCAAAGGCATCACCAGTAATGTTTTCTTGCCATAAACAAAAGAAAATAAAGATAGACACGGCCACCAGAAAAATTCCGGCTAGTTCTTGTTTTATTTCATCTTTTAAGATTGATGTTTTAGGCATGTTTTCACCCCATATCATAAGTTTACTATTATTAATGTTATTCGGCAAATAATTTTACCAAATTATTTTGGTGCCCGGTTGACAAGAGCTATGTAAAAAATGAGCAGGATCGGTACTTAAAATTCTTTCTACTACTACTACGTTTTTTCCTTCAAATACTTTCATTTGTACTGGGATGCCTTGCACTATTCCTTCCACAATCTGTACTTCTTCCCTTTCTTCTTCATACCATAATACTTCAGGCGGAACTGGTGTATAGATAATCATGGGCTGGTCTTCCCTCCTGTTTTGCTCATTTTAATTAATTCAGATAATTTATTTACAGCTTGTGAAAGACTACCTACCTCATTGATCAAACCAATATTTACCGCATCTGTACCTACTAAAACCGTACCAATATCCCGAGCCAGGTCACCGGTCTGAAACATTAATTCACGTAGTTTTTTTGTAGAAATGCCCGAATGTTTTTCCACAAAACGAATGACGCGGTCCTGCATTTTATCTAAATATTCATAGGTCTGAGGAACGCCAATGACCATGCCGGTTAAACGAATAGGATGGATCGTCATCGTCGCCGTTTCCGTAATAAAAGCATAATCTGCAGCTACAGCAATGGGCACCCCTATACTATGTCCTCCTCCCAAAACAATAGATACGGTAGGCTTAGATAAACCATCGATCATTTCCGCAATCGCCAATCCGGCCTCCACATCTCCCCCCACCGTATTGAGAATAATCAGCAGCCCTTCTATTTGTGGGCTTTGTTCAACCGCAACAAGCTGAGGGATAATATGTTCATATTTCGTTGTTTTATTTTGTGGGGGTAAAATAAGATGCCCTTCTACTTGTCCTACAATAGTAAGGCAATGGATATTTGATGTTGTTTCTTGCGGAACCTGAGTAACCCCTAATTCTTTTATATTTTCCGCTGCTAATTCCCTAGGCTTTCTATGGTTATGGAAATTATGGACAGTCAAGATCTTTTTTCTCGACAAGTAATCATCCCCCTCCATCTTAATGCTCCTAACTATCATGTGTAACTGCAAAAAAAAAATGCGTTCCTGAGAACGCATTTTTTTTATACTTCCATAATAATGGGCATAATCATTGGTCGTCTCTTTGTTTTTTCATAAAGATACTTACCGAGAGCATCTCTGATTTGTGCTTTAATCGAAGACCAATCAGTAATCTTTTTTTCAAAACAAAGGTCTAAAACAACCTTCACCTTTTCTCTGGCATCTTCCATCAGCTCTTCCGACTCCCGCACATAAACAAAACCACGTGAAATAATATCCGGACCGGCTATAACCAGATTCGCTTCCTTGTCTATCGTCACGACGACAATAAAAATACCATCTTGAGAAAGCTGTTTTCTGTCACGCAAAACAATATTACCGACATCCCCCACACCTAGCCCATCAATAAGAATTCTCCCCGAGGTCACTCGACCACCGACAGAACCTTTTTGCGCATTAAACTCTAAGATTTGCCCATTTTCAGCTACAAAAATATTTTCTTTAGGCAGACCCATTTGTGCAGCCAACTTGGCATGTTTCACGAGGTGACGGTATTCTCCATGCACAGGAACAAAAAACTTTGGCCGGACTAAATTTAGCATTAATTTAAGCTCTTCCTGACTAGCATGACCCGAAACATGAATCCCACTAACCGACTCATGAATAACTTCAGCTCCGAGATAAAAAAGTTGATTAATCGTGCGCGCTACTAATTTTTCGTTACCAGGTATAGGTGTAGCAGAAATAACTACAGTATCACCTGGAACTATTTTAACTTTACGGTGATCAGACATCGCCATACGCGTCAAAGCAGACATAGGTTCACCTTGACTTCCTGTGGTCAGTATCGTGATACGCTCACTAGGATAAGAAAAAATCTCCTCAATATTTATTAACGTGTTTTCCGGGATAGTAAGATATCCCGTTTCCTGAGCGATAGAAGCAACATTAACCATACTTCTGCCAACTATAGCTACTTTTCGATTATACTTATATGCTGCATTAATCACCTGCTGAATACGATGAATATTAGAAGCAAAAGTAGCGATAATAATTCTGCCATCGGCATTACGAAAAATCTCATCAAATGTTTCCCCAACAGCACGTTCGGAAAGAGTATAACCTGCCCGTTCTACATTAGTACTATCGGAAAGTAAAACAAGAACCCCCTTTTTACCATATTCAGCAATACTAGCAAAATCAGTAACTTCTCCATCTACAGGGGTTTGGTCAAATTTAAAATCAGCTGTATGCAAAATCGTGCCTACCGGTGTATGAATAGCTAAACCAACTACATCAGGAATACTATGACTAACCTTAAAAAATTCAACTTGAAAGCATCCCCCAAGCTTGATCTTACTTTTGGGTCGGATCGGGATTAGTTTAGGATTAGCCACATTATTTTCTTTTAATTTTTCTTGCACTAAACCCAAAGTAAGTTTTGTCCCATAAACTGGAGCTTTGATCTCTTTTAAAACATAAGGCAGTGCTCCAATATGATCCTCATGTCCATGCGTAAGAATAATTCCCTTAATCATCTCTTTGTTTTCAACGAGATAGGCAAAGTCGGGAATAACAATATCAATTCCCAGCAATTCATCATCAGGGAACATGAGACCTGCATCAATGACTATGATTTCTTTATTAAAACGAATAGCCATCATGTTTTTCCCGATTTCTCCAAGACCGCCCAAAGGAATCAAAGACAGTTTGTTGTTTTCTGCCATTATAAACCTCCTTATCAATATTTTAAATTTTTTTACACACAAAAAAGAATACCGCTCTTTTTAGGGCATAGCTTTTAACTTTATATATGAAAAAAACCTTCCCCCACAGTCCGACCAGAAGGTTTTCCATACCCAAGAACTACCGCTCTGATTTAACCACTTTTATTATTATAAATCATTTAAAAGTTAAATACAAGTGATACTCAAAGTTCGAGGTTCGAAAAATCGGAAAGGCACTGCTTCGCAAGCAATGCCTTTTTAATGTATAATGCATAATTTATTTCTGCCTTACAAGACGGAACGGTGAGGGCACCGTTCCCTACCCTTCAGTAGGAGTATCTCCTATAATACCCCAACTGCCTTCATCGCTTCACTGATTATTTGCGTTTCAGCGGTTGATGCTTCCACTAAAGGTAAACGAAGTTTCCCTGCAGGACGACCAGCAAGAGCAAGAGCTTTCTTCACAGGAATAGGATTAGAAGTTACAAACAAAGCCTTAAAAATCGGATACAACTGTAAATGAAGCCGACAAGCCTTTTGGACATCTCCATCCAAATAGGCATAAATCATCTCTCGCATTTCTTTAGCAACTAAATGTGCCACAACACTGATAATACCATAACAACCCACAGCCAGCATCGGTAAAGTTAAAAAATCATCACCACTATAAACATAAAAATCTTCCGGTACTTTTGTTTTTAAAATGGAAATTTGATCTAAATTTCCACTAGATTCTTTTACAGCGGCGATATTAGGGATAGCTGCCAATTTGGCTACAGTATCTGGTAATAGATTAGCCGCCGTCCTCCCGGGTACATTATAAAGAATAACCGGCAAATCTGTTGTTGCCGCTATTGTTTTAAAATGCTGGTATAAACCTTCTTGATTAGGCTTATTATAATACGGAGTCACCAACATAATCCCATCAACACCGGTGCGGGTTGCCTCCTCGGTTAAATGAGCAGAATCAAGTGTGCAATTGGAACCCGTTCCGGCAAAAACCCAAGCCTTTGCCCCTACAGCTTCTTTAATTGCTTTAAATAAATCCAGTTTTTCTTCCTTACTCAAAGTAGGTGATTCACCAGTCGTACCAGATATAACTAAACCTTCATTACCTTCTGCAATTAGTTGTAATGCTAATTTTTGTGCCCCTGCAAAATCTATACTTAAATCATCCTTAAAAGGAGTAATCATCGCCGTAAGCAGCCTAGGAAAATTATTCATAAACAACCGCCCCTTTTTTTTAATTTATCTTAATTGTCTAGTTCTAAAACTTCTTCTAATCCTACCTTAAGTCCTTGCCACAAGTGTACTTTGCGCACAGCCATAAGAATTCCCGGCAAAAAAGATTCCCGCGAAAAAGAATCATGCCTAATCGTAAGCAGCTCCCCTGTGCCTGCCAAAAGCACTTCCTGATGAGCAATCAGACTTTTCAACCTAACGCTATGAATTCTAACCCCACCAAAATCCCCACCACGACAACTGGATTGCGAAGGATTCTCTTCCCTCGCCTCTCCCGTAGAAAAATCTTTCGTCATACCACGCGCCGTAGCCAGAGCTGTTCCCGAAGGGCTATCGATTTTTTTATCATTATGATACTCAATAATTTCTCCCTGTGTATAATATTGCCCGGCCTCCCGCGCAAATTTCATCATGAGTACAGCACCCAGAGAAAAATTCGGAGCAAGAAACATCGAGGTATTATTTTGCTTAGCCAGACGATCAAACTCTACTAAATCTTGCTCATCTAAGCCAGTAGTTCCTGCTACTATAGCTATGCTTTTCTTTAAAACAAGCGGAATGTTTTTTTGCGCCGCTTGCTTATGTGTAAAATCAATGACCACATCTGGTTTCTTTTCCATAAGCACGTCTTCCAACTTATCTGTGATCTGAACTCCTAAAACAGGAATTCCCGCTAATTCCCCTGCATCTTTACCCATGTTTTGGAGATCAACTGCCCCTACTATTTGCAAATCAGCATATTGACTTAATCCTTTAATGATGGCACAACCCATCTTTCCACTAGCACCGATCACCGCAATTTTAATACACTTCATTAACAAAGCCACCCTCCTTTGTTTCTTATTTTTTCCGGATAAAACAAAAAACAGCCACAGGTCCGCCTATCGCTGTATAAACTATAGCACCTGCCTCCCTCCCTTTGTGAGATAGTTCTCCATCTGATTACGGGATGTAAATCAGATGACAGTACTGCACTTATTTAATGCAGTCCCAGCATAGTAACTAGGCTCATCACTACACTTCGGCGAAGATCCCTTTCATCCAGTTCTTAGCAGCCGGCTCCCCGGATTACTCTTGATTTTCGCAACCCCTACCTCACTCCATGGAGTGAGGTAATATTTTTTAGTTTTAATCTATTGTATGATGTAGAATTCCTTTTGTCAATAATTAAATCGTTTATAGTTAAAATGTGTTTCATCAAGATCGACGATAATAACCTCATTCCCAATCTTTTTGACACAACTCCAAGGGATCGTAAAATTATTCCGATCTAAAAAACCAAATAAACCACTTCTACTAGGAAGCAAAATTGACTGAATTTCTCCCGTTTCACTATCAATAACCAAATCAGAATCAGCTACAATCCCTAAACGTCCGCCATTTTGAATATTAACAATATCTTTGCCAATCAATTCACTTAATCTAACTTGAAACATGGAACTCTCCCTTCCCTCATGAATTTAAATGAAATTAAAGCTTATGGCTGATTTTATAATATAAAGCTAGAAATATTGGCTGAAAAAGAGCTAAGACAATGGCAATAGCAGCTAAATAATCTACCGACCAATCAAAAAAAACAAGTCTTTCCGGCATAGAAATTTTCAAAAAAGAGGTTAATAAAATCAAAGCCAGATAAATACCTCCCGCCACAGCTACCAACTCACCAATAGCTAGCGAAGCAGGAGATTCTACTATATTTTCCAACTGAGCTATATTTCTTATCCTCTGCAGATTTTTCTTCGTCTTGATTGCCCCCAATACTAAAAACAATACGCTTAGAAAAAAGATTAATTTTCCCATAGAACCCCCCCTTTTACTTCATTATTATGCAGATAAAGAAGGGTTATGCTTGATATTTATTTATCGTAAATGAGGCTTAAGGTAAAAAAGATTGCAGGTCAAGCGGCTTTGCTAATGGCCCGATTGTGCTTAAGGTATAATGGTTGTCCTTAAATAAATCACCGGCAAGTATTTTGACATCCTCCAAGGTTACCGCAGAGATACGCTCCACAATTTCCGAGAGAGGAACAATGCGATTTAAACACAGCTCATTTCGCCCCAATCTAGTCATACGGCTACTAACGTTTTCCAATCCCAAAAATAAATTTCCTTTAATCTGCTCTTTAGCCCTGTGCAATTCCTTTTCTGTGATGCCCTTAGCCACTATTTCCCGGATCTCTTTTAACAATAAGTGAATAACCTCATCATATTTCGTGGGGCTAGTACCTGCATAAAAAGTAAAAAGACCTGTATCACAAAAAGCACTATGATATGAAAAAACAGAATAAGCAAGACCTCT
>JAQVYD010000144.1 GCA_028709105.1 Clostridia bacterium
AGATAAAAAGGGGACTTCTTGCTTCCACGGGAACGAAACCGGCTTCTTGGGCCATTTTCAGGTAGCTTTTAAACCATTTGTAGATTTTATTTTGTTCTTGTGGTGTATAATCGCCGAAAATGAGGTTAGCCCCCTCAAGAATAAAGGTACTGCTTGGGATTTCGTCATTTAGGTAAAAGGCTTCTTTTATTTCAGAGGTTGCTTCTTGTCCGGCAGAATCAGTGACGGTAAATTCGTAAAAGAGACGTTTAAAAGGAGCAGGGGCCGGCGTGAAATAACTGAGGTCATAATCATATTGAAAGGGCTGGACAGCAAAATTTACTTCCTCTTTTTGTCCGCCTTCCCAGTGGTAGCGCAGGATGATTTTGGAAATATCGCCATCTTTGTCTGTAAGGTGACTTTTGATGAGAATCCCTTGGCGGTTTTCATCGGTATTGCTATCTTTTATGGTTATTTCGGGAGGTGATAGTTTGGCTTTTTCAGGGGGTAGTTTGGCCATCAGCCAAGGCTGGAGCAGGGCATGAATCTGCAGTTCTTGGATTTGGTAGAATAGGTTTGTTAATTTATTTGTATGTTGCTCATAAGATTTCCCTACTTCCCAATAAGCACGCGGATAAGGGACCTCATTATTGACAAGATCCGCAAAAAGGGCAAGTGCTTTTTTCGCAGAACCGGCTTTTTCTAAATAATAAGCCTGTCCTAGCAGGAGCAATTGTTTTTCTTCGTTTTTGGTAAAGTTGTAGTATTTATTTTCTAACAAAGAAGCCGCTTCGCGATATTGTTCTTGCGAGGTTAGGAGGGAAAGTTGTTTTTTATCCTCGGTCGAAAGAAGGTCGGTCCACTCTTGGCTTTCTTTCAATAAATCGGCGGTAATCATAATGTCTTTTTTCCCGGTTGTGGTGTCGCCTTCCCAGACAAGAGAGTCCCCTGCAAAAGAATAATCGCAGGGTTCAAGCTTGATAATTTGTCCGGGGTGAGTATCCAGAAAATTAAGTACAAGGGAAAATTTGGAGGATTCACTTGCCCGAAAGTTTGTTTTTGTGGAAGAAAAGCGATAACCGGTTGCAGATAAGCCTTGCTCGTTTATTTTATTGGGTAGTGAATATTGGATTCCGAGGTCTGCTTCTTCACCTGGCGCGATAGTTATTTCCCAAACGTAGCCTTTTATGTTTTTATTATAGGTAGTTTTAACCTCTTCTTCTTGGTAGAAAACCTTTAAAGGGGAACTTGTTTCAGCGGAATTCGTTTCCTCTTTTGGCGGAGTGGGCAAGCATATCCCTATTTTTAAGGTTGTTTTTTTCTCTCCCGGATTGACTAAATGATATGCCCCGCTAACCATTGTCGTTTTTTCAGACCAGTTTAACGTTATTTTTTGTTCGTGCAGTTCTATTTTTGTTTTGTGCAGGGGAAAGATCTCTTGCGGAAGGTTTGGGGCGCTGTCTGTTCCGGGCAATGAGGGTGTTGTGGCTTTAACTGGAAGGGGAAAAGTTCCACAGACAATAAATAAAAGCAGGAGCAGGACTAATAATCCTTTTATTTTTGAGATGATTTTTTTCAACCGAAAGACCTCCTTAAATTAATAAGCAAATAATAAGCAGCACAAAATATATGAACTAACTTAAGTTTAATGGAAATTGGCTGTAAGGTAAACACCTAAAAATATCGCAGGGAATAAGGAAGGCTGTGAGAGGTGGGAAGTAGGAAGTGAGAAGTGGAGTCTTCGCCGTTCCTTAAAGCTGTTGAAGAAGATGGGGTAAAGGTGTATAATATCATATAATAAAATATTAGATAAATGATTAATCTTTATTTAAAGGTTAATCATTTGTTTTTATGAAGGAGATGACAGTTGGTGAAAGGCTATAATGTAGCAATTGTAGGAATGGGTGCAGTAGGCAGAGAAATGGTTAAGATTTTAGAAAAATCCTCTGTGCCTGTATCGGAACTGGCTCTTTTGGTGAGAAAGAATGACGGAGCCATCGTTAGTTTTCGGGGAAAAGATCATCTGGTCAAGAGGGTAACTCCCGGTGTTTTTCAAGGTGTTGACCTTGTGTTGATGGCCGCGGGAGGAGATGCGGCAGTTGCTTTGGCGCCACTTGCTCGTCAGGAGGGGGCTGTCGTTATTGATAATAGTAGTGCTTTTAGAATGGATCCGGAGGTTCCTTTAGTTATTCCTGAAGTTAATCCTGAGGCAGCACGTCAACACAAAGGCTTAATCGCTAATCCGAATTGTTCTACTACGCAGATGATCGTACCTCTCAAGCCTTTGCATGATTTGTTTAAAATTAAGAGAATTGTCGTTTCTACTTATCAGGCTGTTTCCGGCACAGGACGGAAGGCTATTGAGGAATTGCGGCAACAGGCGGAGTTTTCTCTTGCCGGTAAAGAGGTGGAGGCCAAGGTCTATCCACATCAGATTGCTTTTAATATTCTTCCCCATATTGATTCTTTCTTAGAAAATGGTTATACGAAGGAAGAAATGAAGATGGTTAATGAAACACGCAAAATTTTTCAGGATGAGGAGATTCAGGTTTCCCCAACTGCAGCTAGGGTTCCTGTGTTTAATTGCCATTCAGAGTCGATTAATATTGAAACAGAAAAGCCCTTGCCGGACGTTGCGGAAATAAAGGAAATATTAGCACAAGCTCCCGGGGTTGAGGTGGTAGATGATGTGCAAAATAATGTTTACCCCTTGGCGGTAAATTGTTCCGGTACGGATAAGGTTTTTGTGGGAAGAATTCGGAAGGATTTTACGGTTCCCAATGGTCTTAATTTGTGGGTGGTGGCGGATAATTTGCGTAAAGGGGCCGCTTTAAATGCGGTGCAGATTGCGGAGTTGCTGGTGGGAAAAGGCTGGTTGTAAAAAGATTATGCATAATGAAAACATTAAAACATCTAAAAGATAATGCACAATAAAAAAATAATGCATAATGTAAGAAAAAATACAGTTCTCTGTTGTTTTAGCCAAATACTACCTTCGGGTTTCGTAGCTACAGT
>JAQVYD010000145.1 GCA_028709105.1 Clostridia bacterium
GAAGAGGTTCCTCTCGATTTTCATGCCAGTTTTAATGCCCTAAGAAAAACCTATTGCTACACTTTTTATAATAATCGCATTGGAGACCCTTTTTGGCGTTATTATGCTTATCATGTGTATGTGCCTTTGCAGATAACAGAAATGCAAAAAGCTTGTGCGCTGTTTTTAGGGGAACATGATTTTAAGGGGTTTTGTTCCCGTGATACGGTCAAAAAGGATTTGAGGAGGACTATTTATGCTTGTGAGATAGAAAAAACAGAGAAAATAGTTAGATTTACGACCACCGGGGATGGCTTTTTGTATAATATGGTGCGGATCATGGCCGGTACACTTTTAGAAATCGGGAAAGGTAAGCGTCAAGCAGAGGATGTCGCTTCTTTGTTGCAAAGCGGGCGGCGTAAGTTAGCCGGGGCTACCCTGCCACCTCAGGGGTTGTGTCTTTTGTCGGTAGAATATGATTAAACGATTAAACTCCTTGACACGGCACGTTACGTGTATTAAAATGAATCAGTGATTGATTCCATTAGCCCCGGGATCAATGACCATAAATAATGTTTTAGGAGGGAACTAGATTGCAGACCTTCATGGCTAAGGCTCAGGACATTTCGAGGAAATGGTATCTTATTGATGCTACGGAGAAGACTCTGGGTCGTTTAGCAACAGAAATAGCAACTATTTTAAAGGGAAAAAATAAACCAATATATACCCCACATGTAGATACGGGGGATTTTGTGATTGTTGTTAATGCAGAAAAAGTGAAATTAACCGGAAATAAACTGCAGGATAAGTTGTATATTACCCATTCTGGTTATCCTGGTGGTTTAAAGAAGATGAATTATGAAGCACTTTTGCAAAAAAAGCCGGAACTGGTAATTGAAAAGGCTGTCAAAGGGATGCTTCCTCATAATCGTCTCGGTGCGGCGATGTATAAGAAGCTTAAGGTTTATAAAGGACCAGAGCATCCTCATCAGGCTCAACAACCCGAAGTTTGGGAATTACGGGGTTAGGAAGGGGGTATAACAATTGGCACAGGTACAATATTATGGCACAGGTCGGCGTAAAACTTCCATTGCTCGGGTACGGCTCGTCCCGGGTAAAGGCGATATTATCATTAACAAGCAGTCTTTAGAGGATTACTTTGGTAAAAAGACATTAGAAATGATTGTGAAGCAACCCTTAGCTCTTACTAATACTGAGGGCAGGTTTGACGTTATAGCTAAGGTGGAAGGCGGAGGCTTTACGGGGCAAGCCGGAGCGATCCGTTTAGGGATTACCAGAGCTTTACTGAAAGTTGATCAGGAGATGAGACCGATCCTCAAACGCGCTGGATTCTTGACTCGTGACCCCAGAATGAAGGAACGTAAAAAGTATGGTTTACAAGGGGCACGTCGTGCACCGCAGTTCAGTAAGAGATAAAGAGATAGACAGTCAGCAACAGGCTCGAAAACACAGTGTTTTCGAGCCTTTTTTGTGTATATAGCGCTTCTTTAAAGGGGTAGCGTTGCCCTGTTTGTATAAAAGACTTGCTTTGGGGATGTTATTAGTATAGACTAGATTATACTAAATTAGATTTTACTAAGGGGTGAGTAGATGAAGTTTATTGGGAGAAAAGACGAATTGCTTGCTTTACAGAATGAATATGAACGTGAGAGCAGTTTTGTTGTTATTTATGGGCGGAGGCGTGTCGGAAAGACTACTTTGATCAAGGAGTTCATTAAAGATAAAAAAGCATTATATTTTTTAGCTACAGAAGAAATCGAGCAACAAAATATGCGTAGATTTGCCAATTCTGTAGCTACTTTCACTAAGCAGGACTTTATTAAAAATGCTACTTTTACAGATTGGGAAGATTTGTTTAAGCTTTTTATTCAGTTGGGGACAGGCGAAAAAAAAATATTGGTCATCGATGAATTTCAATATCTTGTTTCCGTTAATCCTGCTTTTCCTTCCATCTTTCAAAGGATATGGGATGAGTATCTGCAGCCAAGCGGGACGATGGTAATTCTTTGTGGTTCACTAATTAGGATGATGACGACTCATGTGCTTGCTTATAGCAGTCCTCTTTATGGGAGAAGGACGGCGCAAATACGTTTATTGCCTTTACGTTTCTCGGAACTTAGAATCGAACTGCCTGAGTTGAGGTTTGCCGACCTTGTTCAGCTTTATGCTGTATCCGGCGGTGTGCCTAAATATCTTGATTTCTTTGCTAATAACAAGAACTTATGGACAAATATTGAACAGGTAATTCTCAGTAAATCAGGTTTTTTATATGAAGAGCCTTTGTTTTTGCTTGATCGAGAGGTTAGAGAGCCGGTAAATTATTTTTCGATAATCAAATGTATTGCTGCAGGAAACCGTAAACCGTCACAGATGGGAGCAGTACTGGAAAAGACCGCCCAAGAGCTTGCCCCTTATTTAAGTACTCTTTGTCAACTTGGTTTGATTGAAAAGAGGGTTCCTGTTACAGAAAAAAATCCTGCTAGGAGCCGTAAAGGTTTATATTATATTACTGATCATTTTTTAGAGTTTTGGTTTAAGTTTGTTTATCCTTATAAAAGTGAGCTAGAACTTGAACGTCGTACTCCGGTGCTGGCTAAGCTACGCAATAATTTTATTGATAACCATGTTAGTTTTGTTTATGAAGATATTTGCCGCGACCTGCTTGTGCAGTTGTGTGCTAAAAGGCAGATTGAGTTTTCGCTTTCTAAAGTAGGTTCGTATTGGGATAATGATTGTCAAATTGATGTCGTAGCAATGGATCAGGAAAATAACCGGGTGATTATCGGAGAATGCAAATACCACGAGAAGCCGGTAGATGCGGATGTTTATTTTTCTTTACAAACAAAAGGAGCGAAGATCCCTGAATTCGCTAAGCAGACTCTTTTTTATGCCGTTTTTTCTCAAAGTGGCTTTACGGAGCGGATGCTTAATCTTGCTCAAACCAATGAGCGGTTATTGCTGATTAATGAAGATACGTTGGTT
>JAQVYD010000146.1 GCA_028709105.1 Clostridia bacterium
TCTTTAATCTAATTAAGTGAAGGTGAGGTAAAAAGGTGCAGGAGATAAACTTTTCGGAACGATTAGCGCGAGAGTTCAAATGGCCGCTTCAGGGTACGGTACAGGCGGTACAATTATTGGAGGAAGGGAATACGATTCCCTTTATTGCACGGTATCGCAAAGAAGCTACCGGAGAGATGGACGAAGAGACTTTGCGCCGATTGGCGGAGAGACTGGAGTATTTACAAAATTTAGCGAAGCGTAAAGAAGAAGTAGTACGCCTAATTGGCGAGCAGGGAAAATTAACTGCGGAATTGGCAGAAGTCATTAAGGCGGCAGAGACGATCCGGCAGGTGGAAGACCTTTATCGTCCGTTCCGTCCTAAACGCCGTACCAGGGCGAGCATAGCTAAGGAAAAAGGGTTGGAACCTTTAGCACGGTTAATGGCGGATCAAGCTTTAACCGAGGGGGATCTTGCTTCTTTTGCTCTAGAGTATCTTCATCCTGATTTAGAGGTGAATTCTCCGGAAGAAGCTTTAGCCGGAGCTAGAGATATTCTGGCTGAAGAGGCAGCGGATGACCCTGCTTTACGGAGGATCGCTAGGAAAATATTTTATGAAAAAGGGTTATTGGTAACAAAGGGGTTAATGAAAGAAGAAGAAATCAATCTGACCCCTTTTGCCATGTATGCTCAATATCAGGAACCTGTGCGGGAAATTCCGCCTCACCGCATTTTAGCGATCAATCGCGGAGAAAAGGAAGAAGTACTGCAAGTTAAGATTACTCTTCCCGAAGAAGAGATGATAACAAGATTACTGCGGCAGGTGCTTACTAATCCGGCAAGTATCGGAGCGGAACAGGTCAAGGAAGCGGTGACTGATGGGGCGCGTCGTTTGCTTTTCCCTAGCTTGGAAAGGGAGATACGGAGGGAATTAACGGAAAAAGGTGAGAAACAGGCCATCTTGGTTTTTTCCCGCAATTTGAGGAATTTACTTTTACAGCCTCCGGTAAGGGGGCAGGTTGTTTTAGGTATTGATCCTGGTTTTCGGACAGGATGTAAAGTGGCGGTGGTCAATGATACGGGGAAACTTTTAGAAATCGGGGTAATTTATCCTCATCCGCCGCAGAAACAGGAGCAGGCGGCGGCGGAGAAACTGAAGCAAATAATTAAGAAATGGCAGGTTACGGCGATCGCGATAGGGAATGGTACGGCTTCTCGGGAGACAGAAGTTTTTGTGGCTGCTCTGCTGCAGGCGGAAAGCTTAAATTTAAAGTACACGATTGTTAGTGAAGCCGGGGCTTCGGTTTATTCTGCTTCTAAATTAGCGCGGGAGGAGTTTCCTGAGCTTGATTTATCTTATCGGAGCGGTGTTTCTATTGCGCGGAGGGTTCAGGACCCTCTGGCTGAACTGGTGAAGATTGATCCTCAAGCTATTGGGGTGGGACAGTATCAGCATGATGTTAATGCGAAAGAGCTTAGTCAGGCTTTAGAAGGTGTGGTTGAATCTTGTGTCAATACGGTGGGTGTAGAATTAAATACAGCTTCTCCGGCATTATTACAGTATGTAGCAGGCTTAAGTCCGTCTGTGGCTAAGGCTATTGTGGAGCGGCGGGAAAAGGAGGGCAAATACAGGCTAAGAAAGGAATTAGCGGCTGTACCGCGTTTGGGAGAACGTACTTTTCAACAATGTTCCGGCTTTTTACGGATTGCTGAGGGCGATAATCCTTTAGAAAACACACCTGTCCATCCGGAATCATATCAATTGGCTGAGCAAATTCTGGCGATGGTAGGATTTGAGTTGGGGGTTCTTGCGCTGAAGGAAAAAGAAATTCGCGAGGCTTTGGGGAAACTAGATGAGGTCGAGGCTGCGCAAAAACTAGGTGCGGGAGTTCCCACAGTAAAAGATATTAAGGAGGCTCTCCAAAGACCGGGTCGTGATCCGCGGGAGGATTTGCCGCCTGTTCTTTTTCGGCAAGATGTGCTTTCTCTGGAGGACCTAGAAGAAGGGACAGTGCTCACGGGGGTAGTTAGAAATGTTGTGGATTTTGGGGCTTTTGTCGATATTGGGGTGAAGCAGGATGGTCTTGTCCATTTGTCTCAGTTGAGTAAGCAATATATTAAGCATCCTTTGCAGGTATTGGCGGTAGGGGATATCGTTAAGGTGAAAGTTTTATCTATAGATAGGGCCAGGGGTAGGATTGGGCTGACAATGAAAAACGTGGAGTAGGATGGGGTGATGTGCTATGATTAAACATAGAAAATTGGGGAGTAGAGGACAGGAGGAATAGAGGATGAAAACGGCGTTAATTAATGGTCGTATCTATACAATGGCAGGGACTGTACTGGAAAAGGGGACTCTCTTGTGGGAAGAGGGGAAAATAACAGCAATTGGGGTAACGGCAGCGTTGCCTCCGGATGCCGAAGTGATAGATCTGCAGGGCAAAATAGTTTTGCCCGGGTTTATTGATGCCCATACCCATGTAGGTATTTTGGAAGAAATATATCAGGAGGAAGGCGATGATTTAAACGAATTTACGGAACCGATTACGCCTGAGATGAGGGCGCTTGATGCGGTTAATCCTGCGGATCTGGCTTTTCGGGACGCGGTTGGCGGCGGGGTCACCACGGTAATGACAGGTCCGGGTAGTGCCAATGTTCTCGGGGGCACGAATCTGGTCATGAAAACAGCAGGCGGTAGTTTAGAAGAAATGGTTTTACTGCCACAGGCGGGGCTAAAAACGGCTTTTGGAGAGAATCCGAAGCGGGTCTTTAGTGAACAAAAAAAGGTGCCCTGTACGCGCATGGGGATCGCTGCTCTTTTACGTCAAGCTTTAACAGATGCCCAGAATTATCTGGCGAAAAAGGAAAAAGCAGTTTCTTCCGGGGATGTTTTTGAACGAGATTTGGGCATGGAAAACTTAGCTTTGGTGCTAGAGAAAAAAATCCCCTTGAGTGTTCATGCTCATCGGGCTGATGATATTCTTACCGCCATACGGAT
>JAQVYD010000026.1:0-8161 GCA_028709105.1 Clostridia bacterium
ATCTTCCACACGTGCGATCTCCGCTAAGCGCACATAACCACCGGAAGCTAAAGGGATTTGCAAATCTTCAATTTCTTGCACACTGCTAAATTCCCCTACTACACGAACCATTTGTTCTTTCAGACCTTCTTCAATTGCCCCGACCGAAGTATCCCTGTTTTCCATCCGTAACTGACCGATGATTTGCTCCAGAGAAAGTCCATATGCCTGCAAACGCTGAGGAATAACCGAAATACGAATTTCCCGCTTTACCCCACCGGAAACCGTAACCGAAGCTACCCCCGCCACCCTTTCCAAACGAGGCTGAATCACATCAGTGGCTAATTTATCCAAAGCCACTAAGTCGTAATCACCTCCACTAAAGCCGATTACTATGACTGGCATCATATTGGGATCCAATTTAAGAATCATCGTCTTATTCGCATCTGTGGGCATAAAAGAAGAAATAATATCTATCTTTTCTCTCATTTGATTAGTGGCATAATTCATATCCGTACCCCAAGCGAACTCCAACATAACCATAGAGCTTCCTTGCTGCGAGTACGATTTAATATTCTTAACCCCACTCACCGTTCCCAAAGTACCTTCCAAAGGTCGCGTCACCAGTTTTTCAATTTCCTCCGGACCCACATTCTCATAAGAGGTTATCGCTATCGCCATAGGCAATTCTAACTCCGGAAATAAATCAAGATTCAATTTATTCATCGAAACGATACCGAGCAAAATAATGACCAGAAAAATCATGGCAATAGTTACGGGGCGCCTAACAGCTAAGTCCGAAAGCTTCATTTGCCTGCACCTCTCACTACGGGAGCTACAGGGCTGCCCTCTTTAACGCCATATTGCCCTTCGACAATCAACATTTCCCCTTCACGCAGACCTTTAACCACCTCGGCGCGATCGCCCAAAGTCAACCCTAATTCTACTTCACGCATCTTCGCCGTATCATTTTCTACCACAAAAACAACGCGCTTCTCTTCGAATTCCACTACCGCATACTGAGGAATAACTAACACATTTTCTTTCCGCTCTGTTACCAGCCGCACCTCACCATACATGCCATCCTTTAATATCCCTTGGGGATTCGCCAAAGACAAGATGACAGGATAAGCCTTTGTTCTAAGGTCTATCTGCGGCGGAATTGTCGTAATTACACCTTGAAAAGGCTCCTCAGCTGCTGCCGGTACACTAATCTCCATTTGCGTACCTTTTTTCAATTTAGTAATATAAGCCTCTCCCACTTGAAGCTCCAATTCCAAGCGATCTATATCTACTACAGAGACAAGAGGGGCGCCTCCCGCCAATTGTCCCTCCACCGCAGAAACAGAAGCAACAATACCATTAATCGTACTGCTAAGAGCACAATTCTCTTTTTGCAGCTGCAAATTCTCCAGAACCGTTTCCGACTGTTCCAATTGAAACTTAGAAACTGCCCCCACCTCATAAAGCTGCTGATTACGTTCATAAGCTAAAGCAGCCTGTTCTAACTGTAAATCAAGTTCCCGCGCATCAAAAAGAACTAAAGGTGTGCCGTTAGAAACAGGAACACCGACCTTTACCGGTACCTCAATAATTTTTAAAACAGGATTTTTGGCAGCAAAAAACACTTCCTCTTGAGCTTTCAGCAATCCGCCCAAAGGAATTGTCTTTTCTAAGGTTTCTTTAGCTACAGCCTCTACAGCAACCGGAATCTTTTTGATTTGCGGAGCTGACGTTTCCCCTTCTTCTTTAGATTTACAACCGCTTAAACCTAAACATACAATTATACCTATTAACAATATAAATATTGTTCTTTTTTTCGTCATGATCTGCCCTCCTCCAAAAATCCCGACCGAACAGTCGGTCACTAACCTATATTCTAGAATCACTTCTCTTTATTGTCAAGAAGAGGGCCGCAAAAAACATCTAAATCCTTGACTTCGCGAACCTTAGCATAATAATAAATATCTTGCAATATCATATAAACTATAAATATAATGATCATGGAGACAACAAACAAAACAAACGAGTGAGGTCATCCTATGAAAAAAAGAGACTTTACCTTATTTCTACTTATCCTGCTCTTACTCTCAATAGGTTATTTTTATTTGAGTGTAGTTTATGTTGACTTTTTTAGCTTTAGCCTTTCTCCGGTTAAGGGATATATTAAGACAGGCAATGTCGTTTATTTTCTTTTCAGTTCGATGATTTTTTTCGCCGGATTAGTTATTCTCTTAGAAAGACGTGACCCTTCTAAAACATTAGCCTGGTTATTGATTCTCGTCTTTTTACCTCTCCTCGGCTTCATTCTCTATCTTATTTTCGGCAGACACCCCCGTAAACAGAGAATCACGCGCAAGAAACAGCTTCTTAACAATCATCTCTATCCCCTGTCCGCTTCTCTTTATCAAGGAACGCAAAACTCTATGTCTAACAGCATCGAAGCCCAAGAAAAATCTCACTTAATCAAACTTATTTATAATAACGCCGACTTTCCCCCTACTACTAATAATGAAATACAGGTGCTCACCGATGGACAAGAAATTTTCCCCGCCTTTATCGAAGCCATCAAGGGAGCCCAAAAATATATTTATTTAGAAACATATATCCTTAGAGATGACCAAATCGGCACAACTGTAGCCGGCCTCCTCTGTGCCAAAGCACAAGCAGGCGTTCATGTCCGCCTCATTTATGATGGTCTGGGTTCACGTGATCTAAGGAAAGAATTTCTAGAAAAGCTGCGTGCCGCCGGTGTAGAAACTGCCGCATTTTTCCCGGTGAAACTGCCTTTTTTGCATAGAAAAATAAATTACCGCAACCACCGTAAAATTCTAGTCATAGATGCAACAATAGGTTTTGTGGGCGGCGCCAATATTGGTGATGAATACTTAGGAGAAAACCCGGCCATTGGCTACTGGCGGGATACGCACGTACGCCTAGAAGGAAACGCCGTCTACTTCTTACAACGCATCTTTCTGCAAGACTGGCATTTCATTACCGGAAAAACTCTTGCCCATAGTTCCCCCGACCTCTTACCCTCAGGAAAAGCTCACAACAACCGCATCGTGCAAATAACAGCAAGCGGACCTGACAGCCAATGGGAAGCGATTATGCAGGTTTATTATTACACTATTGCCACAGCAGAAAAATCAATCTATATCACGTCACCCTACTTCATTCCTAATGAAAGCATCTTAACAGCTTTAAAAACCGCTGCTTTAAGCGGTGTCGATGTGAAACTCCTTCTCCCGGCCAAGCCTGACCATAAAGTAGTCTTCTGGGCCGCCATGTCCTATCTGCAAGAACTGCTGGAAGCAGGAGTAGAAATTTACTTTTACCACAAAGGGTTTATCCATGCGAAAGTAATCACCGTAGATGGGATCGTCTCCTCTATCGGCTCGGCGAACATGGACCAGCGCAGCTTTAGCCTTAATTTTGAAGTCAATGCCTTTATCTATGACCAGAAAACGGCACTGCGGCTGAAACAAGAATTTCTGGAAGACCTGCAACACGCCAAAAAGTTGAACTTGGAGGAATTCCAAAAACGTTCCCTCGGACATCACTTTCTCGAATCAATCGCCCGCCTCTTCTCGCCTCTGCTCTAAAGCAAGAAAAGGGACGGTTCTCCCCCGTGTCCTTACCCTTGCCACCAAAAGAATATGTTGTGCTGTTTTACGTTTCTTTGCGATGTATAGCAAAACAGACTTCACGAAGGCAAAGCAGAGAAAGCAGAGACGCTAACAGGACGTTAGCGTCAATCCCTCGCATATACAGGATGTATAGTCGAGGGTGGTCTGCTTTCTCCTGCGCCAAGGGCTAGTCTGTTCTATACACAGCAGGAAACGGAAAACAGCATAACATATTCTTTAAGGAACATAAAACAGCGTATTTAAGAGCAAGCGCAAGAACCGTCCCTAATCTCGTTTCAAGACGGAACGGTGAGGGCACCGTTCCCTACAATTATTCTTCTTGACAATCCTTTCTTAAATAATTATTCACAGGTTTAAGCAAACTGAAACCCCAATAGATACCGGCGCTAACCAACATGGATAAACCCGTCGCGGTTGTATAGAGAAAGATTTTACTTTTAGGGACAAGATTAACCGGATCATATACTAAAAAGTAACTGGCAATGCCGCTCGCAAAAGCGATAATAGCAGGAAGATTATAACCATTTGTATAAGTGTAGGCGTTTTTGCCTGAACTCTGGAATAAGGACGCTATCGAAATTTTTTGTTTACGGATGATGTAAAAATCAACTAAAATCAGCGCTACAGCCGGACCGCAAATAGCTCCTATTATAGCGATATAAGTTTGATAATAATCCCAGATGCCACCCCAAAATACTAACAAGGCACACCAAGCTGACCAAAAGGTTGCTACTTTTTTGTAATCCAACGAAGGCATTAAAACTTTAGTGCTTACGGTAACCGAATAAATAGCGATTGCTTGTGCTGTAACATTAGCAATACTAATCAAGATTAAGGAAATTCCGCCCCACCAGGGGCCCCCTAAGACAATCAGCCATTCGGTAGGGTTGGTACTTTCCACTCCGGTTATTGCGGACATGACCAGACCGGTTAGGGCACCGATCGATACAACCACAGCCTGGATAATGGCAAAGCCGGCTAAATGCCCCCAATAACTGGCCCTTTCACTCTTAACAAGCCTTGGTAAAACACCTAATAAAGGGTACCAGGCAATCACAAAAGCGACATTCAATTCCATTACTAACATATAGCGCTCCCAATTGCTGCCTGAACCTGCACGCACCGGATTGATAGCCGCCAGTTCGGCTAAAGAACATTTGGCAGATAATAAAATGAGGATAATTACACCTACAATTAAGGAACTTGGCACCATTATTTTTGTTGTATAGCCGATCGCCTTAGGCCCGATTAAAGCAATCCACCATCCGAGTAAAACACAGGTCATGCCAATCCAAGGATTCCACGCTTCTGAGAGGGTCAGCCCGGCACTTTTGCAAAGAATCATTAATGAATTTGCGTACAGCTTAACATTAATCGCTTCATAACCATAATTAGAGGCTATCGTAATGGCGGCGATTACCAAGACGGCTTTGTATCCGAATAAAGCCTTTTGGTAAATCCACAAATCAATTCCATACCTTGTAGATATTAAGACGGTAAAACACAAGAATATACCGGCAATGGTCATGCCAAAGATCGTATTGCTGATTAATGCTTTTGCTCCAAGCATGGTTGCGATATAGCCGCCCTGAACATAGCACCAAGAGGCGATCGCCCAAGCGGTGGTAGCAAAAAACACATCCCAAAAACCATAAATCCTCTCATTACGAAGAATCGGAATGATCCCATAATAAACCTCGTTAGCTACTTGATTTTCTGTTTGCTTCTTTGTTGGCATAATAATCCTCCTGTAACCTGTAAATTATGCAGCTCATCAATAGATAATTGTGCTAATCTTTACTGTCAATTAATTCCCCAGATTAAACCTAAGATGCAAAACAAACCAACAAAGACGGTATAAATAAGGTCTCGTTTATTAAATCTTTGCACATAATTATAAGAAGAGTTTTGCATCATTTTGATGCGTTTTTCAATTTCTTCTTTAAGTTTTTTCATAAAATTATCGACTTGCTTCATCTTTCAGCACCTCTTTCAGCACCTCTTTCAGCACCTCTTTAATCATAGCTAAAAAATTATCCCCTATCTTTTTCATTAAATAGGGGATCACCCACAAGACTAAACGAAAAAAACCTCCTGAAAAGTTATTTGCCCTCGCCATCATAAGGAAATAACCCATAAACAATTAGCTTTGCTTTATTTTATGATGCATGTTCTCCTGAATTACGAAGATCTACTTCAAAGTAGGGAGCTGCTGTTTCGGGATTATAAGTGTAAAGTGATACACCTACGGTCACTATTCCGCAGAGAATCCCGGCTGGTATCGCCTGGTGAAGATCAAAGGGATTACCCAAGACATTACTCCAGACGATTGACGAGACAAACCCGGTGAAAATTCCGGAAAGAACCCCTGCTTTGGTAGCTTTTCGCCATAAAAGTGTGGCCAGCGTAGGTATGGAAAGAGCCGAAGCAAAAAAGGTAAAGGCGAAATAAATCGCGGTGAGAATCTGCCTGAAGTAAAGGGCAAAAATTGCTGCTCCAAACCCCAGGATAACCACTACCCATTTAGCCATGCGCAACTGTTCTTCATCGGTAACGTCCTTTTTCACGACCGCATAAATATCAGTAATTACGGTTTGCGCAGCATTGATTAAATAACTGTCAATGGTAGACATCAGCACGGCCATAATTGCTGAAATAACAAGTGCCGAGACAAGGGGATGGAAAGTTGCACGAACCATCAGGGGGATTAGCGCCTCTTCACTGGAATAACCGGCGGGAATGTTCGGGAAAATAACCGCAGCAGACATCCCAATCAGGGAAACCATTAAAGCATAAAATAAAATGATGACGGCTGCTCTAGTGATACCTTTTTTAGCTATCCCGCTTGATTTAGCCGCAAGGGCTCTTTGCCAGTACGGCGGGGCGGAGAGAAAATACAAGAGGTCAACGAACATAAAACCGATAATCATCATATTCGGTTTAAACGAAAAATAATTAGCGGGGAGGGTGGCACGTAGATTCCCCAATCCACCCGCACTATTTAAACATAAGATGGGTAGCATAATCCCGATAAAGAGAATCAGTAAAAGCCCTTGCACAACGTCTGTATAAGCTACGCCATATAAGCCGGACATCATTGTATAGACGACAACAATGATCACCGAAATAAAGACAGCAACTTCATAAGACACACCCCATGGTTTACAAATTAGCTCCAAGATGGTAGAGGAAGCCACCATTTGACTTCCTACTACGGCTACCAGTGTCCAAAGAACTAATACCGCCGCAACTAAAGAGGTGGTTTTGCCAAAACGTTTGTAAAACAAATCGGGGATAGAGGAGACATTGTATTTGGCGCCGACTTCTCTAATTCTGGGAGAGAGAAAAGAAAAGATGAAAAGCGCAAGAATTGCTGTAATATTTAAGGTTACGGCCATTAAACCTTCATTATAGGCAAGTCCTGCCTGCCCCATGGTGAGAGCGGCTCCGATAAAGGAAGCGGCAAAAGTCAAGGTAACTACGGGCAGCGGAAGGGATCTGCTACTTAGATAATAATCCTCGGTATTCTGAATTTTCCCTTTGAAATAGAAACCGATAGCAAACATGGCGGCCAGATAAATTAATAAAACAAGAATTTCCAGCAAAATAATACCCTCCTTTTACTATTTTTAGTAAATCTATACCCCTCAGTATGAAACATTTAAAACAACTATTCTGGATTAGGATATGGCAAGGGCAATTATTTAAAAAAGTTCTTCTCAGTTTATCTTGGTCATCTCGATCGCTTTATGGGGGCACAAAGACCAACAAACGCCGCACCCATCACATTTCTCGGCATCAATATTCACACTTCCGTCCCGGACGGTGATGGCATCAAATAAACAAGAATCCACACATCTCTTACAGCTTGTACATTTATTTTTATCCATTCTTGCTTTGATGGGGGGAGCGTATTCCGGAACCTCAGTATATTGAAGGGATAAGCCGCGGAAATCTTCGAGCGATTGATAGTTGTGTCTCTTCATATATTCGTCAATTCCCTCGGCAATTTCAGACAGAACTTTATACCCACGGGCATAAATAGCACCACAGACCTGTACTGTTGTAGCCCCGATCAGCAGGTATTTTACAGCATCTTCCCAAGTTTGCACACCGGTTACCCCGGAGAGCGGTACAGATACCTTGGGGGCAAGTTTAGCCATATAGGCCAAGCTCACGGAACGGAGCCAGGAACCACCGAGACCGGGCAGACCAAGGCTATGGAGAGATCCCAGGACAGGACGGCCGGTTTCCACATCAATCTCGGTTCCTTCGAAACCAAAAGTGCCCAGACCGGTAATCGCATCAGCACCGGCCAGCTCTACTTGGGGGCCGACTATTGCCGGATCCTCATTGATCGCCATTAGCTTCACGATTACCGGGATCTTTACGGCATCTTTAACGGCTTTAACGATGCTCGGATTAGTATAAGCAATATAGGGCCGCCAGCAGTGCATATTTAACTCCAGGGCATCAGCACCTGCATTTTCCATTTTCTTAGCAAGATTGACCCATGATTCATAATCATGGGG
>JAQVYD010000026.1:8261-12290 GCA_028709105.1 Clostridia bacterium
CCCACAGGGTTGGCAAAAACCATATAGGCGTGACTGTAGCCGGAGGAAGCTTCGGCCAGTGTTTTAATCCCAAAGACAAATTTACCGCTCCAGCAGATGGGGGTAAAGATAACATCAACACCCTTTAATCCGTAGATTCTCGGCACTTCGGGATTGTTTAAATCCATATCAATCATAATGCCAAACCGTCCCAGTTCCGTATCAAAAACGGGATATTCAGTGCCGGGGTTAATGCCGCAACCCGGTTCATGTTTAGCCGGAGCATTTTCAGGATGAACCTTGGAATATTTGCCGATAATTTCTCCGTCCGGGCCAATGAGAGTGGAAGTATTGTAATATTTTCCGTCCTCTCTCACTTCGATTATGGTTCCGGCAACACAATAGGTTTTTGTTGCTTTGGCTTTTTCTCTAAACCGGTCAATACTAGGGCCGGGGATGGTTTCAGCCATATCCTTTATTTTATCTTTCATCTTTTGGTGCGGAGGAAAAGTTAAAAAATATTCCGGGAAACAAATTACTTTCGCACCTTCCGCTACCGCCTCATCATACCGGCGGAGAGCTTCCTTAATATTCACCTCCTTGTCTTCTGGAACAACATCCATCTGTACTGCTGCAATTCTGTACTTCATGTCAACTCCTCCATTCTTTTAAAATATTTTGTACTATCTGCTATCTATAATTAGCAAGAAGCATGCCACGATTCTTTAAAGCTTGTACCTCTATATTGACGGGGTTTCCCGAAAATTACCGCAGGTAAACAAAGCTAATTTCTTGAACACTTTTGGCATCAGATTATGGCGAAAAGTATTTTGTATACCAAAAACAGGGCTGTCCGAAGCTGAACACTAAAAGAATAAAGTTAACAAAATTAATATCCGTATTGAAAAAATTAAAATATAGTAAAAAAATGTCTGGCAAATAAGATGAATAACATGATAAAATTTTAATAAAAGGAAGGTTAAAAAAATCGGAAAATTTTTACTTTGATGTTTTATAGGAGGAGAGGAGAAGAAGGGAAAAAGATGGGGAAAATGCCAATACAAGATGAATTAGAAAAACTTAAATTAAATGATAAAATTTTAGAAGCAATTATAGATGCTTCATTTGATGAGCTTTTTGTTACCAATGGTGACGGGAAAACATTAAGAGTAAGTAAAGGTGCCTATCTTCGGCTTTATGGTGTCAATCCCCAAGACTTAGTAGGAAAAAATGTACAGGAAATGGAAACGGAAGGAAGTTTTAATCCTTCCGTTTTTCCGCGCATCTTACAGGAAAAACGGGCCATAACCTTTGTGCAACAAACAAGCGAAGGAAGAGAAATGCTAGTCACTTCAACCCCGGTTTTTGGGGAAGATGGGGAAATAGAAATGGTGGTAAGTAATTCGCGTGATATCACAGAATTGATCGATTTGCAAGTACGCATAGAAAAAGCCGAATCACTAAATAAACAATACGAAGAAGAGATAATATCACTCAGGAATGTATTATTAAATTTGAATGGGCATATTATCGTAGCAAGCCCTCAAATGAAAGGTATCATGCAAATGGTGTCTAAAATATCCCAAACTGACACTACTGTTCTAATCTTAGGCCCTTCCGGCGTGGGGAAGGATGTTGTCGCTAAAACTCTGCACCGTTTAAGCTATCGTGCTGATAAGCCCTTTATAAAAATTAATTGTGCGGCCATTCCGGAAAGTTTAATCGAAGCCGAACTCTTTGGCTATGAGAAGGGAGCTTTTACCGGTGCTCGTAAGGAAGGAAAAAGAGGGCTTATGGAATTGGCTGATGATGGTACGCTTTTCTTAGATGAGATTGGAGAGTTGCCCCTTAGCGTCCAAGCAAAACTGCTTAATTTTCTGCAAGAAAAAACTATGCTTAGAGTAGGCGGAACCAAGTCCATCGTCGTTGATGTCAGAATAATTGCAGCGACAAACAGAAATTTAGAAGAGATGATCAAAGAAAAAATGTTCCGCGAAGATTTATATTATCGATTAGCAGTTATTCCCATTCATATTCCGCCCCTAAAGGAAAGACCTGATGATATCTCACAACTTATCATTCACTACTGTCAGGAGTTTTCCCAAAAGTATAAGCTTAAAAGGAGAATTTCTCCGGAAGCTTTTGATTTATTAATGGCTTATCCTTGGCCGGGTAATATTAGAGAACTGCAAAATTTAATTGAACGTCTTGTCGTCACGGCGAATGAATCTGTGATCACGACGGAGGATATACCGGATAAAATTCAAAAAGCAGCTCTTGGTAATCAACAATTTATTTTAGGAGAGACGGCGAATAATGGCAGTCTTAAAGAAATACTTAATGAAGTTGAAAAAAAAGTGTTGAAGCTTGCCGTGCAACGTTATAAAACTACACGAAAAGTAGCTGATTCTTTGGGGATAAGTCAAACAGCGGTAGTAAAAAAATTGAAAAAACATAATATGAATACCGAGAACCGTCCCTAAACTTGCTTTCCCGCAAATAAAAAAGGCTGCCTCATCATCTCCTGATAAGGCAGCCTTTTGCCATATGTATCATTCTAATTTTTTATCTGCACAACCGTGCTCGAAATCCATCCTACCGTTCCGTCATCCAATTTAACATTATACCAGCCATTCTCTGTTTTCTGCACAAGCATACCTTCGTCCTTTGTCACCTTCTTCAAAACACTGGCTTCTAAGGTCGGAGCACTACGTAAATTAGCATAATTCTGAGTGCTAATATAACCCGTTTTCCCTACAACATCGGAATCGATCTTTTCCGGCGGTTTTGTTTCTGTAATTGGTTTATCTGGCTTATCATCCTTATTGCCAACAGGCGGTGTTACCGGTTTAGGAGAAGTAGTGGATGGTGTCCTGTTTACTTTATCTTGCAATTCATTAATCGTACTTTGTAAAGCTTTCGCCTGTACCGATAGTTCTGCCACACTTTTTTCTAACTCAGTGACTCTTTCTTGGATCGCCTTATCCGCATAGCTTTTAGTAACAACAGGGTCATCACCGGAACCCGGAACAGGAGAATCGGCAATAACCGCCCTCCCTAAGAAAAACCCCACCACAATAGAAAGAATAGCCCCAATAATAATAAACCCACGCAGTTTCATCACTACACCTCTTTTTTAACTTATTTTCGTATTTTTACCGCACAATTCCTTTTCTATTTAATAAAATGCTGATAAGCCTTCTCGTCCTTAACCTGACTCTGTGTTTCACTCATATGTCCCTGCAAGATACCCAGCTTTTCCGCTCCAATACAAAAACCCAGAATCAAAGCCACCATAACTAACATCCCCTGAGCAGTTGTCACCAGAGCCATCACAATCGCGGAAAAACTTAAAACAATACTAACTCCATACATCGCCAGCACTGTACGCCGATGAGTCAAACCTAATCTAAGCAAACGATGATGCAGATGTTCCTTATCCGCGCTGAAGATGGGCCTACCCCCGGAATAACGCCGGACAATCGCAAATAAAGTATCAAGAATCGGGATCCCTAAAACAATTACCGGTAAAAACAAAGAAATAATCGTTGCGCTTTTCGTTAAACCGATGATCGCCAAAACTGACAGATTAAAACCTAAAAACAGCGAACCCGTATCCCCCATAAAAATTTGCGCCGGATGAAAATTATACTTCAAAAACCCTAGAATACTTGCCGCCAGAATAAAAGCCAACATGGCTGCCTGCTGTGATGTTTCCAGATAGGCAATTACCCCCAGCGTTACCGCGGCTATCGCCGAAACGCCCGCAGCCAAACCATCCAACCCATCAATAAGATTAAGTGCATTGGTAATCCCAATTATCCACAACAAGGTCAAAGGATAACTCCAGTAACCTAAAGAAACAATCCCGTTAAGGGGATGAGTTATAAAATCAACCCGCACCCCGGCATAAAGAACGATACCAGCCGCGACAATCTGTACAGCTAATTTCTGCCAAGCCGTAACCCCTTTCACATCATCAACGACCCCTACCAGTGTGATTAAAAGCCCTCCGGCTAAAAGCCCATAGAGCTTACCCGTCATCTCTGT
>JAQVYD010000147.1 GCA_028709105.1 Clostridia bacterium
TTAAATCATTAGTTTATCTAAGGTCCGATGAATTCTTTCAAAGATAAGACCCGCCAAAAACCAAGCAGGAATATAATCCAAGCGAATTAATCCCTGAATCTGATAAGGGGTAACATCAGTATAATCCCAAGGACAACGCCCTAAAAAACTCAGCAGCAGCCATCCTGTAAGATACTCTAAAGACAGAATAATAATTACCCAAATCCCGCCTCGCACATACCAAGGCAGGTTATCAATCTGATCGTGGACACGTTCTAGGAAAACTGCTAAGCCATAAATAGGGAACATCCACAAATAAGTAAAACTAGACAACATTAAGTTCCCATTAAATAAAGAACCTAAACCTGTCCAAAATACTTCCATAGTCCAACCTAAAAGCCCATAAATAATAAATCTTTTCGCCATACCTTTAGTTTTAGTAACTTGCAATTGAAACATACAGTTTTTCGTTATATACTTATAATATATTCAAACCTGCTTTAAGCTTGAAGGTAACCAGAGTAATCTCTTCTTTTCCTGGAGTTAGATTTGGTAAATCCGTTCAAGTAGCAGGAATCTAACTCAGGAGGGAAGAGATTAAAAATGGAAGACAAAGTACTAATTTGTAAAGATTGCGGTAAGGAATTTGTTTTCAGTGTACAGGAACAGGAGTTTTTTGCAGAAAAAGGATTCCAGAATGAACCGACCCGTTGCCTTGACTGTCGTAAAGCCCGTAAACAGCAAACACGCAGAGGTGAACGCCAATACTACACAGCTACCTGTTCCAGATGCGGTGTAGAAACACAAGTTCCTTTTAAACCTACCGGCGTTAAACCTGTTTATTGCCGTGACTGTTTCCGAAAGTAAAAGAATTTTTTAAAAAGAGCTTTAAAAAAACGCCCTGCAATATAGGGCGTTTTTATTTTCCCGCAGTATTTATCCATTGAGTCAACAACTGACGAGCAATCCTCTGAAAAGCAGGGGTTTTAAGCATTTCCAATAAATTATCTATTTGTTCTTCATTCATCTGCTGAAGAACAGCTGGATCTCCCCCGGTAGCCATTATTTCTTGTTCCTTTGTTTTTACACCATTGATAATCTTTAAGACCGCATCCAACTTATACGTCCCCTCATCCAATAATGTACGTAAACGACCACACATACCGCGAACATTATTAATCTCCTGAGACATCGACTCTAAATTATCTAAAAAAACCGCTCCTTGCTCTGCCGTAAAGCTTTGTTGGTCTTCCCTCATTCCTTCACCACCTCTATCCTGATTAATCCTCTACTCAAGAATAAACCGAAGCAAAAATACATAGTTGAAGAGGCGCATTTGCATTGCGCCTCTCCTGCAACCTAATAACCAAAACCGCCAAAGAAACCGGGAAAGAGCAACAAAATTAAAATCACCAAAAAGAATATTCCAAAACTGCCACGTCCTGGGAAACAACCACCGGGATTATTAACTTCAGCCATTTAAAATTACCTCCTTGCCATATTTTCTCTTCCTGCTTTATCTTATGTTTTTTCAAGCATCTTGGTAACCGAAATTTAATAATCTTTTAATAACAAGGACCAAAAGGACGGAAAATAAAAGGGAAAATGCAAACAAGAAGCAGGATAATAAAAATTATCCAAATCCAGTTAAAACCGCCAAAACACGAATCAAGATTAGCTTGTTCTTCTAACATTATGGCTACCCCCTTTCCTCTTAAAAAGTCTTGGTGTCTTCCTCAGGATTACCTTTTTCACTATTTTCTGTTTTAAGCTGGCTCTTTGCTACCGAACTAGATACCCCAATCCCTGGAAAAAATAAAAGTAAAAATATAATTAAAAAGGCAATCCCAAAAGCTTTGGCATAAGAAAGTTTTATACCTAAAAAGGAGATTTCATTAGGTTGTCTTGCGGCTTTGTTTTTTCCGTTTCCCGCTTGTTCTCTTTCACTTTCTTCCTTGTTCTGCTTAAACTGTTCCTCTCGCTCCTTCTCTCCGGAAAGTCCATTATAAAAATAATACTTGCCGTAAGCATTGCTCATCCAACCCTGCCCCCCCACGCCTTATCTTTAATTCTTCTTCATTCTATGTTCTGTGCTCAAAATTAGTTACACCATCCTCCCTTACCAACACACCGAGAAGAAACTGGCGCAAAACCTTTTGAAATACCGGACCCTGCAAAAGCTCTAAGAACTCATCGGCAGAATCTTTAGAAGTTTTTAAAGAAGCTACCTGAGCTTGAGAACCGTTAAGCCTTCTCGCCTCATTTGCCTTAACTATTTCCATTATTTGCATAAAACTTTCCAACTTATAAATAAGGTCATCGAAAAAGGTCTTAGTGAATTCTACTTGACCTTTAAGCCCTGTGAGTTTTACCTCCGTGGTTGTCAAGCTTTTAATCAGCATTTCACTAATCTGTAACAAATCCGGGTTATCCGCCTCTCCCCTTTTCTCCTTTGCCTGCTGCTTAAACCATAAAGGTTCAACATTTTCATTCTGTTTTACAGTTTCTTCCGGCAGAAATTCTGCTTCACGCTCTTCTTCCGGCAGAGATTCTACCTCTCGCTCTTTTTCCGGATCTCTTGCCGCTACCTCAACACGTTCCTGCGGGAAATTATACCTTGGCGGGAAAAAACACATCTCCCCCCTGCGTTCCGGCTTATGATAACCATCATATCTAAATTGTAAACCAGCCAAATTATTCACCTCTTTTCAAAAAATCATTTAGTGATCCTTTTAAGTAGATTTTTTGTCCAGTGATAAATTAAACAAATCAGTCAAATCTAAATTATTCATTTCCAGAGCTTTTAAAAACAACTCTTGCGCAGCTCTTTGTTCCTCTTTCGTTAAAGCTTCTCCCTTTTGAAAACGGTTAAAAATTTTTAAAGCATATTCTCTTTCTTCTCCTTGTAAACCTAATTTATTAACAAACTCCTCCTTTTCCACTTCATTCATTTTTTTAAGTACCTCCACTATCTGAG
>JAQVYD010000027.1:0-6484 GCA_028709105.1 Clostridia bacterium
GATTATATAAATAGATAATATGCAGCACATTAAGCAGCTGCCTTTTATAAGCATGGATGCGCTTAATATGAATATCAAAAATAGAACCGGGATCAAGAGTCCAACCATATTGCTCCTGCACAAACTCGACCACTTTGCTTTTATTCTCTAATTTGATGCGGGCGAATTTTTCCTGAAAAGGCGGATCAGCTTTAAAATAAAGTAGATTGATTAAATCAGCGGGATGTTTAAGCCAACTGGGACCTATCGTCTCCGTGATCAGCCGTTTTAACTGCGGATTAGCAAGGGCCAGCCATCTGCGGTGTGTAATCCCATTCGTTTTATTATTAAACTTCAGAGGATTATCTTCATAAAAATTACGCATCACTTGTTGTTTTAATATTTCCGAGTGTATTTTGGCCACACCATTAACACTATAACTTCCGGCAATGGCCAAAGGAGCCATTCTGACATAACCATCACCAATAATCGCCATCTCCCTGATTTTCTCCATGCTCAGACCCTTTTTCCACAAATCTCTGCAAAATCGTTCGTTAATTTCTTCTACAATCATAAAAATTCGCGGTAACAATTGTCTAAACAACTCAATCGGCCACTTTTCCAAGGCCTCAGGTAAAATCGTGTGGTTAGTATAGGAAACGGTATGTGTCGTAATCTCCCAAGCCTCATCCCAGCCCATGCCTTCTTCATCCAGCAAAATGCGCATAAGTTCCGGGATAACCAGAGCAGGGTGGGTATCATTGATATGTAAGGCCACCTTTTCAGAAAAATCATGGAGAGTGGCGTGACTCTTTTTATAGCGGCGCACAATACTTTGCAACCCTGCCGAAACAAAGAAATACTGCTGTTTTAGTCTTAATTTTCTGCCCTCATAAAAAGAATCATCAGGATAAAGAATTTGCGAAATCGATTCTGCAGAGTATTTTCGTTCTACAGCTTTCAAATAATCGCCCCGCTGAAAAGAATAATAATCGAATTCCGCCTCAGGCGCTTCCGCGCTCCATAAACGCAGTGTATTCACAAGACGATTCTGATACCCAACGATAGGAACATCATAGGGAACAGCTAAAGCCGATTCATATTCCTCATGAATAAAAACAGTTCTGCCTTCAACGCAATTAACCCTAACCTTTCCCCCAAACCTAACTTCTACAGCTTTATCCGGCCGGCGATTCTCCCAAGGGTAACCTTTTTTCAACCAATCATCGGAAGCCTCTACCTGTTCACCCTGTTCAATCTTTTGTTCGAATAAACCATAACGATACCTAATCCCACAACCGTGACCCGGTAAATTCAAAGAAGCCATAGAATCCAACAAATCCGCAGCCAACCTGCCTAAACCGCCGCTTCCTAAGCCTGCATCTTCTTCTTCCTGCACTAAATCCTTTAAGCTTATCCCTAATTCCGCCAGTCCTTCTTCCACAATCTCATCGAAACCAAGATTAAGCAAATTACTGCTCAAAAGCCGTCCCAATAAAAACTCAATGGAGAAATAATAAACCTCTTTAATTTTCCCGTTGTGTTTATAGTACTTATTCGTTTGGTACCAATAAGTACTGATTTGATCGCGAACCAATCTAGCTAGGGTTCCATATTTCTCTAAATTACTGGCTTCGTCAATTGATTTGCCATGGATATTTTTAAATCTTTCTAAAAAAGCCTTTTTAAAAGTATCTTTATCCTTAAACATGGAGAACCCCCTGCTTTAAATTTTTCTACATTATTTTTCCCGTAAAAACACTTTGTTATTGCTTATTATTTTTTACTTATTGCTTTTTAAAAATAACACAGGCCAAAGGAGGCACTTTAATGGCCAAAGAAAAATTCTGTCCCTGCCAAGCTTTTTGTTCAGACGATAACTGGCCCTCATTTCTTTTCCCTGAGCCGCCATATTCCGCAAGGTCACTATTAAACACCTCTTGATAAACCCCGGCACAAGGAAGACCAATCCGGAAATTCTCATAATACTGTGGTGTAAAATTACACAAAACTACAATAAAATCATCGAGGTCCTTACTCCAACGTACAAAAACGAGAATACTCTGCTGATAATTATGACAATCAATCCACTGAAAGCCTTCCCAACCATGATCCTGTTCCCAAAAAGCCTTCTCTTTACGGTATAGCCAATTTAAATCCCGCACATACTTCTGAAATTTTTGATGCATTGTAAAATCAAGCAGCTTCCATTCCAGTTCCTCATAGTATCTCCATTCAATAAACTGCGCAAACTCCCCACCCATAAATAATAATTTTTTACCCGGATGAGCCATCATATAACCGAAAAAAGTTCTGAGATTAGCAAATTTTTGCCAATAATCCCCCGGCATCTTTTCAATCAGCGACTTTTTCCCATGCACTACCTCATCATGTGATAAAGGTAAAATAAAGTTTTCTGAAAAAGCATACATAAAGGAAAAAGTCAGTAAATTATAATGCCAACTCCTGTAAATAGCCTCTTTCCCCATATATTCCAAAGAATCATTCATCCAACCCATATTCCACTTAAAATTAAAACCTAATCCTCCCGCGTAAGTGGGAGCGGTGACAAAAGGCCATTCGGTTGATTCTTCCGCAATCATTAAAGCTTGAGGGAATTCAGAAAAAACGACTTCATTCAGTCTTTTCACTAAATCAATGGCGTTTAAATCACCATTTCCCCCATATTTATTAGGAATCCACTGTCCCGACTCTTTCCCATAATCAAGATAGAGCATACTAGCGACAGCATCCACCCTCAGCCCATCAAGATGAAAGAAGTCAAACCAAAACAGCGCGTTAGAAATAAGAAAGCCTCTTACTTCCGGTCTGCCATAATCAAATTTCATCGTCCCCCAACCCGGGATTTCCCCCGATTCATACAAAGGAGTACCATCAAACCAAGACAAACCATGCGCATCTTTACAAAAATGTGCCGGAACCCAATCTAAGATCACCCCAATGCCGTGTTGATGACAATGATCTACGAAATACATAAAATCATGAGGAGTTCCATAACGACTAGTTACGGCATAATATCCCGTAGTTTGATATCCCCAAGAACCATCAAAAGGATGCTCACAGACAGGCAATAGCTCAATATGGGTATAACCCATCTCCACAACATAAGCGACTAGACTTTCCGCTAATTCACGATACGTATAAAAACTGCCGTCCTTTTTCTGTTTCCAAGAGCCTAAATGCACCTCATAAATTAATTGCGGCTGATTAAAAGGATCCGTTTCTTGCTTCTTTTTTTTCTGCCATTTTTGATCCTGCCACTTATAACCCGCAAGATCAAAAACGCGAGAAGCCGACTTAGGCCTAATCTCAGACCAGAAAGCATAAGGATCAGCTTTATGTAATACTTCCCCATAATGGGTGACAATCTCATATTTATAACTAGCCTTGTTTTTTACACCGGGGATAAAAATTGTCCAAACTCCTGAATCTTCTATGCGCTCCATCGGATGGGCACAACCTTGCCAATCATTAAAATCACCAATTACTCTTACTTCCACGGCATGAGGAGCCCACACCGAAAACCTAACTCCTTTTTGGTCTTTTTCTTTACTGGGATGGGCACCTAACATCTCATAGCTTTTAAAAAGATTGCCCTGATGAAAAAGATATATTTCATAAGGAGTGGGACTGCTATTTTTCACCATAGTAATCCTTTCTATCCATAATTTTATAAAAACATTAAATTATTGTCAATGCAATAACCTAAATTGTCTCGATTTTATGCAGCCATAGGCTGGCCGCACCAATAACCCCGCCATAATAACCTTGTTTAGCTTTAAAGATTTCCACTTTTCCTCTAATTGTAGGGAAAACATTGGCATTAATCCGCTCAAGAAGATTAGAGGATAAAATTTCTTCTGCTTCAGCCACCCCGCCCCCCAAACTTATTTTATACGGATTAAACAAATTGATTAAATTAGCCAGTCCTATGGCTAAATAGAAAATAGTCTCTTCCACGACCACCCGGGCAAGAGAATCGCCGGCTCGGAAAGCCTGGAAAATGGCCTCCGGGGATAATCCCGGCAGATCATCATCCGCAATTTGGCTAAGTTTACTCTCCGGCGCCCTTTTCATCTTTTCTTGAGTTCTCCTGACCATACCAGGTGCTGAAACTAATGTTTCCCAACAACCTCTGCGTCCACAGGCACACGGATAGCCAAGAGGATCTATGACCATATGTCCTGCCTCCACCCCTGACCCAAAACGTCCCGTATAAAGCCGACCGGCGAGAATCAGTCCTGAACCGACACCGGTACCTAAGGTTATACTCAAAAAGGTTGGGGCACCTTCCCCTCCACCATAAAAATACTCCCCTAAACAAGCGGCATTGGCATCATTAACCAACCTTACGGGGAGGGCTGTTTCTTGGGTTAATCGTTCACGGACTTCCAGTTCTCCCCACTTTAAATTGGGACAATAAAGGCAATAGCCTCTCTGATTATCTACTTCTCCCGGCAGAGCTAATCCTACGCCTAAGATGTGGGCAGAAGCAGACTCAGCTAATTCATTAATTAATTTCCCGATTTGTTTTAAAACATATTCTGCTCCCTTTTCTCTCCGGGTAGGGAGCACCTGCGGTTTTAAAACCTGACCCGCTTGATTAACTAAACCGGCTTTGATGTTCGTTCCTCCGACATCTATGCCGATAGCTTGTACCTGCTCTGTTTTTACCCCATCCCCCCCTCTCTCGAATATTATTTTTATTCTTCCCTAATTTGCCTAACTTAATTATACACAATTTGCGACCTAAAAGATAATATTATGTTATATTTTATTTTATTTAAAATAGTAACAAAACTGTCCAACTTGGTGAATACTCTGTTCTCTAATAGGTTGATGTCCTTTATAGTCATAAAAAAAATTCTTTTGTACTATGCTTAAGATGAAACTACAAAAATATTTTTCAGGAGAAAAAAGAATGACTTATGAAATAATCTGGCAAAGTACAATTGCCGGTCTAGCTACAGTGTTAGGAACCATCATTATCCTCATCACAGGGCGGCCGGAGGAAAAACTTTTAGCTCTTTTACTAGGCTTTGCCGGAGGAGTAATGGCGACAGTTGTGGTCATTGACTTGCTCCCTTCGGCTCTCGTTTATGGCAATGTTCCGGTGGCTGCTCTTGGTTTTATCTGCGGTCTTTTCCTGATGCTTCTTCTCGAACTAATCATACCCCTTTTTCCCTCCCTTAAAAATACGCAAAAAACGGGACAAGAGGGACGTTTCCTCAAAATGGGCTATCTTATTGCTATGGGTATTGCCCTCCATGACCTCCCCGAGGGCATTGCAATCGCTGCAGGCTATGCCGCCCAAGAAAAACTAGGATTAATCATTGCGCTAGCCATTGGGCTGCATAATATTCCCGAAGGCATGGCGACAGCCGCCCCTCTGACGATGGGGGGAATGTCCAGGTCTAAGGTTATTTTAATCTGCCTGCTGATTAGCCTCTTTACTCCGGTGGGAGCACTCTTAGGGATTCTTCTTGTCTCCATTTCCGCTAGTTTCATTTCCCTGCTCCTCGCTCTAGCCGGAGGCGCCATGGCCTTTATCGTTAAAAACGAACTTCTGCCCGAAGCACGTCGCCAGCACCCTTATTTTGCTTACTGCGGTTTGGGATTAGGTGTGCTCCTAATCCTCGCTCTAAGCTGGATCCACCATTAAAACAAAAGCAGCACAATTAATTTTTCTTCTTTAGACCTTATAAAAAAACACCTCCTAACAAAGACTAGAAATGGTCAAAGGAGGGTGTTGATGCAACTTAACTATAAAGCAATGGCCATACTAAGCCTCATCGGTATTTTCACAGGGTTAATCAACGGCTTGCTGGGTATTGGCGGCGGTACCATCCTTATTCCCGCCATGGTTTTCCTCTTGGGAGAAAAACAACATCTCGCTCATGGCACATCTCTGTCTATAATCCTGCCCACAGCCATTGTCAGCACCTTTGTATACCAAGCTAACAACCATCTTGACTGGGGAATAGCCCTTAAGATTGCGCTTAGCGGTATGATCGGAGGATATTTAGGCGCCCGGTTGATGCCATATATTCCCGCTCCCTACCTGCGTAAACTTTTTGGCGTTTTCATGGCAGTTGCCGGAATTAGGATGATTTTCTAATGCTTCTTTATCTTATCGGTTTTTTCATGGGGATCCTTAGCGGTTTAGCCTTGGGGGGAGGGACTTTGCTTGTCCCGGCTCTCGTCATTTTCATGGGTATCCCCCAACATACAGCCCAAGGAATTTGCCTGGCTTCCTTCATTCCTACAGCTCTGGTGGCTGTCATCACCCACCTGAAACAGAAAAACGTCAAGATAAAACTAACCCTCTACCTGACGGCAGGGGCATTAGTGGGGGCCTTTTTCGGCTCGAATCTAGCCAACCATGTCGATGCCGCTCTGCTTAGAAAGATTTTTGGTATTTTCCTCATCCTGATGGGTATTTATGAATTCTTCGGCAAGCCACCAAAAGGCAATTCATAATTCA
>JAQVYD010000027.1:6584-8702 GCA_028709105.1 Clostridia bacterium
TTCACTCCCTGATGCCATTTTCCATGAGATTAAGCATTTTAACCGTTGCCTTGATGGCTGAACCTGTCTGGTCGGAATCTAACCCTCTTGTTTTAAACTCCGTATGGGATTTCCAGGTAATGACCGTCTCGACTAAAGCACTTGTATTACCACCCGGTGGTATAGTTACAACATAATCCACCAGAACAGGCAACGTCTTATCAAGCCGCTGATAAATCTTGCCCAGAGCTTTCATAAAAGCATCATATTGCCCCGCACCTGTGGCAGTTTCTTCAAAAGTATCACCGCCTATATCCAAACACAATGTCGCTACAGGGCTTAGTTTTTTAGCGTGACAAATATAATAGTTTTTAATTTTGATATTTTCACTGATCAACTTACTTCCCAAAACATCAGAAATGATATAGGGTAAATCTTCTGTCGTGATATTATCCTTTTTATCACCAAGTTCAACTACTCTGTCGGTGATTTTTTTGATTGCTTCTTGATCAAGCTCAATCCCTAATTCATCAAGATTTTTAATGATACTGGCCTTCCCTGAAGTTTTACCAAGAGCATATTTACGAAACCGACCGAATCTTTCAGGGATAAGCGCATTATGATATAAACCCCCCTTACTATCACCATCAGCATGTACCCCGCAGGTTTGAGTAAAAACATTTTCTCCGACGATGGGCTTATTGGCGGGGACCCTAATACCGGAGAAGGCTTCCACAATGCGACTTATTTTATTTAGCTTTGTCTCATCAACCGAGATGGTCAGCTCGTGATGATGATCCTTTAAGACACCGATCACACTTGAGAATACGGCATTACCCGCCCTTTCTCCCAGTCCGTTTACCGTCGTATGTATTCCCTTAATTCCAGCTTTTGCCGCCATATAAATATTGGCTATCGCCAGGTCATAATCATTATGAGCATGAAAATCAAAATGCAAATTCGGATACTTTTCGATCATCGTCCTAAAATGGCAGAAAGACTGTTCCGGGTTCAATACTCCCAAAGTATCAGCCAGCATAAACCTCTCCGCCTTTTCTTTTAATGAATCAATCAACTTGAAAACGTAGTCAAGAGAACTTACGATACCATTAGACCAGTCTTCTAGGTATAAATTTACCTTTAGACCATTTTGCCGGGCATAGGAGATGACAAAATTTATATCTGCGATATGTTCGGCACAAGTCTTTTGCAGTTGGTTTTCCACGTGTCGGGACGAACCTTTGCAGAGAAGATTCAAAACCTTTGCCCCTGCTTCTGCCAACCAGTCCACAGACTTCTGACCATCAACAAACCCCAATACTTCAACATTTTCGAGATAATTCCTAGTTTTACACCATTCCACTATTTTTTTTACCGAATTCATCTCCCCCTTGGAAATACACGCTGAACCGACTTCAATTCGATCAACCTTAACTTCTTCCAGCAGCATTTTAGCTACAGTTAATTTTTCATCAGCGGTAAAAGCTACACCTGGTGTCTGTTCTCCATCTCGCAAGGTCGTATCCATTATTTCCATTTTCATCCCCGCATTCTTCATCCTCATCCCCATCTTTTCCATTATTCTCACTACCTCCATTTTAATAATAACCTCTGGAATGTCGAAGGTGTTGCCAGGAGAATAAAAAAAAATCGTCCCTGTAACAGGACGAAAGTTTAAACTTTCACAATACCACCCGATACGACATACCAACATATGCGTTCCCTTTAACGGAGGAATACCGTCAGCACTTACTTTGGATATTTCAGCCTGCAACTCCGGAGTGATCTTCACTGCTTTTTTACTGATATCGGGCTCTCACTGTTCCCAATTCGCTGTAACGTTCAAAAAGCACTTACTGCCCCCATCATCGTCTTTATTGATTTTATTTTCATTATTATATGTTACATCTTCGATTTTGTAAACACTTATTTTTTTAAAATGGATTTCATTAATCTAGGGTTCATTATCTAGCTATGTTAACTTAATTATAGGAGCTTGTGAATTTTGCCTTATGAATTGCTTTTTCAGGCTTTTAAAATTCTGCTTACCCGAGATTCACTTAACCCTCCTAGTAATTCCCCTATTTCTTTTAGCTTCAAAGAACTGTTTCCCCTTAATTCCCGGATCGCCTCATCACG
>JAQVYD010000027.1:8802-12207 GCA_028709105.1 Clostridia bacterium
GCTTTAACAGGATTATTATGGATATACTTACTCAACTCCAGTAAATACGTGTCATCATCTATAGGCTCACTTTTGTACCGATCTTGAAATAAGTGTCCCACCCTTTGGTGTTTTCTGTTAAAATAACTCACATAGCTTACATTTAAGCTTTTCATAATTAAAGAAAGATCGGTCCCATTGTCATAAATAATTAGGTGCAAGTGGTTATCCATCAGGCAATAGACATAAACGAGGAAGTTATACTTCGTCTTGACCCTGCTCAAGATCTCTAAAAATCTTTCTTTATCCCCCGAATCAAGAAAAATCTTTTTCTTCTCATTGCCTCTCGTAATAATATGATAGGTGGAAAATTCCCCTCTCGGTCTAGCAGCTCTTGGCATTATTACCCCCCTTTTCACTGTCTTTACCATGAGACTACCAGATTATACCGAGCAAGTCAAGAACCGTCCCTATGTTACGGTACTGCGATAAAAACGGTTGGGTAGAAATCAGGAATGCAGATCATTGGTATTATGAAAAGGTTCTTGCTGATGGCGCTGCTCTAAGAACTAAGATTAGTCATGCTCTTCACAAAGAGATACCCAAAAACTTATGGCAAAAAATCTTATCCAAGCAACTTAATATTTCTGAGACTGAATTTTGGAACAAACTTTGACCCGATATAGGGGCTTTTTTTATTTGACCAGAAATTAGGAAACATTTCGTAAACCCGCGCCCGATAACCCGATAATCAGACGAGCGAGTGCTTTGCGCGAGCGATGTCTGCTTATCGGTCCCGCATTGCCGACGTCTTCCAACCTTAAGACGAAGGGCAAGCCCTAGAAAGCTCTTTTCTTGGGCTTGGGCGAGCTGGCCGCTGCCGCGGTTAGGTCGGGAGATGTGGCGCGCTCGCCCCAAATCCTTGCCCCACGCGCCCTCGCGGCAATGCAATGTTAGGCGAAGTTGCACTTGACGTTTTTTTAAATTAATAGTATCATATGTGGTATCATAATAAATTTGGTATCGAATATGGTATCTTTGGATATAATATAGGAGCGATGCGAGTGTCTCGAATTCGAAAACGCTTTGAAAGAATACTAAATAACCCAAAAGACATAAAGTGGGATGAGTTAATACCAGTGCTTGAATTCTTCGGATTAATTTGTGAACCACCAGATTCAAGTAGTCACTGGGTAGTTTACCATCCGGATTATTCGGAAAATATCACTGTTCCTGTTCATAACAACAGGGTAAAGAAACCATATGTTACAAAGCTGATCAAATTAATCCAAATTATATGTGAGGAGGACTAACCTTGGATAAGGTAGTTAAGGATTATTATAATTTACAATATCAAGTTAATTTACGACCTATTAGTGATGAAGATGGCGGAGGATGGTTCGCTGAAATACCTGATTTAAAAGGTTGTTATTCGGATGGTTCCACACAAGAAGAAGCATTAAATAATATTAATAATGCAAAGGAAGCATGGATAAAAACTGCTCTTAAAAGAGGTCAAGAAATACCTTTGCCGAGCATCGACCCTGACGAAGAGGAATATAGTGGTAAATTCACTTTAAGACTACCGAAATTTTTGCATAGAGAATTAACCAAAGCAGCCAGTAAAGAAGATATAAGCCTAAACTCTTATATATTATATCTTTTGTCGTTTAATTTTGGTAAAACTCAACCATCGAAAGATAAATCCGTAATACAAAACGTGCTAATTTATAGTGCTCCCCCAACATTGTCAAGAAAACGATACGAGGAATACGATGAAATTAACGTTGCAACCAGTAGAGCATGGGCTGAAAATTTATTAGGAGGTGCAAAGAGATGATAGACAAACAAGATAAAAAAGCGTCTAAAAAAAGTCCTTCGGAGATATCTTTGTTCAACATTGAATTATATAGTATTAATGGCCAACAATTAAAATGCGATATGACAAAAAGATCATTTGCATTAAGTCGGTCTAATTCCTTGGACATATTTGAAATAAATGATAAAATGCTTAAAATAAAATTATCAGAAAAGCTTTTTTTTAAACCCGAAGGACCTTTTAGGCTTGATTTTGATATCATTGGAACATTTGATCTTAGTAAACCAATCCTTGAAGAAGAAATAAAAAATAAGCTCGAAGAATTATCCGATCCATTATTCTCTTATGCTTCAATGATAATAGCATTAATTACTGAACGATTTACAAATTTACCAATAATTCTTCCTCCAAGTAAAACTAAATATGAAGACTGAACTCCAAATGGAGTTCTTTTTTTATGCAATTTCGCCTAACGGGCGCGGCACGCTTCAGCACAACTCAATATCCCGTCCCTCGTTGAACCCGCTAATCCGCGCCCCTGCGGGAATGTAGTGTTAGTCGAACGGAGCGCCCCCATATAAATTCTACAAATTCTAAATACACCTTGTTATAAAATAATCTTCATGTTATATTAGAAATACGATAACCAAGTTTCTTTGTTTCTAATTTATTTGTTATATTTTTTTAGAAAGGTGGATATATATATGACAGTAAGACTATTAAATAAAAGGTCGGATATCATGGAAAGCAGGATTATTAAAGTATCGAATAAAAGGCAAATTACAATTCCTCAAAAATTCTATGAAAAACTCAATATTGAACAGGAAGTAGAATGTATCATAACAAACTCAGAAATAATTATCCGCCCTATTTATAGAGAAACAGAATTTGCTGAGGAAATACTAAAAGATTTAATAGATAAAGGTTTCGAGGGAACTCAATTACTTGATGAATTTAAAAGAACCCGTGCAAAAGTCAAACCTGCAGTTAGAAGAATGATCGAAGAAGCCGATATATTAGCAAAAAGCTCTCAAGATTCCGGAGATGACAAGCTCAATAATATTTTCTCGGATTTGGAGGACTAACATGCTACCTATAGAATTTCTACGGCCTACCGAGAATTATTTCAAAAAGTTAAAAGATAAGGAATTAAAAAGAAAATATTATAATGCCCTCCAAGATATCAGAACTAATCCTCAAATTGGGCAAATGAAAACTGGTGATTTAGCAGGTATTTATGGTTACGATATTTCGTATAAAGGGATAAACTACGAAATCGCGTATCGATTATCTGAAATTGAAAACGGAGAAATTATCGTAATAATAATGGCGGGAACTCGTGAAAATTTTTGGAACGCAGTAAAGAATTACATGAAATAAGACTCATTGATTACGTGGCAATTGCTGCCACCTTTTTTATTAAGACCCAACAAAATACCTAATAATTGAACCTTTCGCAGTCACGGTAGACGCGCCGGTTACCCGGCGCACCCCGCACAGATCCCGGCGTGCAGAACTACCGCACCGGGCTCCTCAGAGATACTCCCATCCGTAATCTACCATGCACTTTTAGTGCATAGTTTTCTTGGTAATCGTCGCGGTGAGGT
>JAQVYD010000148.1 GCA_028709105.1 Clostridia bacterium
TTAAAAGTACCTTTTTCGCCATCAGTAATCCCTCCGTCTTAAAGTGCTTTTTTCAGAAGAACAGGCACATCTAACAAATTAAAGGCGACTGCAGCCCCAACCTTAGTTAAAGCTTCGTTTTTGCTTTCCGCTGTGCCTGCTCCTCCTTGAATAATAGCTCCGGCATGTCCCATGCGTTTGCCGGGAGGTGACATCCGGCCGGCAATATAAGCCACCACAGGTTTTTTCATCTTTTGAATAAAGGGAGCCGCTTCTTCTTCCGCTGTACCGCCTATTTCCCCCACGATTACTACGGCATCCGTCCCCTCATCCTCATCAAACAACTGTAAAAGGTCAGGCAAGTCCATCCCAATGACCGGGTCTGCACCGATCCCGACAACAGTACTTTCTCCCATTCCGGCATCATTAAGATAGCCGGCCGCTTCATAAGATAAGGTGCCGCTTCTGGAAATAACGCCAATCCGTCCTTGCTTAAACATATTCCCCGGCATAATCCCCAGTTTCCCAATCCCGGGCGAAATGACACCAGGCGTGGTAGGCCCTAATAAATAGGCTCCTTTCGCTTTAGCTGCTTCTCTCATCTCGATGGCATCGGCGACCGGAACATGTTCCGGCACCACGATAACTAATTTAATCCCTGCTTCCAAGGCTTCAAAAACTGCACTCTTGGTATAAGCCGCCGGAGCAAAAATGACCGTAGCATTAGCCCCATGTTTTTCGACCGTTTCTAAAACATCATCATAGACGGGAAGACCATAGACATTTTGACCTTTTCGTCCCGGTGTAACACCGGCTACTAGCTTTGTCCCATACTCAAGCATCCATTTAGCCTGAGCACTGCCGACTTTACCCGTAATCCCTTGAATAATGGCCTTGGTATTCTCTGTCAAAAGTATGCTCATTTCTTCCTGCACTCCCTTACGATTAATTGTTTTTTAAGATACCTTTTCTTTTAAAAGCTGAACGGCTCTTTCTGTATGGAAAGTTTCTACGATATCGATCCCTGCTTCTCTTAAAATCTCCCAAGCCTCAACATCTTGGTTCCCGATGGCTTTCACGACAATCGGAATCTGTTTCTCCATACTTTCTTTAGCATTTTTTATGCCGATCGCAGCTTCTAACAGAGAATTAACCCCTCCATAAAGACTGATCAGAATCGCTTTAACCTTTTTATTGCTAACCACCAGTTCAATCGCATCGGCCATCAGCTCGCGCGTAATCCCGCCTCCTGTTTCCAGAAAGTTAGCCGGCTTTAAACCTTCATCAGCTAAAAGGTCGATACAACACATCCCTAAACCGGCACCACTAGCTAGAATACCGATTTCTCCATCTAACTTCACATAAGTGACGCCAATTTCTTTAGCCCGTAACTCTAATTCATCCGGTGTATCCATGCCTTTATTCTGAAACTGTTTTTGTCTGTAAAGAGCACTATCATCTATTTCTACTTTGGCATCGGCAGCGACTAAACTACCGTCTTCCAGAATGCAAAGCGGATTAATTTCACAGGTACTTAAATCATATTTTAAAAATGCCTCAAAAAGTGCACTGGCAATTTTAGAAAGTCCTACTAATGTTTTGTTGCTAAAACCACGCTGGCGCAAAATACTGCGAATCTGATATTCAGGCAAGTTTTCCTTGGCGCCCCGCTCTACTTTAAGCAACCGTTCCGGAGATTTGCTCACAACCTGCTCAATATCCATCCCGCCTGCTTCACAAAACATAAATACTCTTTTCCCATGCCTGTTGTCAATGGTTATCCCCATATACAGTTCTTTTTGAACCTTGATTTGTTTTTCCACTAAAACTTGTTTAACCTGATAACCCTTAATCACAGCCCCCAATAACTTAGCGGCAAATTCCCGCGCCTCCTCAGGTGTTGCGGCGGCTTTGACCCCTCCGGCTTTACCTCTTCCACCTGTAGGGATCTGTACCTTAATCATGACCTTGCCGCCTAATTCCTGTGCCGCCTCATAAGCCTCTTCCGGTGTATTGGCAACCCTGCTGTCAGGAACGACAATGCCTAAACTCTTTAAAACCTCTTTCCCCTGATATTCTAGTAAGCGCAAACCACTCACCCTCTTCTAGTTAGTTTTTTGAGCAAGTTCAAAACCGGCGTTTAGTGCTTTAAGGTTCATTTCTTTGGTCGCCGGAGGAACACGCTTTAGTACAGCTTTTTCTAAGTTATCTTTTTCCACAACACCGGTAAGTCCTACGATAATCCCTAAGGCTACGATATTAGCGGAAAGAGCTTTACCGGTTTCCCTCTTAGATATCTCAGTAATCGGAAACTGATAGATCCTTTTAATATCCTTTAATACAGAAAGGTCAGTAACATATTCAGTATCAATGATGACGATACTCTCTTTTTTGACTGCTTCACCATATTTATTTAAAGCATCTTGGGTCATGGCCAGAAAAATATCCGGACAATCAATCTCAGGATAATTTACTTCTTCATCACTAATGATTACTTCCGATTTACTGGCTCCGCCCCGCGCTTCAGGACCATACGACTGGGTATGTGTAGCTTGCTTTCCTTGATAAAGCACGGCGGCCTCCGCCAAAATAATACCTCCTAGAACAAGACCCTGTCCACCAAACCCGCTGAGGACAATCTCCTTTCTCATTTCTTCCCACCGCCTTTTTTACTTTCCTTTGCCTGTTTCTGCATCGCCGTATAAGTTTCCATAAAGTCTTTCCGTTCCTCATTAACATAGAGTTCGCCGATAATAAATTTATCTTTTAATTCAGCAGCGGAAAGCTTAGCACTTGCCTGAACCGTTACAGCGTGTTCTTTTTGCCATAACAACATATTATAAGGGCTCCCCATTTTATTACGTCTGCCAAAACCAATCGGACACTGAGAAACTACTTCAATAAAACTAAACCCTTTATGAGCTAACGCGTTGGTAATCAGTTTTTCTAAAAG
>JAQVYD010000149.1 GCA_028709105.1 Clostridia bacterium
ACTTTAAAAGAACAAGCCACTTTAGCCCATCAATTAAGGAACTGGATTAGAACAAAAGCAAGAGAATTAATGGCCGATCGTGAATTAGCCGTAGAATTAGAGAGAACCGATCCTAATTTAACCTTAGAGCAGGTGCGGCAAAGACAAATTGAGAAAGGCTTATCATTTGGCGACCTTGCTTGGGAGGGGGTTATTAGAGCTTCTATCAGATCCAGAGAAATTATAAATGAGGAATTGGCTGTAGTAGGACCTCCTAAAAAAACAATTGATCCTTTATGGGCACCTTATGTTAAAACTCCCTCTGGCTGGGATGAAGCGTTTGAAGGTAGACTTAAGGATGGAAATGTTGCAGGGAGGACGCCTTTAAGCCATTATGAACGGCTGATTAGTGAGGAGCGAAACAAGAGAAGTTTCGCTAAAAGGGAATCCGGGACTAGGAAACAGAGAGAAAAAGAAGTTATGGAATTAGAAATGTAGCATGAATTCTTATGAGAACAGTTGTAGTTTGTAAATTACGGCTGTTTTTTTGTTTAGAAAGAAGTTCTGGCGGGAAGTTTAAGAAGAGGCGGGAACTTATGGTTAGAGGGTGAAGTGACAGATGTTTTTTTATCGAAGGCACATGTTTGGGGTAAGTCTTTTCTTGCTCGTTTTTATTTTTTTCGGTTTAGTAATTATCTCTAAAAATATGGAGAGGATTACTTTACGCAATGAGCAGGATTTTCTTTTTTTTGCCGCTAAGGAAGAAGGTTTGTGGGAGATTCGTTTTCTGGGGTCTTCTTTAGAGATAAGCCAAGAAGCAATCAGGGAGCAATTAAGAGGTTATTGGCAGGAATGGCTGGGGGGCGGAAAGAATAGACAAGAAGACAGATATCCTATAAAATAGTGTAACGTAAGGGCAAGAGGAGAAGGTGTAAATAAATGTCGTCCACAGGTACAAAAGTGGCAAAAGCGGCGGGTATTTTAATGGCGGCTACGGTCGTTTCCCGTTTCCTCGGTTATGTGAGGGATATGGTCATCTATGCTTATTTTGGCCAGAATAATTTGACCGATGCCTATAATGCTGCTTTTTCCATTCCTGATTTTTTATATTATCTTCTGGTCGGCGGGGCTTTAAGCTCGGCTTTTATTCCTGTTTTCGCCGGTTATCTGGCGACAAATAAGGAAGAGGAAGGCTGGCGGGTGGCCAGCACGGTTTTTAATCTTGTGATCATGCTGATGCTGGGCGGGGTTTTCCTCGGGATTATTTTTGCCCCCGCTTTGATTCAGTTGCTTGTCCCGGGTTTTAGTCCGGAAAACATGGTTTTGACGGTAAAAATGACGAGGATTATGTTTCTCCAAACCTTTTTTATGGCTTTAAACGGGATTTCTATGGGCATCCTTAATTCTTATCAGCATTTTTTGGCTCCGGCCGTAGGGGCGGTCATGTATAATTTAGGAATTATTGTTGTCGGGCTTTTTTTCTCTCATTATTTAGATTTAGGGATTGTCGGTTTTGCGATGGGTGTTGTAGCAGGAGCAGTTTTAAGTTTTGCTGTACAGCTTCCTGCTTTATTGAAAATCGGGCTGCGTTATCAATGGGTGATTGACCTACAGCATCCCGGGGTTAGAAAAATCGGGGCTTTAATTTTACCTGTTTTAATCGGTTTATCGGTAACTCATTTTAATCTTTTTGTTAATCAGAATTTAGGTTCTAATTTGCCTAGTGGGATGATTTCCGCTTTGCGGGTAGCCCAACGGATGATGCAGTTACCGCTGGGGGTTTTTGCCGTAGCTATTGCTGTCGCGGTTTTCCCTACCTTAACCGGACAAGCGGCGCGGGAAGAAATGGCGCAATTTAAAAAGACGATGTCTTTAGGTGTGCGCACAATTTTCTTTATTACGATTCCTGCCGCCGTCGGGTTGATTGCTTTGCGAATCCCGATTATACGGCTTCTCTTTGAACAGGGCCGCTTTACGGCTGCGGATACAAGTGCTACTGCTGATGCTTTGCTTTTTTATTGTTTGGGGCTGTTTGCTTATGCCGCTTTGCAATTATTAAACCGGGCTTTTTACGCTTTGCAGGATACGCTCACTCCTGTAACGGTAGGGATATTTACCATAATTATGAATATTGCTTTGAATTTTCTTTTGATTAAGCCTATGGGGCATGGCGGTTTGGCTTTGGCCTATTCTTTGGCGGGAATGATTAATATGTTCGCTCTTTTTTATATTTTTAGGAAAAAAGCTGGTGCAATCGATGGCCGTAAGATTGTGCAGTCTTTTGCCCTGACGGTGGCAATCTCTTTGGTGATGGGGGTGGCTGCTTTTCAAACAGCGCAGTTCCTAGCAGGGACCGTAGATCTGGGCACAAAAACAGGTCAGCTTTTGCAGGTGGGGGGAGGTATTGCGGTAGGTGTGGTCATCTTTGCTTTTCTGGCGTTTTCCCTGCAGATGGAGGAAGGACAATTAGCTAAGGAGATTGTGGGGCGGCGTTTCCGAAGAAAGCACTAAAATTTTGCTGTTAAGTTCGTTTTTCTGTTATACTAAAGATTAGTGAATTAATGTCTTAATGTTTTAATTATGCATTATGCATTGTTTTTAATGAGGGGAGAAATATGGATCAGAAATATATCCGAAATTTTTGTATTATTGCCCATATCGATCATGGCAAGTCAACTTTGGCTGATCGTCTTTTAGAATATACAGGGGCCCTTACCGCTCGTGAGATGACCGAGCAGGTTCTGGATAAGATGGACTTGGAAAAGGAGCGGGGCATCACCATTAAACTAAAAGCTGTCCGGATGAACTATCTGGCTGCAGATGGGCAGGAATATCTGTTTAATTTGATTGATACCCCCGGTCATGTTGATTTTACTTATGAGGTTTCGCGGAGTTTAGCGGCTTGTGAAGGGGCGATTCTGGTCGTAGATGCGGCGCAGGG
>JAQVYD010000028.1 GCA_028709105.1 Clostridia bacterium
TATCCGGGGAATTTAATGGGACGAAATCCTCGGGAAACCGGACTTAAAGGAGCCTATCTGGTAGAGATTGATGATGATCGTCAGGTGCGCATGGAGTTCTATCCTTTGGCTCCGCTTTGTTGGTATGATTTGACGGTTAATAATTTAGCGGAAGCTGATCATCTCGAGAAATTGGAACAATTAATTGTCAGTACGGTTGAAGAACAGCTAGAAAACAAAAGGGAGAGGAAGATGATGCTGCGCCTTAAACTTGCAGGTCCCTGTCCCCTGTATCGGGAATTAGCCGCTGCGGAAAATTTGGCAATTCTCGAGGGAAATTTAGCAGCCCTTCTCTCTTTGGAGTATTTAGAGTTGAATCAGGAGGGGCTTCTTCCTCCTCTTCATTTGGAAAGATATCAGCAGGGACCTCATGTTTTGAGTGAACTATTAGCTCTGCTGGCTTCTCTGGAAAGTGATGAGACAACGCTTCTGCAATTGGCTCCTGAGCAACTGGCCGGTTGTCATCGCAACGCTGAGCCTAAGGAGAAAATTGAATATTTAAGAACTCTTCTGCAAGGTTTGGATGATGAAGCTGTTGCTCGTCTGGTGGAGGTGGAGGAGTAGTGAAAATAAAATCTTTGCAGGTCTCTGGTTTCGGTTGTTTTAAAGACTGGGATATTGACGAACTGGATACTAATTTAGTAGTTATTTATGGGCGGAATGAGGCCGGGAAAAGTACTTTTTTTAATTTAGTGGAAACCTTGTTTTATGGCTGGCGGCCGGTGACGAATAATCCTTATCTTCCTTGGGAGGGGACCGCGGCTTCGATTACCGCCAGGCTAGTCGGGCAAAATGATGAGGAAGTAATTGTGCAAAGAAATCTCCGCAATAATCAGGCACGAGGTGAAGTAATCAAAGGACAGACTAGTTTTAATGTGCGGAATAAAAGTTTGGAGATGTTAGCGTTTTTACCGCGGGCGATCTTTTCCGAGGTTTATTTTTTGACTTTGGGGCAGTTGCGTTTCCCGGAGGCTAGTGCTTGGCAGGAATTACAGGACCAATTATTAGGGGGACAGTACACCTCGTTTTTAAAACCTGTTTCCGCTGTACTTGCTGACTTAGAGGATGAGTCCAACAGTTTATGGCGACCGGATCAGCGTGGAAAACCTGTAGCCAAGTTGTTACAAATGCAAATTTTAGAGTTAACACAGCACAGGAAAGAAGCTTTTGAAAATGAGCAAAATTTACGAGATAAAGAGCAGCAATTGGCTAGCCTTTGTGCAGAACAAGAGGAGAGCAAAGAAGAAAAAATCAGGCTGTTGGCTGATCTTAACCGTATGGAACGTTTGCTGCCGGTGAAAAAAAAGTTACAGCGGATTGCCGAACTGGGGGCAGAGGTTGGAGATCTTGAGAATTATCAGCAATTACCCGGGCAGCCGGAAAAAACCTTGGCAAAGATGCAGGATGATTTAGAAACCTTAGAAGAAGAAATTAAGAAAGCGGTAGAGAAAAAGGCGCAGTTTACAGAGCAGGTTGCTGCTTGGGGTAAGACCGAACAGTTGATTTTGGCTGAGGCTGACGAGATTGGGGAGGTAACTAAGGCTTATTCCCAAATTGTGTCTGACCAAGAGGAAGTGCAGACATTACAGGGAGATCTGCGGCGAAATGAGCAGCGTCTTCTTGATTATGCGGCTACTGTTCTTTTAGGTGGTTGGCAACCTGAATTAGCCATAATTTTAAAGGACCTTGACGAGGTGGAATTACAGGCGGGGATAGCTTCTTTTAAAGAAGCGCACAGGGAGAGTCTAAATAAAGAAAGCCGGCTGGAAGGTTTACAGGCACAGAGAGGAGCCGGGAGTAATTTACGGTTATTATCACCAATCGCTGTTGCTGCTTTCTTCCTAGGTTTGCTGGGCATTTTCCGGTTTGGTAATTCACCTTGGGGTTTTGCGGCGGCTTTATTGTTATTTTTAGGGTTGGGCTTGGCCGTTTATGGGGTGTTAGCGAAAGGGAAGCTGTTGGCCCGGACTGAATTGACCATAGTTGAAAAGGAAGCAGCTTTGCTTAAGGCAGAGTGTCAACAAAGGTGCGCCAAGGTTAAAGAGGCTTTGCGGGGGCTTCCGGTCGCGGAACAGCGGTTAAAGACACCAGATGAAACATTATGGGTTGATCTCAACAACATGAAGATGTTTTTAGCTCAAAAAGTTGATCTTGTTGACAAGTTGCGGCAGGTAGAAGAACGGTTAAGGGGTTATGAAAAGAGGGTAAAGTTTCTTTGCGAAATGTTTAAGTACACCTCTGCCGGAGATGTACTGGGGGATTTACGTTTGTTGGAAAAAGGCTTAACTACAGCGAGGGAATGTCAAACGATGGCTCAGCACGCGGGGAACAATTTGCACGAAGTCGAGGAACGGTTGGCGGAGTTGCAAAGTAAACAAGAAAAGCTGGTTGCAGAAAAGAAGTTTTTGCTTGCTAAGATAGATGATTTGCCCGGTGAAAACCTACAGGAAAAAATCGGTAATCTTTTATTGCGGCGAGATTGTTGGCAGCAGAGGCAAACCTTGCGGAAGGATTTAGAAAGAGAGTACCCTGATTGGAGAGCTATAGAAAAGGAGATTGAAGAAGCAGAGGCACAAGAGGAAACGTGGCTTTTTAGTGATCATGAACTTGCGGTAAAGAAAATTGCTTTAAGTGAAGTAGAGGAGCGAGGGGCGGCTTTAAAAGAAAAAAGAGCAAGGTTAGAAACTGAGCTTAAGCATTTAGCGGACAAGGAAAGAATAGATGACCTCGCCGGGGCTATTCAACAGTTGCAAGCAGAGCGTAAAACTGTAGAAGTTAAGCGGGATCGGCTTGTTTTTCTGAAGGAATTACTGCGGGAGGCTGACCGCCGTTTTCGGGAGGAACATCAACCGGATGTGTTACAGAAAGCCGGTCATTATCTGGAGATGATCACCGACGGGCGTTATGACCGGCTTTTTGTGCAGGATGATGGCAGCGGATTAATGGTGCGGGGAAACTATGCCCATCAGCTTTTGCGGGCGGATTTTCCTTTGAGTCGGGGGACTTTAGAGCAAATCTATCTTGCCTTGCGTTTGGCTTTAGCCGAACATTTGGATGCCGGGAGAGAGGCGGTGCCGTTATTTTTAGATGAAGTTTTGGTGAACTGGGATGGGGTAAGATTAGAAAAGGGACTGGGGCTTTTGCAGAACCTGGCGGGGCAGAGACAGGTGTTCCTTTTTACCTGTAATGATTGGCTGGTAAAGAAGATGCAAGAGATGATGGAAGTAAAGGTAGTTGGGCTAAATTAGGCTCAACTACCTTTTTTTAACTTAAAATGCCAACTTTTTTATAATAACTTTTCTTCTCTATTTTGATATAATTAAGGTAAGTGAAAAAATACGGTATTTAAGGTATATTTTGTAGAAAAAACTTACATTAATTGATTTAAAAGAGAGTGATGGGGAGAATGTTAGAGTTATTATTAGAAAAGAGACGAAAAAGGTTACGAAGATATAAGTGGTTTCGCCGAGGGCAAAGCTTAGTTTTTTTGCTGGTATTTTTGCTGATGTTTTTGAGTAGCCCTAAGCTTATCGATACAGAGATAATGGGTAGTATTGAGACGCCGGAGGGTGTCTCTGCGGAGATCGGGGAGGTTTTACCACAGGATAAGCTGCCTTCTGGGCAAGCTGGTTCGGGTAAAGAGCCGGAAGCACAGGCTGTAGAGCCGCAAGAGCCTTCGAGTGCTGCAGATGATTGTGAATTTCCGGAAAAGTTTGCTCCCGAAAATGATGGAATAGAGCGGGAAGTAAAAATAGCATATCTTACTTTTGATGATGGTCCTACTCATTACTTGACGGATATTTTGCAGATATTAGCCGAATCAGAGGTTCCGGCTACCTTCTTTATGTTGGAGCCGAGCATGAGTGCCCATGCTGATGTACTCAGCAGAATGGCAGAGGAAGGTCATGCTTTTGGTTTACATGGAGTTACGCATAAACGCAAACAATTTTATGCTTCTCAAGAGAGTGTTTTAGGCGAAATGAATACAGCCCAAGCTAAATTGCAAGAAATAACAGGTATCAAAACAGTTTTAATTAGAACACCTTATGGTAGTAAGCCCTACATGACACCGGCCTATCGGGAAGCTGTGGGGGCGGCTGGCTATAAGCTGTGGGACTGGAATGTGGATAGTAAAGACTGGTTCTATCGAGATGAAAGATTGGTTAGCCATACCTTGAAACAAATAGAGGTTTTAGAGAAAAAGAAGGTGACTCCTGTTATTTTACTGCATGAACGTAAAGAAACGGTACAATTTTTACCGCAAATATTAGCGTATCTGCAAAGTAAAAACTACGTTTTAAAAGTACCGGATGCGGAGACGGAACCGGTACAGTTTAAATAGTTCAACTATATATCGCATTCATTTCTCTTGACAAATGAAATTGATTTCATTGTAATGAAGTTAAGAAAAGGAAGGATAGGAGATGATTGGCATAAAAAAGCAGGTCTTAATTGTCGGAGGCGGAGCGGCAGGAATGATGGCAGCTATTGCTGCTCAAAGGAGCGGCGCCGCGGTGACGATTTTAGAGAGAAATCCTCGTGTCGGGAAGAAGATTTTAGCTACGGGGAATGGCCGTTGTAATTTTACGAATATCCATACAGATGCTGCTTGCTATCATGGTCGTAATCCGCACTTTGTCTACAGTGCCTTGTCTGCTTTTGGTGTGCAGGAAACACTCGATTTTTTTGAGGAATTAGGGATTGCCCCTAAGGTAGAAGATTTGGGTAAGGTATTCCCTATGTCTGATCAGGCTTCCAGTGTTTTAGATGTTTTGCGGTACGAATTAAACGAATTAGGTGTGCAGGTCATTGGCGATGCTTTTGTGCAAAAAATAAAAAAAGAGCAAGGTCAATTTAAAGTGGAGTTAGCAAATGGGACGAGCCTCAAAGGAGATAGCGTGATCCTTGCTACCGGGGGTAAGGCGTTCCCGGCGAGTGGTTCTGATGGTAACGGTTTTGCTTTAGCTGAAGAACTTGGGCATACGATAATCCCGATTTTCCCCGCCCTAGTTCAATTGAAACTAGAGGGGGAATATTTTCAGCAGATCCAAGGGGTTAAGCTTGTAGGTACAGCGGAAATCTTACATCGTCAGAAAAGTGTAGCAAAAGATAGAGGAGATCTTCTCTTTGCTAATTATGGTGTATCCGGTCCGCCTATTTTACAAATCAGCAGAAAAGCAGGGGCCCTTTTACAGGCAGGGGAAGAGGTTGTTTTAAAGTTAACCTTGCTTGATAGTATGTCGAAAGAGGACTTGACTAAGCTTCTTTTCACTCGTTGGCAAAACAGACCGATAAAGACGGTGGAGTTTAGTTTAGTCGGTTTAATTAATAAGAGACTGATTCCTGTGGTGTTAAAGGAAGCGGGGATTAGGGATTTGCGGTGTCCGGCGGGGAATCTTGCGGCAGAAGAGCGGGAAAAGATTGCGGCGATACTTACTGATTGGCGTTTTAAGGTACGGGGAACCAAGGGTTGGTCTAGTGCTCAGGTAACAGCGGGGGGAGTGGCGACAACAGAAATTAATCAGCAAACGATGGGCTCGAAAATTGTGCCGGGGTTGTATTTTGCCGGTGAAATAATAGATATAGATGGGCAATGTGGTGGTTTTAATCTGCAGTGGGCTTGGTCCTCCGGCTACCTTGCCGGTCAGCGTGCCGCATCTGATTAAGCTGTTAAAATAGCGGCAGTCAGCGGGTTTATTCGTGCATCCTAAAGGGACGGTTCTTGCACTTGCCGGGGAAAAGCAAGTACAAGAACCGTCCCTAGGATTTAAAGTAAAAAGGTGTTTAGTAGCAATTAAGTAGATGGCTGTCTTTTCCTAAGAGCAGCCAATCTGAGGCGACATTAAACTTGTTTGTAATAGCAATAATTGCTTTTGTACTAGGCAAGGAACGACCTCTTTCCCAATCGCCAACATTCCCTTGTGAAAACCCAATAATTTCACCAAATTCTTTTTGCGACAGATGATTTCTTTCGCGTAGTTCTTTTAGTCGAACAGGGATGTTTTTGATGATTCAACAGCTCCTTTCCCTATTAGTAGATTAGATAGTTGTTTGCTTACAGTTTGATAGCAGTTCTTGATTAATTATACTTGCAGCTTGAAAGCAAGTCAAGGTTTTTAAAGTATGAGCTTGGTCAATAATAGCAAAAAAAGGTTCTTGCTATGTTCCCGCTAAATTGGTATAATTAGGTTAAAATGTGGATGGTGGGGGATTCCTTCATGGATAATCATGAGTTTCAGGAGAAAGTTATGGGATATCTGGCTCAGCTTGCCGAAGACATGACGTGTTTACGTGAAGAACTGAAGACAGAGATAGCCGAATTGCGTCAGGATATGACTACAGAGATAGCTGATTTGCGTCAGGAACTGACTACAGAGATAGCTGATTTACGTCAAGAACTGAAGACCGAGATAGCCGGAGAAATAAGCGGCTTACGTGAAGAAATGACCTTAGAGATGTCTAGATTGCGTCAGGACGTAAAGGCAGGGATAGGCGGCTTACGTGAAGAAATGGCTATGCAAATGACTGATTTGCGTCAGGAAATAACCGGCTTGCGCCAGGATGTCAAAAAACTTGAAACTCGTGTACAGAAGATTGAATTAAAGATCGAAAATGAGATTACGCCAAAAATCTCTGCTCTTTTTGATGGTTATGTACAGCATACCGACCAATTAAAGCGGATTGAGGAAAAAGTGAGTAGGCATGAGGAATTTATTATTCAGCGGGTGAAGTGATGACTTGGCTTCACTTGACTTCAGGTATGGAGATAGATATAATTGCAGATGTGTATTAATAAAAAATTATATTAAAAAAACAATGATAGGAAGTAGTAGGCTAAGGAGACAAAGCAGAGAGCTGCCGGTAGGTGCAAGGCAGTAGGGGCTCATAACTGAACTCGTCCTAGAGTAAGCGGGATCAAAAAATAGTTCCGCTCGGGGAGGAAACCCGTTATCAGCAAAAAGAAGTGGATAATTATTTGTATTAATTTATAAAGCTAGCAAATAATTATCAACAAGGGTGGTACCGCGTGAAAAAGCCTCTCGTCCCTTTACTGGGATGTGAGGCTTAAATTTTTAAAAAGTGACTTAAAATAATAAAGGACAAGTGTATTTTAGCGAGGGGGAAGACACAATGCAGGAAAAGTATAATTTTAAAGAAGTGGAAAAGAAATGGCAGGAGAGATGGGAAAAAGATTCCTTATATAAGGTAGAGGAAGATCCCCAAAAAGAAAAGTATTATTGTTTGGAAATGTTCCCTTATCCTTCAGGGAAATTGCATATGGGTCATGTGCGCAATTATTCTATCGGTGATGTGGTCGCTCGTTTTAAGACGATGAGAGGCTACAATGTTCTTCATCCCATGGGCTGGGATTCCTTTGGGCTTCCAGCGGAAAATGCGGCAATCAAAAATCATATTCCACCTGCTACGTGGACGATGGGTAATATTCATAATATGAAAGAACAACTCAAATCCATGGGGTTAAGTTATGACTGGGAAAGAGAAGTAACGACCTCTCTGCCTGATTATTATAAATGGACACAGTGGCTCTTTCTGCAATTTTATAAGCATGGCTTAGCTTATAAGAAAAAGGGTCATGTCAACTGGTGTCCTAGTTGTGCCACAGTTTTAGCTAATGAGCAGGTGGTTAATGGGGCTTGTGAGCGCTGTGCTGCTCCGGTGGATAAAAAAGCGTTGGAACAGTGGTATTTTCGGATTACTGATTATGCTCAGGAACTTTTGGATAGTTTAGATGACCTGCCCGGTTGGCCGGATAAGGTTAAAATTATGCAGGAACATTGGATTGGGCGTAGTGAAGGGGCGGAAATATATTTTACTGTAGAAAAGACCGGGGAAAAAATTCCTATTTATACGACACGGCAAGATACTGTGTTTGGTGTGACGTATCTGGTTCTAGCACCTGAGCATCCGCTGGTGGAGAAATTGATAGCCGGTACTGCTTATGAACAGCCTGTGCAAGAATTTGTAAAAAAGGTGCAGCAGATGACCGAAATAGCTCGTACTTCTGCGGAAACGGAAAAAGAAGGGATTTTTACCGGAGCTTATGCCCTTAATCCCCTCAATCAGGAAAAAGTCCCTATTTGGGTGACTAATTATGTCCTGTATGAGTATGGGACAGGGGCCGTTATGGGTGTACCGGCACATGATGAGCGAGACTTTATGTTTGCACAAAAATATCATCTTTCCATTCGTTTTGTGATTCAGTCACCTGAGCAAGAAGCAACTGCAGGGGAAATGCCGGAGGCTTATGTTGAAGATGGGATCATGGTAAATTCAGGCTCTTTTAATGGCTTAACCAGTGCAGAAGGCCGGCGTAAAGTAGCGGAGTATCTCGAGGAAAGAGAAGCCGGCAAAGTCAAGGTTAACTATCGCTTGAGAGACTGGCTGATTTCGCGGCAGCGTTATTGGGGGGCGCCTATTCCGATTGTTTATTGTGAAAAATGTGGTGCTCTTCCTGTACCGGAGAAAGATTTACCTGTGTTTCTCCCTCTTGATGTCGAGTTTTGTCCTACAGGGGAATCGCCCCTTAATCATATTCCCGAGTTCCTTCATACTACGTGTCCCCGGTGTGGTGGGCCAGCCAGAAGAGAAACCGATACGATGGATACTTTTGTTTGTTCTTGTTGGTATTTTTTACGCTATGCTGATCCGCAAAATACGGAAAAAGCCTTTAGAAGAGAGAAAGTAGATTACTGGATGAATGTAGACCAGTATATCGGCGGGGTTGAACATGCGATTATGCACTTGATGTATGCTCGTTTTTTCACGAAGGCTTTGGCTGATTTTGGCTTAGTAGGGGCAAGGGAACCGTTTCAGAATTTGCTGACTCAGGGGATGGTGCTTAAAGATGGGCTGAAGATGTCCAAGTCTAAAGGCAATGTAGTCAGTCCGGAAGAAATTATTAAAAACTATGGTGCGGAAACTGCCCGTCTCTTTATCCTCTTTGCGGCACCGCCGGAAAGAGATTTGGAGTGGAGTGACCGGGGAGTAGAGGGCAGCTATCGCTTTATTAATCGAGTGTGGCGTCTTGTTTATCATTATCTCCAGGATTTAAGCCGGAATAAGGACAAGTTTGTGTCTACGGAGGCTCTTTCTTCTGCCGATAAAGATTTACGTCGGCTTACGCATGGTACAATCAAGAGAGTTACGGAGGACTTAGAACTTCGTTTTAACTTTAATACAGCGATTAGTGCGATTATGGAATTTGTGAACGGTCTTTATCATTATCGTGAAGAAGCGAAGCAGAATGGACCGCTGCTCCAAGAAGCAATCGAGATGCTCTTAATCCTTTTAGCTCCTTTTGCTCCTCATCTTAGTGCAGAACTTTGGGAGGCGGTGGGGCATCAAGAAAGTGTGCATCTTCAGTCTTGGCCTCCATATGAGGAGGAGGCTTTGCAAACAGAGGAAATAGAGATTGTGCTACAGATTAACGGTAAAGTAAGGGAGCGTCTCCTTGTCCCGGTGGGGTTGAGTCGTGAAGAATTGGAAAAACTAGCTTTAAATTCGGGAAAAGTGCAGACGGCAACTGCCGGTAAGCAGATTAAAAAAGTTATTACGGTACCGGGTAAATTAGTTAATATTGTTGTAAGTTAAGAGGAATCGAACTCACTTCACCTCGGGTTCGGCAGTTTTAATCAAGGCACTGCCTGTGGGTTTCCGTAGCTACAGTCAGAACGTACTATAGCTTGGTTCGGAGTAATGCTGAACGGGCTCAATTCGCATCCATGCTCAGTTCGCCCTGGTGCCGACATCCTTGTCGTCACCTCGTCATTACTAGCCTCACCTTCGCTAAGGACGTTAAGCTGACCTGCGCTAAGTCACCCTCCGGCAGTACCTCGGCTAAAACAGTACGGAGAAATTTTGAAACTTTGATAAGGGTGGTGGCTAAAAAAGTGAAGAAACTTTATGAAGGAAAGACGAAAACTGTTTTTGAGAATAAGGAAGGTCATGTCCTCTTGTTATTTAAAGATGATGTCACGGGTGAAGATGGGATTTTGGATCCCGGGGGGAATACAGTCATTGGTCAGGTTGAGGGTAAGGGTAATGCTTCTTTAAAAATGTCTTGTTATTTCTTTGAGCTCTTGCAGGAAGCCGGTATTCCTACCCATTATCTAGAGGGTCATGTGGAAGAAAATACGATGCTCGTGAAAAAAGCAGAGACTTTTGGAGCCGGTCTGGAGTTTGTGTGCAGATTACGGGCTACGGGGAGCTTTGTCCGCCGGTATGGGCAATATGCGCGGGAAGGACAGCCGCTTGATTATTTGGTGGAAATTACGTTAAAAGATGACCAGCGGGGAGATCCGCTGATCAATGAGGAAAGTATCGCCCGGTTAAAACTAATGACCCCTGCGGAGATTAAGACAGCCAAGGAACTGACGAAAAAAACAACGAAGCTGGTAGAGGAGGTCTATGCCCGCTTGGGACTGGAATTGATTGATATTAAGCTGGAGTTTGGGAGAATTGATGGGCAGATTGCAGTTATTGACGAGATCTCCGGTGATAATATGCGGGTAAGAAAAGATGGGCAGACCGTAATGCAGAAGGAGCTTTGTACGCTAGTGTGTGAGTAGAACTTTGTTAAAAGGGCACGCAAGTGTGGGGACGGTTGTTCCGCCCCCACACGTTTTAACTAAAATGTCAGATTGTTTGTTATAATAATATAGCAAATAGAAATTTCGCAAGGATGGTGGAAAGAGATGAAGTACAAAGGGGTAATTTTTGATTTAGATGGAACCTTACTTGATTCTTTAGAGGATTTAGCGAATTGCGTTAATCAGGTTTTAAAATGTCATGGTTTTCCGAGTCATGCACTGGAAAAATATAGGTATTTTGTGGGCGATGGGATGTATAATTTGTTGCTGCGTGCTTTACCTTGTGAGCAGAGGCAAGACAGTTTTATTAAGCAATGTGTAACAGAGATGAAGGGGGAATATGCCCAGCATTGGGCGGACAAAACGCGACCTTATCCGGAGATACCCCAACTTCTGCAAGCATTACAGAAAAAAGGCTTAAAACTGGCCGTGCTTTCTAATAAGCCTGATGAGTTTGCCAAAATTGTGGTGGCAAGGTTTTTCCCGGGTCAGTTTGTTCAGGTGGTGGGTGAATGTGCTGGAATACCTAAAAAACCCAACCCGCAAGGGGCATTAGCTGTAGCGGAGACGATGCAGATATCTCCTCGAGAATTGCTTTACTTAGGGGATACAAATACAGATATGCAGACTGCCGTAGCTGCGGGGATGTTCCCTGTCGGTGTTTTATGGGGATTTCGCGAGGCCACAGAACTTGAGGCTAGTGGAGCTAAGGTACTAATTGAAAAACCGCTGGATCTTTTGCAGGTTTTCCCCACAACTTAATTCGTTTTGCAAATTTGGGGACGGTTCTTGGCACTTGTTCTTAGGCAAATCAAGAACCGTCCCCAAATTTGCCTAAACCATTTTTTAGAAGGAGGCAAAAATTATCGATAGCTTGTTGAAGTTGGTCAAGATTTTTGGTCATGATAAATTCATAGATGAGAGCATCTAAAAAGCCAAAAACAATTAAGGATGTTGCTTCGACATTACAGGGGCGTATTTTTTGTTCATCAATGGCTTGTTGTAAAATAGCGGCAATAATAGAGGAAAGTTGCGAAAATTTGCTGAGAGATCTTCTTTCCCGACAATGAGAGTTCATTCTTTCCGCCAGAATAATCGTCGCTAATTCTGGTTCTTTTTGAATCTCTTGTAAGTGGAAGTTTAAGATTCCGTTAATTTTTAAGAACCAATCCATATGCCAATTCTTTATATTTACGTAAAAGTCATATCTTTTTTGAAATTCCGAGGTAAAAAGATCATCAAGAATTTCTTCCTTATCAGTAAAATTATCATAGAAAGTGCTTAGGGGAATTTGGGCTTCTTGCGCAATTTTATCCGCAGTAGTGTGGGAGAAGCCCTCCCGCGCAATTATTTTTATAGCGGCAGCTTTAATTTGTTCTTGAAGTGACACCTTTATGTACCTCC
>JAQVYD010000150.1 GCA_028709105.1 Clostridia bacterium
GTAGTGGTTACCTGGAGCCGTTCATCCCGTATGAGCTTCGTTACAGTCTGGAAGAAGCGCAAGAGTTGCTGGATCAAGTTATGAATAAAAACCAAAAGCTCTATTTAACGAATATTGCGATAACCCATTTGGCCGATAGTATGGAGGAATTAAATAGAAGCACAGAAGCGATTATGTCGGTGGGAAGAAAATTCCTTTGTCAGATGGGCACTCTTAATTATCAGCAGGAAGAAGGGTTGACTTCTACGCTTCCTCTGGGCATGAATGAAATTAACGCTGACCGCTGTTTAACTACAGAAAGCACAGCCGTCTTTATACCTTTTACTTCACAAGAATTAGTACAAAAAAATGGTATGTACTATGGGTTAAACGCCGTATCCAGAAATTTAATTATGTTTAACCGGAAATCCTTAAAAAATGCCAACGGCTTTATTTTGGGTTCTCCGGGCAGCGGTAAATCTTTTAGTGCTAAACGGGAAATGGTCAATGTTCTTCTGAATACAGATGATGATGTCATTATTATTGACCCGGAAAGAGAATATACCAGGCTGGTGGAAAACTTTACCGGGGAAGTCATTTTTATTTCCGCCGGTTCCAAGAATTATATCAACCCGTTAGATATGAGTATCGATTATTCGGATGATGATGAGCCCTTAATGTTAAAATCAGACTTTATTCTTTCTCTCTGTGAGGTTATTGTGGGCGGCCGGGATGGTTTAACCCCCAAAGAAAAGTCGATTGTCGACCGTTGTTTGCGGTTATCTTATAGTGAGTACATGCAAGATTTTGATCAAAAAAAGATCCCTACATTAAGAGATTTTTATGAAATTATGATTAGACAGGAAGAGACAGAAGCGATAAGTTTAGCTACAGCGTTAGAACTTTACACAACCGGTAACCTATCTGTTTTTGCTAATAAGACTAATATTAATATTAACAATAGATTAGTTTGTTTCGATATTAAAGATTTAGGAAAACAGTTAAAGACGATGGGGATGCTGATTGTACTTGATGCGATCTGGAATAGGATTACGGTCAATAGAGATAAAGGGAAAAGAACGTGGATATATATGGACGAAATTTATTTGTTATTTGCTAATGAGTATTCAGCCAATTTCCTTTTTGAGCTTTATAAGAGAGCAAGAAAATGGGGTGCCATTCCTACGGGGATCACGCAAAACGTGGAAGATTTATTGCAATCGGAGTTAGCCAGAAGAATGTTGTCAAATAGTGATTTTATTATGATGCTTAATCAGGCTCCGACAGACAGAGTAGAACTTGCCTCATTGTTAAATATCTCAGAGAGCCAGCTATCTTATGTCACTAATTCGGATCCCGGGCAAGGATTGATATTCTCCGGAAATAGTATCATTCCTTTTGTAGATAAGTTCCCGCAGGATACCAAGCTTTATCGCCTGATGACCACCAAGGTGGAGGAAGTATCCAAGATACAGAAGGCTAAAAAAGGGAAACTGGTAATCAAGAGAAGAAGGAGCGCCTAAAAACCCCGGCGCGACCAGAGTGAAGGGGGGTAGGTTAGGATGTCCGAAGGGCGGGAAAGAAATAATCACACAATAAATGCAGAAAAATTAGAAAACATGATCACGGCAGAATGGCGTTCTCGTGATGATTTTATAAGACAACTAGAGCAAAGAAAAACTTATATCGAGGATGCTCTTGATGCTTATGCCCAAGATCCGCTTAAGGAACAAACTTTAGCTGAACATGAGCATGTTTTTCGTTATACCCTTCAGGAATACCAGGAAGAAATAGCGGCGAATCAAAGCTATTCTCCGAAATATGAAGAATATGTAAGAACAAGCGGACAAAGAAACCTGGAAATAGATGCAGTAATCGGTCAAGAAATAGAAAAATTTAAAGAGAATGAAAAAGAAAGAATGAACAGAGTTTTGACAGAAATCCTTGCGGAGATTGAGGAAAAGGATCTTACCAAAGCGGAAGTTTTAAATATTCTTTTGGAAAAAGAACGTGTCCAGCGTACGATTTACGATATCGAGCGACAAAAACGAACTGATTATTTGAGGGCTTTAGAAAATGTTCCATCTCGTGAAGAGGGAGAGGCTCCTCAATATACACGTGATGAATATCTTGCCGAGATTCAAGCTAATCATGGTTATTCCCCCAAATACCTGGAGGATTTACGGAGAACCGGCAACGAGCAGAGAGACCAAGAAGTAGAAGCAGCGATAGAACAAGCCATCAACAATTATGATGAACAAGAAGCAAACAGAAGAAAAGACTTTGTAGAAAATCTCGGCAAGAATGTAAAAGAAGCAGAACAAGAGAAAGTAGAAGGTGAACTTCGCAATTTAAAGGAAATTGAAAGAGAACTTAGAAAAGAAGCGGAAAGAGCAAGTGAACAAGATTATTCTGAAAAAGGCGAAAGCCAAGGGGAAGTAAACAAAACGAAATTCCGTGCTTTTTATATTGGCTCTTTGCAGGATGAAATTCTTAGCCGTGCGCAAAGAGACGGTGTTACTGATACCGGCTTTGGTGCTTATGCCGAATTCAGGGATAATTATAAAACTTTAAAAGAATATTTATACAATAATGTTAAAAGGAGTTTTATAAAGACTAAAGACGGAAAGGTTAAATTTTCTCCTCTTCATTTTACTTATTATACTTTGGGTGGTGTTAAAGAGCACGTTTGGGATGCTTTCCAAAGCGATGGTGTTACTGATACCGGAGCCGGTACTGTAAGTATGGTTTTACAAGCCCAAAGAGTAATCATGGGGTTTGTTCATGATACTCAAGATTTAATAGATTTTTGTAAAAGAATAAAGAAGGAACTTGATGACAGAATCGATCCAGAAGGCGGTGGTCCGGGCGGCGGCCCAGATGATGACCGAGATTTAGATGATGATGATA
>JAQVYD010000029.1 GCA_028709105.1 Clostridia bacterium
TGCTATTATACCACATTATTCTACTTTTTTCCTGTCTTGGTATTGTTTGTTACGTTTTTATTATTTTTTACGCAAAAGAGAAGGGAGGGTCTCATAACTAACTATGAGCTCCTCCCTTCTCTACATTTGCTACATCTTGCTTTTCTTACTCGGTAAAATTGTTTTTAATTAAAGAAAGCAAAACTTTTTCCGCTACCTCCTCGTCTTCACCTTCAATAATCAAGTTTACTTTATCTCCCTTGCTGATACCCGCCGAGAGAACAGAAACAATACTCTTCCCATTATAACGATGCTCTCCTTTTTCCACAAAGACAGAAGCTTTAAATCTACTCGCTAAATCAACAAAAACCGCGGCAGGACGGACATGAAGACCAGCTTCATTTGTAAATTCAACCTGTCTGATAATCATCCTTTTACCTCTAAAGTTATTTTCTGTCAAAATAAATACTTTTACCCTCGGCGGAAACAGGAATCCCTACAACAATTTGTCCCTCCATCATCCCTATGTTCCTCGCTACGGCACCAACACGATACATAATCCGATTATCTAAATTAAAGATACTGGCTGTCTTTACAGCAGAACCTAAAGCAATACCCAAATCTAAAAGCCGCCAAGCACAAAGAGGTCCCGCAAATTCTTCCCCCTCGACAGTTTTTAAATCAGCACAATTGTTAACACCACAAGCACCACAATTTAAGCCTGCCACCCGGGGATCTTCTAAGGAAAGCAATAATACCGCGCTAGAATTCCTGACATTTTCACCATCACGATCATAATTTTTTTTCTTATTTCCCTCACCATATTTTACCATGGCATCAGCTAGTTTTTTTACTTCCTCGCCGGCAATAATTTTTATACCTACAAAATCATCGCCTTTGGCCTTCGGTGCCGTCCTCGCGGCAATAGCCATAAATTCAACACCACGAATTATACTATCCTCCATCATCTTTTCCATTATTCCACCCCTTTCCTTTCTTATTCTCGTCAACAACCTCTTCTACTTCTTTTACTAGACGATAAGGCTTGGTAATAATACGGGCAGGCAGAGTTAAAATAGCCCGATGTAAATCTTTCTTTAATTCTTCACTCACTCGTTTCGGTTTTGTCAAGATTCGCTGCACAATATCTTGGGCATAGAGAGTTAGTAGGGTCTGCTCACAAAAAGGAATCTCTCGACCACACTTTGCACATTCCGAACGCAGCAAAACATTGTTGCTATAAATAAGAAAATGAGGGCCCTCCTGTTTACAGCCATTACAATAAAAATCGCATTGGATACGTTTAATTGTGGTCATCCAACTCCCCCTTCCTTTTTAAAATATAAGCAGCTATTATTCTCCAAAATTCCCTTCAATTAATGCTACTAAGGCTTTTTCTGCTTCTTGCTCATCCTCTCCCTCTATGACTAAAGTAATCTGAGTACCCTTACCGATACCTCCTGAAAGGACAGAGATAATACTTTTAGCATTGATTGTTTTATCCCCTTTTTCAATAACAATACTCGACTTAAACTTACTCGCCTTTTGGACAAACATGGAAGCCGGACGTGCATGTAACCCTGTTTCATTAGTAACCGTAATCTCTTTTTTAATCATTATTTTATGCCTCCCTTTTCACTTTCAACAAAACAAATCTATTCTTTATCCTTAAAACCTTTTAATAAACTTAACACATCTTCAACTTTCTTGGCCTTTTTCATCATTTCGATTATTTCTTGATTATAAATCATCTTATATATTCGCTGAAACTCATGTTTAGAAGCTTCATTTAAAGCAAGCATAAAGATTATCGATACTGGTGTTTCCTCTCCCCAGACAATCGGTTTCTTTAAAATTAAGACGCCAATAGCAGGTAAAATAATATCTTCACTATAACCATGAGGAATGGCAAGGGAATTCCCCAAGGCCGTTGTAGCCAGTGCTTCTCTTTCCCTTACCCCCTGTATAAATTTTTCGGTTACATAACCTTTTTTAGTAAGCAGATCCGCCATCAGGACAAGTGCCTCCTGCTTATCTTTAACCTCTGACTTTAAAATAATTAGCTCTCTCCTGAATAATGAAATGTTTTTTTCACTAACCACGATACCTCCTTTTACTAAATTATATTTTGCCTTAATGATCTGCCTTAATTTAGTTATACCTGTACCTTTTAAAATATCAGTTGCAGAGACAAAAGGAACTTCCGGATGATGCGGATTTACAGTACCGATAATCGCCAGAACACCCATATTGCGTCTTATTTTTTCGATCTGTTCCAAAATATCATTTTCATCCAAGACACCTAGCGTAATAATTTTAATCTTTTCGTTTATTTTCTTAATCTCAGGAGCTATTTTCTTTTGGATTAGCTTCGCTGTACCTTCGCCGGTAAGACATAAACTGATTACCCCAATCTCACTGGAATTGTAAGGTTTAGCCTCCCCTAAAGTTACTGTTCCCGTGGACTTCTCTTTAATTAAGGAATCGGCCACATCATCCAGGTCAGAATCCGGAAGAAGTACTTTTCTTACAGCTTCAATAACCATTAACGTATCAACTCTGGTCACCGTACGCGTTTTTATGCCTGTCCGCTGGGTAATCTGCTGACCAAACCCAAGGAGAGAACCCATATCTACCAAAAGCAATACACCCTTACCACGATCCGCCTTTACCACTGCCTCTAGTGTTCTGTCTAAAGCATCTTCAGGTTTCTCATCCAAAGCCATTTCTACAGTTTTGATCAAATTAACACCTAAAAGCCTATTCGCGACAAAAGCCATCCCTTCCGCGACATGACCATGAGAAATAATAATCAAACCAATAGTTTCCTGAGAATTGACATCTTTTTTGGCCAGAGTTTTTAAATACATGGCAATAAACCCGACTTCATCCTCCGGTAATTCTATTCCCAGATAATAATTAGTAAGAGAAGCCATTTCTAAAGCAATTTCAAACTCTTTTCGATAGTTCTTTTTCACATAATCCAACTTCGGATTAATAATGGTTTTGCCACTCTTAATCCTTTCCACAGAAGCGTTCAAATGTGTCGCCAAACAATAAAATAAGGTGTCATCAATTTCACTTAGTCCCGCTACAGCAATCTTAATCATTTCCTGCACAAGTTCAACGATCTTAGTTCCCACGATGAGTTTTAAATCTTCTTTAATAAATTTGTTCTTATTTTTTTTCACCTGTCGAATCATATTTCTTACTTTGGCCTCCAGGTCATCACCAATAATTTTATTAATGACCTCATTAGAAAGACCTTGCCCTTGCAATTTTTGGTAATCCTCTTCAATGTTTTTATAGATCTCATCAGGGAAATTATATAGGCTATCCTTGGCATTCGCTACAACATCAACAGTATCAGGATAAAAAACAAGGTCATCCCTAATATATTTCTCAATTTCACTGCGATTCCAAGTAGCATTTAACATTCCTTTACTTACATGTGCTGGTAAAGCCCCTATATCTACAAAAATACCCTCATTTTTATTCCCTTCCGCAACATACGTAAGAAATCCCCGCGCACAAGCCACCTGAATATCGGAACGCAACTGACCAATATTTCCCACACAATCGTAAACCGAAAGAGCTTTTAAGGCATTATAAGTAACCGCAATCGTTTTATTAATACGAGCTGCTTCTTTTTGAAAAAACATTTTTATAATTTCGGATCTTTCCTCGGCAGGCCTAGTTGATAAAGTAGGTAATTCAATAATCATCGGTATTCTACGCCTAAATGTCCCAAGTAAGCTTGTCTCAATATTTTCTGTTGTTGCTGCAATAATCATGATCTTAGCAGTTAAAGTAGAACTCGTTTCCCCCAGTCTCCTATATTTACCTTTATCAATAAGCTGAAAAAGAATTTCCTGACCATCAGGCGGCAAACGATGAACTTCATCTAAAAATAAAATGCCTCCGTCTGCCTTAGAAACCAAACCATCTTTATCTGCTTCCGCACCTGTGAAGGCACCTTTCTTATAGCCAAACAATTGGGCCAGCAACAACTGTGGATTTTCTGCATAATCGGCACAATTAAAAATTACAAAAGGGAATTCCTCAGCCGTAACATTTTTAGCCTGTAAAGCAAATTTATACATTGATTCAGCCATTTCACTTTTTCCTACACCTGTTAAACCTACAATTAAGGTATGCAGGCCATTAGGAGGATAAAGCACAGCTGCCTTAGCCTGTTCAACCTTTACCCGTAAACTTTTATTCCAACCAATCATTGTCGCAAAGGGGTCTGCTTGTTGAGGAGTTTTCGTTTCTTCCTTCCTTTCCTCAGCTTGACGTTCACTCGGTTTGAGGCGTTCCAGATCCATCTCGTTCACTATTTTAGAAACACTATACCTCGAGATATTAAAACCTCTTTTCTTTATTTCGGTAGTAAGTGCCCTTTCCGAAATCCCCGAAAAATTAGCTAAAATTACTTTAATTTCTTTAACCAACAATGGTTTTCTTCTTTCTCTGGAATCGGGTAAATCTGCAGATTGTCTAAGTTGTGTGACTTCACTACGATTCAAAAAAAGTTGTTTAGCTAATTCCTCATCAGTAAACGGATTTTTTTTATCTTCATTATTTATAATTTGCCTTAACCTTTCCCTCATACCATCCCCCCTCTGCCTTTAAAAAGTACCTTTATTAATTAAAGGTACGGCCCCCATCCATCACAATAATTTGTCCATTGATAAAACCCCCTAAATCAGAGGCTAAAAATGCCGCCAGATGACCAACATCTTCCGGTTTACCCAATCTTCTAAGCGGAACCTGCATAATTAATTTTTCCTGATCCTCTTTTCCGGGATAAAGATCTTTTAAAAAATCTGTTTCTATTAACGTCGGGGCAATGACATTTGTTCTAATTCCTTTAGGACCCAAATAGCGGGCAAGATTTCTAGTGAACCCAATCATCGCTGCCTTAGAAGCTGCATAATGCGGTCCGCCTCCCCCGCCGGTATACGCTCCGGTGGAAGCAATATTAATAATTACCCCTCCCTGAGAAGACAGCATATAAGGCAATACACCTTTTACACAATAAAAAGACCCGAGAATATTCACCTTAAATGTTCTCTCAATTTCTTCAAAAGAAAGATCCTCTATATTCATTCTAGAAGTTATACCGGCATTATTTACTAAAATATCTATTTTCCCTAATTCGTTGACAACCTGTTCACAGATCTCTTGGGCTTCTCTGGGATTACTTACATTACCCTGAACGGCAAAAGCGTCCCCACCCGTCTTTTTGATTTCCTCCACAATTTCCCAAGCATCTTTTTTACTACGAACAAAATTAACGGCAACCTTAGCACCACATTGTGCATAAATTCGCGCTATACCACGCCCAATTCCCCTAGAGGCACCGGTAATTAAAGCTACCTTGGAAGATAAATCTATGGACAACATCTCAATTACTGACTCCCCTCTTATTTTCATTTTCTTTTTTTCGTTAAACCTTTAACGGCTTTACCTGGTATTGTCTCTTTAACACTTTTATGACGAGCATCCTCGGCCGGGTGTAATTTTCTCTCCCAAGCATCCAATTTCCCCATTAGTTCCTGTCCATTAGTTAGTTCCTTGGGGAAAAACCAATAGCGTCCTTTTAAAAAATTATTACGTCCTATGCGCAGGTGAACCTTGCTTGTCAAAGGGAATCTTTTTATTTTTAAATAAGTTAACTCTGACCATTTAAATTGATGCGACCTGCCATACGCATAAAAACTAATTTTCTCACCATCATCAGTAATTTTCCCCGGTTGATTTAAAGCAAAGATTTCAAAAAGAAGCAAAACAGGTAAAACAATAACTAAAGCTTGATACAAACCATTATTGGGGTCATTCCTCATTCCGATAATCCCCAGAACAAGAAAAAACAACATCATTAAAACCGGCCCAATAGACGATAAAAGATATTTCATCGTCCTGTATTTATATACTTTTGCTGTATGATCAATCATTTTACCTTGCTCATCCATTTAAAGGTCCCCCCTTTCCCTTACTTCTTAAATTAATAAATTATGCAAAAAGAGTACCAAGGGGCGGTGGAAATTGTTTTATTACTGGCCGTACTTTTCAATAACCCACTTTCTTAAAGTCTTACATTCTTGGTCATCTAAAATCTTTAACTGTCCCATATTTTTAGCATAATACGTAATTTTAGCCGCTTCTTCCACAATTACCGCATTAGCAAAAGCCGTCTTAAGATTTGAACCAACCGTTAATAAACCATGATTAGACATTAAAACAGCATGTTTGTCCTGTAAAGTCTCGCTAACAATTTCGGCCAATTCCATAGAACCCATCCGTCTGTAAGGCGCAGTTTTAACAGGTTCGCCCACCAAAGCAGCCAATTCAGCAGCAATCACAGGAAATTCCACATAACAAGAGGCCCAAGCCGTCGCGAAAACGGAATGGGTATGAACAACTCCGCAGACATCCTTTCTCTTCCGATAAACCATAGTATGCATTGGTGTTTCCACAGATGGCTTTCGCTGACCATCGATGATTTTACCCTGGTCATCCATGACGACAATATCTGCCGCTTCTAAGTCCTCATAATCCATACCACTGGGAGTTATACAAACATAGCCGGTTTCCTGATCTCGTAAGCTAAAATTACCGAATGTCAAGGCAATCAGCCCCAATTGCTGTGCTTTAAGAGCAATTTTAATTACTTCTTCTCTTTGCTTTTCTAACAACATTAACCATCAACTCCTTCTCTGACATCATAATTATATTTTAATACAAAAATAGTAATTTGTTTGCATATTTTTCATGATACCCAAAATCAACAAAAAGATTAGCAAAGTAGAGCTGAAATTATTTAACTCCAGCTCTACAACCATTTACAAGAAGTCACCGTTTTCTATTTTTCTATTTAAGCACTCTTGCTGTGTAATTACTTTTTCAAATCGAAGATATTCTTTTCACCATAAACGCCCCAGGCATCAATAGCACCTTTCAATTCTTTGTTCGCAGGATCTTCACAAGCTTCTCTTAAGGTCGCACCCTTCATTACGGCATCAATACCTTGCCTGAAAGCTTTCCCACCGGCAACAGTACCCATGGGGTGACCAATGACAGCGCCACCGGCAGCAATAATAACATCTTTACCAAATTTATTAATTAATTCTTCAATATGCCCCTGAGTAGTTCCGCCACCAGGCATAGGCATCATCGGTTTAATGTTCTTCCAAGGAGAGAGCATGGCATATGTGGTGTTAATAAAGGCATCCATACTGAAGGGGAACTTGCCGTAAGGACTTAAGATAATGGCCATATCCATACCGGCTAAACGAGGTAACTTAGCGTTAATAAGACCAATCGAAACTCCGGAATAATCGGAAACACACAAACCACCTTGCAGGTCAGTATGTGAAAGAATCGGAACATTGATCTCAGGGTCATCAGCCAACATTCTTACCGCATCAAGACCTAAGGTCCAAGTGTTAACCATCAAACCATTAGCACCGGCTTCAATAGCCCGTAAAGCATTATCTCTAAGCTTTTCGATTCTGTCCGTAATATTAAAGGTGTAAATTGTCTTTTCGCCCTTTTCTTCGTCAGCTGCTTTCAGAGCTTTCATTACAGCTTTAACTCGATCAATAAGCGGACAATGAGCAGGGTCAGCAGTCAATTCGTCGTCTTTAATAATGTCAACACCGCCGAGAGCTACATCGTAAGCCAGTTCAGCAGTCTGTTTTGGGTCTAGACCAATACAAGGTTTAATCATGTTATTAACAAGCGGTCTGTCCTGTACACCTAATAAATCACGAATACCTTGCACACCAAATTTTGGCCCTTTAAATTCTTTGAGGAAGCTTTCAGGGAACTCTAAATCCATCAGTTTTAATTTACCCATATAGGAGATATTTCCCAAAAAAACAGTGAGCATCATGGAGAACCTTGGTCCAAAGTTTCTTATGGGGAAAGCAATCCTCACTAAAAATTGTCTTTCTTTAACCGATTCCGGCAACTCGCCAATATAAGCGGGCATTTCATAGATTCCCACAACACGGCCTAAATGTTTTTCCCTAACTTCATGAGTTTCGCCTGGGACTGGAGTCCAAGTACCGGACGACTGTTCAACAGCTACAGCGGTCAAATATTTAACTGATTCTGCATTACGGTTAGTTTGAACATAGTAGGTAGCAATAGCATACTCATCTCTGTTTAGCCCATCTGGAAACTGCATCAGCAATGGATCAACATACATTTATAAAACCCCCTTAAAATTATGTGTAATTGATATTGTATCTATCACTTTTCTGGCGGGCCCTGCCAAAAAATTATCAGCAAAGTTCGAAAGCATTTTTAATTTACATCATGTTCATGAAGAAGCGATTTGCCAAGCAGGTAATCAATAATTAAGACATCAACCAAACCGCCTTTTATTGCTGCTCGTACTATCTCCGTTTTTACTTCACCGGAAGCGATCGTAATCTTTTTTTTAATCTTTTTAAATGTCTCTAAATCAATAGAAATAAGGCGATCTCTTAACTCTGTGTCACATTCCTGCCCCTCAGCATCAATAAATCTAAGAGCTATATCTCCCACCACATTATGACGTTGTAATTCTGCCAACTCAGGTGGTGCCAAATATTCAGGCTTAGAAAGCATCGAATCGAGTTTTGGATAAAATGCCCCCAGACCATTAATAGCAATGGTAATTTTATCAAACATCGTAAAGACCTTTTCGATATTCTTTTCTTTTCTTATTGACTGCACTATTTCCGTATTACTCAGTAACCCTTCCGTTAATAACGAATAGTTTCTTCCCCCAAAAGTCATGGCCATCCTAGAGACCAAACTTCTTACATCAAGTTCATTCTTACAACAAGAGATACTGCCATGCATCGTCACAAAAGCTGCATTAACCTTCTGACATGGATTCAAATAATGAATCAAATGATACATTGTTTTGCCCCAAGTTACACCTAAAACATCTTTCTCCGTAATAATGCGTTGAATATACCTAGCCCCTTCCAGAGCGACTAATTTCTTGGTATTAATGGAGCCATCTATGTTTAGATTCTCATTAGCATTAATGTTAGTAACCGGAGCAACGATTACATCTCGCAAGTTGTATTTAGTTTTTAACTTTTCTTCAAGTTCTATACACTCCAGATAAGGATCCCGAATCACAAACTCAACTATTTTTTCTTCCTTAGCCTTTTTAATCAACCGCGATACTGTCGGAACAGATACATTTAATAAATCGGCTATTTTATTTTGTGATTTATCTTCTAAATAATAGAGATAGGCGGCTTTCAGAATTAAAAAAGTGGATTGATTATATACTTCAGCTTCCAATTCTCCTCACCTCACCTTCATCCTAAAACAATTAAAAACAATTATCAATAAAGAAAGTATTTTCATGCACTGGTGAAAATACTTTCTTTATTAGCTCTTTAATTAACAAAACTCCCCTTGGCTTAACTCCCGAATTTCCTCTGCATTTTCTGCTTTTAAAGCCTTTTGGGCAATGTCCCGGGCCTTTTGATAAGTCAGAGAACGAATAATCTTCTTCACCCGAGGGATAGAAGCAGCACTCATGGAAAATTCATCTAACCCTAAACCAAGCAAAATTGGTGTTGCCGTCACATCTCCGGCCATTTCGCCGCACATTCCTGTCCATTTGCCGGCACGATGCGAAGCATCAATAACATTTTTAATCAACCTTAAAACGGCAGGATGTAACGGTTCATAAAGATGAGAAATATGTTCATTCATTCGATCAACAGCAATTGTATATTGGATTAAATCGTTTGTCCCGATACTGAAAAAATCAACTTCCTTGGCTAATAAATCTGCAATCACTGCTGCAGCGGGAATTTCTACCATAATGCCCACTTCTAGTTCTCGATCATAGGGAATACCTTGCTGTTCCAAATTATCTTTCACCTGCTGCAGTAAAGCATTAGCCTTGCGAATCTCCGTCGCATTAGAAATCATCGGATACATAATCCGCAATTTCCCATAAGCACTGGCCCGCATAATGGCTCGTAATTGTGTCTGTAAAATATCTTGACGATCCAAACACATCCGAATAGCCCGCCAACCTAAAAAGGGATTTAACTCTTCCGGCATCTCCAGATAAGGTAGTTTCTTATCCCCACCAATATCCAGAGTTCTAATAATCACAGAACGAGGAGCCATTGCTTCTGCTACAGCTTTATAAGCCTCGAATTGTTCTTCTTCCGTCGGCAGCTCGGAACGATCCATATATAAAAACTCTGTCCGATAAAGACCTATCCCTTCAGCACCATTATTTAAAGCACCGGCACAATCCTTAGGAGTGCCGATATTAGCCGCCAACTCTACTTTTCTGGCCTTATCCTTAGTTTCTGCGGGAAGGTCTTTTAGTTGCTTTAATTCTTGCAAATAAGCCTGATATTCCTCTCTCAGTTGTACATAGTGCTGTAAAGTCTGCTCATCCGGATTTAGATAGACAAAGCCATTATTACCATCCACAATGACGCAATCACCATTATGGGTTTTACTTAATAAATCAACAGTTCCTACTACTGCCGGAATTTCTAATGACCTCGCCATTATGGCCGTATGAGAAGTTCTACCACCCATCTCTGTAGCAAAAGCCCTCACAAAATCCTTATCCATCTGGGCCGTATCAGAAGGGGTTAAATCCTTAGCGATAACAATTACTTCTGCGGAAAGATTGGCCAAGCTCTGCATCGGTATATGAAGAATATTTTTTACTAATCTATCTCCGATATCCTTTATATCTGCAGCCCTTTCCCTTAAATACTCATCCTCGATATTTTGAAACATCTCGATATATACTTCTACAACCAAGGTTAAAGCATATTCGGCTCGAATGGACTCGGCCTTAATCTTATCCCTTATTTCATTAAGAAAGACCTCGTCTTCCAGCATCATGAGGTGAGCATTAAAAATTTCCGCTTTATCTGTCCCCATCTCTTTTTCTGCTTGCTCTCTGATCTTCTCTAATTGCTCTTTCGCCTCAGCGATAGCTTGATTCAATTTCTTAATTTCTACGGCAATTTCTTCCCCAGATATTTTGTTTTTATCAATAAAGATAGGATATTCCTTTAATACATAAGCTTTACCGATTTCAATCCCCGGAGATGCTGCTATTCCCTTAATCATTACTTTCCCCCCTGGTTTATTACATAAAACTTCTTACACCATTAACTGTTTTTCAGTATAATAATACTTTTTTCCATAAACCTTTTAATTATCCCAGGGTTTTAAAACTATTTTAATTCCTAATCCTTGTTTGATGATCTTAATACCCTCTTTGATTTTCTTCAAAGGTAAAACATTAGTTACAAATTTCTCGGAAGGAATTTTCCCATTTTCAATATATTCCAGAGCTTCTTTAAAGGCGTCCGGGACATAAGCGTAAGCCCCAAAAATCGCTATTTCTCGATAATGAACATCATTGCTGTCTACAGTAATATGGCAGTTGTTTTTAGGCAATCCGCCAAAGAAAATGATTTTACCTCTGGATCGGACAAGTTCAAAGGCTTGTTCCTGTGTTTTTCCTACCGGATTAGCACAAATTACTACATCAGCACCTAAAGCATTAGTTTCTTTTAAAATTACTTCCTGCAAATTCTCTTTTAATGGATTCACAAAAACATCTATTGCCGTAAAGTTTCTAGCAATATCCAAACGGGAATCACTTATTTCAGAAATGATCACCTTTTTCGCTCCTCTGATTTTAGCGACTTCCGAATGCAAGCAGCCAATGGGGCCTGACCCAATAATAACCACCGTATCGCCTGCTCCAACACCGGCATATTTCTGTGCAGAAATTACCGAGGATAACGTTTCGGCTAAAGGTGCATATTCAAAAGCCAAATCAG
>JAQVYD010000002.1:0-4655 GCA_028709105.1 Clostridia bacterium
ATTTTAAAAATAATGTGAATTGACATTTACACCTAACCTTCTTATAATTAATATTGTTTACTGTAAAAATATCTTTTTTGCTACTGTAGCTCAGCCGGCAGAGCAGCTGATTCGTAATCAGCAGGTCAGGAGTTCGAGTCTCCTCAGTAGCTCCAGTCATCAAAATTGTCTCTGTGATAACTTTTATCACAGAGATTTTTTATGCCAATTTATTGACCAAACGGGCAACAGATATAAACTTTACAATAGTGCATTTATTGGATTTCGAATCTGGTTGGTCAAGTTTTTACTCTTGATTGAGATATAAAAGTTTACTACTGTATCATCGGGGATTATGACATAAAAATACACCTCCAAATGTTAGTTTAGGTGTCTAACTTTGGAGGTATACTCTATGTTTCTAAGTCTCCTAATTAATTAAAACTAAGCCTTCCTTTTAGCTGCTCTCACTAACGATCACGCAATTTTTCCCTTTTGCTTTCGCCAGATATAAGGCCTCATCAGCTTTCTTGGTTAGGATATGAACGTCCTGAACCTTTTCATTTAAGCAACATATCCCGAAACTCGCCGTTACACCAAGTTTTAAAGGGCTTTCCTGTTTATTTACAACAATCTCCTGCATACTTACACGCAGTCTCTCCGCTATAGATTCTGCTTTTTCAGCTTTTATCTCCGGTAAACAAATAATAAATTCCTCGCCGCCATACCTGCCAATAAAATCATATTTTCTCAAGAATGAAGAGAAACAGGCGGCAACACTTTTCAGAACCTCGTCTCCCACTAAATGACCATAATTATCATTTACCTTTTTAAAATCATCTAAATCCACCATAATCAAGGAAAGAGGCTTACCTAACCGGTTACAACGTTCAGCCTCACTTTCCAAACGACCCATAAATGCCCTTCGATTAAGAATCCCGGTTAAAGAATCCGTTAAAGCAAGCTGCATAATCCTATTCTCTAAATTAATAACCCTTTCCCCTGTCTTCAAGCGAAACTTCAATTCCATTTCATTAAAGGGTTTAACAATATAATCATCAGCACCCGCCTCAAGCCCTTTAACCACATCTTCCTTACTCGAATTTGCCGTAAGGAGGATCAAATAGATATAACTTTTATTAATTGTCGAACGAACCTTTGCACACACCTCTAAACCATCTGCTCCAGGCATTACCCAGTCAATTATCGCCAGTTTGGGACCGTTTTCTTCCTGCAGCTTTTCTAAGGCCTGTATGCCATCATTGACAACCTCGACACTATAACCCCAACTGCTTAGTGTATCTTGTAAGATTCTTTGATAATACTTACTGTCTTCCGCAACAAGAACTTTCAAGATATTTTCCTCCTAACCACACCTCACTATATTACTAATTTATATATTCTCTTTCTTAAGCATAATTCCCTTTATTTGTTTTACTTTAACTTAACTCTGCAATCACTGCATCGGTCATGGCACTAGTTCCCACACGAATATAATTGGGCAACCAAAGATCTGCGGTTCTCAAACCACGATTTAAAACCCTCTCTACCGCCCTCTCTACTGCTATCGCGGCCTCGGGCTGCTGCCAAGAAAGCCTCAACATCATGGCTACGGAAAGGATTGCCGCTAAAGGATTAGCCAGATCCTGTCCGGCTATATCGGGCGCCGAACCATGCACCGGTTCGTACAAAGCAGGGCCTTCCCCAAGACTGGCTGAAGGCAGCATCCCTAGAGATCCACCCAAGACAGAAGCCTGATCAGAAAGAATATCGCCAAACGTGTTTTCCGTAACCAGCACATCAAACTGCGAGGGATTTAGACAAAGCTGCATGGCACAATTATCTACATACAAATGATTTAAAGAAATATCCGGATAATTAACCGCCTCTTCCAAAACAATTTTACGCCACAAGCGAGAAGTATCCAAGATATTCGCCTTATCAACAGAAGTCACCTTTTTGCGTCTTTGACGCGCCAACTCAAAAGCAATCTTAACCAAACGCCTAATCTCCTTGTCACTATAAGCAATTGTGTCAAAAGCTCTGGTTTCTCCGGCAATTGTCTCGGTACCCCTTGCGCCGAAATAAGCCCCGCCGGTTAACTCCCTGACAATGAGCAAATCTACTTCGGCTATCCTTTCTTTTTTAAAAGGCGCTTGTTCCATTAACTGAGGCCAACATTTAACCGGCCGCAGATTGGCATAAAGCCGTAACTCTTTACGAATAGCCAAGAGCCCTTGTTCAGGACGTACTTTTTTCTCCGGGCCATCCCATTTCAGTCCGCCGACAGCTCCCAAAAAGACCGCATCACTTTGCGCCACCAGCTCTTTTGTTTCCCGCGGGAAAGGCTCCCCTGTTTCATCAATAGCACTACCGCCAATTAAACCGGTACGATAAGTATAATCAAGGTTATATTTTATTTTTAGTGCGGCCAAAACTCTTAACGCCTGTGTGGTAACCTCCTGACCAATCCCGTCTCCCGGAAGACATGCTAACCTAAACATCATGCTTCACCTTCTCCCTAACATAAGGAATCGCCCCGCCGGCACTAAGAATTTCTACCATAAAAGCAGGGAAGGCTTCCCCTTGATAAGTTCGCCGATTCGTTAAATCTTGAATTATTCCCGTACCCGGATCTACCTCTAAAAGAGCCCCTTCCTTGATCACCCTAGCTGCCTCAGGGGCTACAATAACAGGAAGCCCAATATTAATGGCATTACGATAAAAGATTCGCGCATAACTCTCCGCAATAAGACAACTAAAACCTGCATATTTTATAGCTACAGGGGCATGTTCCCGCGAACTGCCACAACCAAAATTTTTTCCGGCTACCAGAATATCTCCCGGCTGAACCTTGGCTGTAAGATTAGGGAGCAGCACCTCCAAACAATGAGCAGCCAGAAAATCACCCTCCGAACGATTCAAATAACGGGCGGCAATAATTAGGTCTGTATCAACATCATCTCCTACTTTCCAAACTTTACCCTTTAACTTAACTAAACCCATTATCGACACACCTCCTCGGGAGAAGCAATCCGACCCAAAAGAGCAGAAGCTGCAGCAACAGCAGGATTAGCCAAATAGACCTCACTTTCCGGATGCCCCATCCGCCCCACAAAATTCCTATTCGTCGTCGCTACTGCACGCTCGCCCTTCGCTAAAATCCCCATATACCCGCCCAAACAAGGGCCACAAGTCGGCGTACTGACCACCGCTCCCGCTTCTACAAAAATCTCCACTAAACCTTCCCGCACGGCTTGCAGATAAATCTCCCTAGTGCCGGGAATCACAATAACTCTCACTTCCGGATGAACTTTTTTTCCTTGGAGAATACTTGCCGCAACCTCTAAATCCTCCCAACGTCCATTAGTACAAGAACCGATTACCACTTGGTCTATCTGCACCTCTCTTGCTTCCAGAACATCCCTCGTCTTAGACGGTAAATGAGGAAACGCCACCTGAGGCTGCAGATTAGTTACATCTATTTCGATAACCTCACTATAAACGGCATCCTCATCACTTTGGTAAATCTGCCACGGTCTTTGCGCTCTCGTCCGGACATACTCGATCGTTTTTTCATCAGCAGGCATAATCCCGTTTTTCGCACCTGCCTCGATCGCCATATTCGCCATCGTCAGCCTGCCATCTACCGACAAATTACTAATCGCTTCCCCCACAAACTCCAGCGTCTTATACCTTGCCCCATCTACGCCGATTCGGCCAATCACCGCCAAAATGTAATCTTTTCCTGTAACCCAAGGGTTCCGAGGTTTACCCTGCAAAACAATCTTCATCGTCTCCGGCACCCTAAACCACAGTTCTCCCCTCGCCATACCCACAGCCAGATCCGTACTCCCCACACCCGTAGAAAAAGCAGCTAACCCGCCATAAGTACAGGTATGAGAATCAGCACCAATCACTACATCACCAGGCAATACTAAACCCTGCTCCGGCAAAAAACAATGTTCAATCCCACAACGTCCTACCTCATAATAATGAGATAAATCCTGTTTGCGTGAAAAACTCTTTAATTCCAGACATTGTTGGGCTGAATCTATATCTTTCGCCGGGGCAAAATGATCGGGAATTAAGACAATTTTCTCCTTGTCAAAAACCTGCTCAATCCCAATCTTCTCAAACTCCTTAATCGCTAAGGGCCCGGTAACATCATTCGCCAAAACCAAATCTAATTTAGCATTAACGAGTTCTCCTGCCGCCACTTCAGTTAACCCGGCATGTGCCGCTAAAATCTTTTCCGTCATTGTCATGCCCATCTTTATCTCCCCCTTTCTTAAAATTCGAGATTCGACCTCGCTGTTTTAGACAAGCGTGCAAGTTTTGGGACGGTTCTTAGCTTGTTTAACTATGAAGGCAGTACTTGGTTAAAACAATGAAGGATAGGGGACACACCTGCTGAAGCTAAAGTAGTAACAAAGGACAGGAATGTCCCCAACGTATAAGCACGAAACGGAAAACGCACCGCCTCCCCCTCCCTAGGGAAATATACCGTACCGATCTTGAGGTTCGAAGTTCGAAGTTCGCAATTCGCAATTCCTCGTACTGTTGTTTTAGCCTAAATACTGCCGGAGGGTGACTTAGCGCAGGTCAGCTTAACGTCCTTAGCGAAGGTGAGGTTAGTAATACCGAGGAGCCGACAAGGATGTCGGCACCAGGGC
>JAQVYD010000002.1:4755-24845 GCA_028709105.1 Clostridia bacterium
ACCAGTTCCGGATATTTCCGCACGATCTTATTCAAAGCATTAAGATACGCCTTGGCACTCGCCTCAATAATATCTACACTCAACCCTCTGCCCATAAAAACATCTTTATTTATAGAGACACGAACCACAACTTCACCTTGGGCATCTTTTCCTTCCGTAACCGCACTAATACTATAAGACTCCAATTTTACGGGAAGATTAACGGTTTTCTCAATTGCCTTATAAGCAGCCTCCACAGGCCCATCGGCACAAGCAGCCTCTTCTGCCAATTCTCCACGAATTTTGATGCCCACAGTAGCTGTAGCCGAGATCTTCGTTCCAGAGGATATCTGTAAATGTTCAAGAACATACACTTCCTCCCCGCTCCCGAGGATATGGCTATCTAACAGCATCAGCAAGTCCTCATCCAAAATCTCCTTTTTTCGATCTGTCAGCTGCTTGAATTCACCGAAAGCCTTATTCAGAGCCTCCCCTTCCAAGTTATAACCTAATTCCTGGATTTGCAATTTAAAAGCATGTCGTCCGGAATGTTTACCCAAAACAAGCTTATTGGAACTGATCCCCACCATTTCCGGATTCATAATTTCATACGTTTCCCGTTCTTTCAGCACACCGTCCTGATGAATTCCCGATTCATGCGCAAAAGCATTTTTCCCTACAATCGCCTTATTCGGCTGAATCGCCATACCGGTAAAGGTACTAACCATCCGGCTGGTACGATAGATCTCTTGCGTATTAATCCCTGTGCTAAACCCTAAATAATGACGTCGTGTATAAAAAGCCATCACCAATTCTTCTAAAGAAGCATTCCCGGCACGTTCCCCAATTCCATTAACAGCAACCTCTACCTGCCTCGCTCCATTACGAACAGCAGCTAGGGAATTAGCTATGGCCATCCCCAAATCATTATGACAATGCACACTAATTACGGCCTGAGCAATATTGGGAACCCCTTCGCGAATCGCCTTAACGAATTCACCAAACTCCCAAGGGGTAGCATAACCCACCGTATCCGGGATATTAATGACCTTAGCGCCAGCCTCAATAACCTCAGTAAAAACCTCGCGGAGAAAAGGAATCTCACTACGAAAAGCATCCTCAGCGGAAAACTCGACCTCATCTACCAAGCTCTTGGCCAGCCTAACCCCCTCAATCGCCATCCGCTTTACTTCTTCCCTTGATTTCTGCAGTTTCCGCTGCATGTGAATCTCCGAAGTAGCAATAAACGTATGAATCCGCGGCTTTTCAGCATCTTTTACCGCTTCATAGGCTGCCCTGATATCACGCTGATCAGTACGCGCCAAAGCCGTAATCACAGGACCCTTTATTTCTCTGGCTATCTGTTGGACAGCTTTAAAATCTCCGGAGGAAGCAATTGGGAAACCAGCCTCAATTACATCTACACCCAATTTAGCCAACTGTTGAGCAATCGCTAACTTCTCTTCCATGTTCAAATTCACACCAGGGGACTGCTCCCCATCCCTTAGTGTTGTATCAAAAATATAAATTCTCTGATCACCTGTACTCATCCCTTTTACCTCCCTTTTACCTCGTCAAGTTTCTTCCATAAATCATTTCATCTAACCCTTGCGCATTTAAAACCATAGGGTAGACATTATGATGGGAAGAAAACAAGACCTCCAAAATGACTAAACCGGGGTGTTGTATAAATTTCTCTAGCTTTTCTGATAGTTCTTCCTGCTTCTCCACACGTAAACTCAAAGCACCATAAGCCCGAGCAAGATCCTGAAATTTCGGCAGCTTCTTAAAATGTACGGAGACATGCCTGCCCTCACAATAATGATCTTGCAACTGTTTAACCATGCCTAACGCCTGATTATTAAAAATGATAATTTTTAAGGGCAGCTCCTCTTCCAGACAGGTTCCCAACTCCGGGATCCCCATCTGAAAACTGCCATCACCGGTAATGACCACCACAGGACGCTTAGGGAAAGCCTCCTGAGCTCCTATCCCTGCCGGTATACCATAACCCATCGTTCCTAGACCGCCGGAACTAATAAAAGTACGCGGCTTTTGCAAATTCAAACCCTGTGCTGCCCACATTTGATGTTGACCAACATCAGTAGTAATAATGGCCTCTGCGGGCAAAACATCATTCAAAGCGGCAATTATTTGGCTAGGAATTATCCCTTCTTCTTTCTCCACTGATTTTATTTCTACTTTTTCAACATTCTCTAAGGCCAACCACCAGGATTCCTTCTTTTCCTTAGGCAAACATTCCAGAATTTGATTTAACACTATTTTTAAATCTCCGACCAAAGGAAGATCAGCCCATACATTCTTCCCGATTTCCGCACTATCAATATCAATATGCATTATTTTAGCCTGTGGAGCAAACTTCTGTACATTTCCCGTAACCCGATCATCAAAACGCATTCCCAGAGCTATGAATAAATCACAAGACTGCACAGCCAAATTAGCCTTAGCCAATCCGTATGCTCCTAACATCCCTAAGGAGAGGGGATGTTCCCGTGGAATACTCCCCAAACCCATCAACGTATTAACTACAGGGATATGCAGTTTTTCTGCCAGATACAATAACTCTTCCTCTGCCTGTGCGCTGATCACTCCTCCGCCAGCACACACCAAAGGACGTTGCGCTTCCTTAATCAACTGGATTACCTGTTTAATTTGCCCTTTATGCCCTACCAAATTGGGCTTATACCCGCGTAAATCCAAACTTTTACATTCTTTGAATTCCGCCAAAGAAGCAGAGACATCTTTAGGAATATCAAGCAAAACCGGACCCGGACGTCCACTTCCCGCTATATAAAAAGCCTCTTTCACAATTCTGGGGAGCTGGCTAACCTCTTTGACTAAATAATTGTGTTTAGTAATCGGGTCAGAAATTCCGGTGATATCCACCTCTTGAAAGGCATCAGTTCCCACCATCCCGGAAGAAACCTGGCCGGTAATAACCACCATGGGGATGGAATCCATATAGGCTGTAGCCACACCTGTAATCAAATTAGTAGCACCGGGGCCGGAAGTAGCCAAACACACACCGGTCTTACCACTAGCCCGTGCATAGCCACTAGCGGCATGAGCAGCCCCTTGTTCCTGCCGTACGAGAACTGTCTTAATCTGTGGGGACTGATGCAGCGCATCAAAAATCTCTAAAGCAGCTCCTCCCGGATAACCGAAGATAACCTCTACACCTTCTTTTTCCAAGCACTTCACCAAAATTTCTGCCCCCGGTTCCATAGGAACACACCTCCACAATTTATTTCTTTTTCAGCCAAGACATCTTACTTCTTAATTCCTTACCCACCTTTTCGATGGGATGCTCTGCGTCTATTTTCTTAAGCGCATTATATTTCGGTCTTCCCGCCATATTCTCTAAAATCCATTCCTTCGCAAAAGTACCGTCCTGGATCTCCTTTAAAGCTTTCTTCATTTCTTTTCTGGTTTCTTCTGTAATCAGGCGGCGACCAATCATGATATCTCCATACTCTGCTGTATCACTAATCGAATACCTCATATTTGAGATACCGCCTTCATAAATTAAATCAATAATCAGCTTTAATTCATGGCAAACCTCAAAATAAGCCGATTCAGGCTGATAACCAGCACCAACTAAAGTATCAAAACCTGCTCTGATCAATTCGGTTAAACCACCACAAAGAACACACTGTTCACCAAAAAGGTCTGTCTCTGTTTCTTCCTTAAACGTCGTTAAGAGCACACCTGCTCTTGTACAGCCAATTCCTCTGGCATAAGCAAGCGCCAAATCCATAGCCTTACCACTGGCGTCCTGATATACGGCCACCAAGCCCGGAATACCGGTTCCTTCTGTATACAATCTCCTCACCATATGACCAGGCCCCTTCGGAGCTACCATAAACACATCAACATCTGGAGGCGGGACAATCTGACCAAAATGAATATTAAAACCATGCGAAAAAATCAAAGCTTTGCCAGGCTTCATGCCGGGAGCAATCTCCTGCCTATAAACCTCCGCCTGTTTCTCATCAGGGAGTAAAACTTGAATCAAATCAGCCTTTTCCGCTGCTTCCGCGATCGTGTAAACCTTGAGTCCGGCAGCCTCGGCCTTACTCCAAGAAGAACTGCCTTTTCTTAAACCAACAATAACGTCAACTCCACTTTCCTTCAGGTTCTGTGCTTGGGCATGCCCTTGACTGCCATAACCCAAGACTGCCACCGTCTTTCCTGTTAAATTATGCAAATTCGCATCCTGATCATAAAACATTTTTGCCATTTGTAATAACCTCCTCAATTTAATTTATTTAAATCTTAAATCATTTAACCCCTCTGACCATCGAAACCTTACCTGTCCTCACCAATTCCTTAATCCCAAAAGGTCTTAAAGATTGAACAATCGCCTCTATTTTCCCTTCATCCCCTGTTGCTTCAATAATTAAGGAACGCCTCCCGATATCGACAATCCGACAGCGAAAAATCTCCATCAATTGCAGAATCTCCTGACGTGCGGCCTGATCAGCCGAAACCTTAATCAAAAGCATCTGACGATCTACTGTTTCTTCATTAGTGATATCTTGAATCTTAATAACCTCAACCTGTTTATTCAACTGTTTAGTAACCTGTTCAATCACTCTTTCATCACCGGCTACAACCAAAGTCATCCGCGAAACACCCTGATCTTCTGTTTCTCCGACGACTAAACTTTCAATATTATAACCGCGGCGGGCAAAAAGTCCGGCCACATGAGATAAAACGCCGGGCCGGTTTTCAACTAAGACGGCTAATGTGTGCTTCACCATGCCACCTCCCTAACATCTCACTAGGTTTTCCACCCGGGGGAACCATCGGCAAAACATTCTCTCCGGCATCAACAAGACACTCTACCACCACAGGACCTGTATGCTGCAAAGCTTTACTCACTATCTCTTTTGTTTCCTCAGGCTTCCTAATCTGCCATGCCTTGACCCCATAAGCTTCAGCCAATTTAATAAAATCGGGTCCACCGGTAAAGAGCGAATGAGCATAATGCCCGTTAAAGAAAAGCTCCTGCCACTGTCTGACCATCCCTAAACACGAATTATTAATCAGAAAAATCTTCACCGGAAGTTGATACTCCGCCATTACCGCCAGTTCCTGCACAGTCATCTGAAAACCGCCGTCACCGGTAAAAAGGATTACGGTTTCCCCGGGTCTGCCCAAAGCTGCCCCCATCGCGGCGGGAAGCCCAAAACCCATTGTTCCTAAACCTCCGGAGGTAATAAAGTTTCGTCTCCCTTGCACAGGATAATGCTGGGCAACAAACATCTGATGCTGCCCTACATCAGTAACCACGATAGGCTGATTAACAGCTTGCCGGGCCACCTCCCTCATTACTGCCTGAGGTTTTAATAAAGAATTTTGCGAAAACGTAAGGGGATATTCCTTAGCCCAAGCTTTAATCTGGTCCAGCCACGGTTCCAGAGCAAAACTAACCTTTTCCTCCCGTAAAACCTGTAAAAGCATTTGCAAAAATTTTTTCGCATCACTAACTACAGGAAACTCAACACGCACATTTTTAAATAATTCTGCCGGATCAATATCTACATGAATAATACAGGTATCAGCGAGAAAATGCTGAGGATTCCCGGTAACCCGATCACTAAACCTAGTTCCTAAAGCCAGTAAAACATCACACTGACTCAACGCTAAATTGGCTGCCGGTTTACCATGCATCCCAATCATCCCCAGGGAACCGCCCTCTTCTTCCGGAATCACACCTTTCCCCATCAATGAGGTAACCACAGGGATTCCGGTATACTTGGTAAAGTCCTCTAACTCCTCCCAGGCTCCGGCGGAAACCACTCCTCCTCCTGCAAACAAGAGTGGTTTTTGAGCCTTTTTTAATACTTCTGTGATCCTCCCCAACTGTCTAGCCAAACCATTCTTAAAGGGAATTTTATGTTTGCGCGTACTAAGCACAACTTCTGAAAAATCAGCAGTACCTGTAAACACATTTTTAGGAATATCCATAAGTACCGGTCCAGGGCGTCCCTCTCTAGCGACTTGCCAAGCTTCTTCCAAAGCCTCAGGCAAATTATCCAATTCCTTAACCAAATAATTATGTTTAGTAATCGGCATCGTGATACCGACAATATCTGCTTCCTGAAAAGAATCCCGGCCAATACTTTCTACCCCCACCTGACCGGTAATCGCCAAGATGGGCACAGAATCTAAATTAGCATTAGCAATCCCTGTCACCAAATTGGTGGCACCAGGTCCCGAGGTAGCTAAACATACGCCAGTTTTACCGGTAGCGCGAGCATAACCATCGGCGGCATGAATAGCCCCCTGTTCATGTCGAGTGAGAATATGCTGAATAGAGGAACGACCTAAAACATCATACAAAAATAAAACAGCGCCCCCCGGATAGCCAAAGACTAAATCCACGCCTTTTTTCTCCAAAAACCTAACAATATACTCAGCGCCATTCATAAATTAACACCTCCTTAAAAAATCTTATAAAAAAAAATCCCCATCCATGACAGTATTCAAAACCGTCAGGGACGAGAGGATTCCCGCGGTACCACCCTGATTACCTCACCAAGAGGTCTCTTGCTTTTATCAAATAACGGTTTGCCACCGGCTTACCCTACTTTTCTTTCGAATAAGCAGCTCTGGGACGAGACTAGTTAAACTACGTGCACTGGTTTCCACCTCTCCCAGCTCTCTGGAACACATTTAAGAATAACAGTTTCCCTTCATCGCTATTATTATATAATAAAATTGAACTTAGTATACACAAAACAACTGGTCCCTGTCAACACCTTTTTTCATAAAAAATTAAAAAATTATCATCAAAAATTAAAGGAGGCCTGCTTTTACGGCCTCCCTTCCGGTTACCTTCTTATTCCCTTTTTACATCCGTATGCAGACGATTGCCCATGAGAAACGTTATGGAGTATAGACCGGCTAACCCCACAAGAGAATAGACAATTCGACTGAGAAGTGCTGTTTGCCCCCCAAACAAAGCGGCAACGAGATCAAAACTAAATAACCCAATAAGTCCCCAATTCAATGCGCCAATAATCACGAGAACAAGTGCTAAGGTATCCACTAACTTCACTCCTTTACCCTAATTTTTTCTTCTTCTCTCTAGGATGGCGCATTTTTCCGGATTTTATTCCTTTCTGCCGTAAAATTAATCATCTCTGAACGTTCCTTTAATTTATGCAAGACCTTTTCCGCCTCTGCACCCTCTAAAACTTTAGGCTGAAAATCATTATACCCTTCCCTTGTCGTCATCGAACAAGGAATAACCCTGCTTGTCGTCCTCACCAATTCCCCTTCAACAAAAGTAAACGTCTGCCGATAAATAAGCGTATCCCGATCATAAGGCTGCCGATTCCCGCCAAAACAAAAATTACCTAAACTAAAGACAACCTGTTTCCCCTTGTATTCCCTAATTCCCTGCAAGACATGAGGATGATGTCCTAAAACAAGGTCTGCTCCTGCCTCAATCGCTAATTGGGCCAATTCATACTGTTTCAAAGAGGGCCTAATCTCCCGTTCATTTCCCCAGTGAAAACTAACAATAACTAAATCGGTCTGCTCGGACAAAGCCTGAACAGACTCGACAACTTGTTCTTTTAGAGCAGCATAAGCCTGCCATACCCCTTTATATGAAAACTGATTAAAACCTAAAAAGCCGACCTTGATCCCCTTAATCTCCTTAATTAAAACATGATCGAAACCGCAATAGGCAATCCCCGCTTTTTCCAGACTGTGTAAGGTTTCCCGATAACCTGCTTCTCCATAATCATAAGTATGATTATTAGCTACATTAACTACCTCGACACTACCCTCCGCAAGAATCTGGGCATAAAGCGGTTCTCCCTTTAACCAATAAACCGCCTGTAAAGAACTTTTATCTTTCCTTTGCTCAGCTGTAGTCAAACACGTTTCTAGGTTCGCAATAGTTAAATCATCTTCCGCTAAGACAGCGCTGACGTTAGCCAAAAAATAACCACAATCCTTCTTGTTTTCCGTAAAAACAGTAGCAAAAGTATGCCCCCGCTGCGCATATTCTGTCCCTAAGGCACAATCACCAATTGCACTTATCGTTAAAGAGACTTCTTCTGCCCTTATTTGTTGAACAACCGGCATAGCGACCACCTCTTCCTCCGTTATCGGCGGCGGCTCAACTAGAAACTGTTGCGCTGATATACCCAAAAACAAAAAAGCGACCACAATAATTATGGAAATTTTGGCGATGTTTTTAAACATAACAATCCTCACAGCCCTCATTTCTCAAAGGAATTCGCATTGAAAAATTAAATTAACCAGACAAACTATTGTTTCTTTATTTTCCTGAATAATCCTGCTGCCTCTTTAAATCCTTTCCATTAGCCAGGTTTTTTCTCAAGGCACAACCGAGCGAGCAAGTTCAATTGAAGGGATCACTGCATTTTGTTATTTGCCGTCATATAAAGTATTAATTTTTAAGATATATAGGTTTTTTATAAAAAATAGTTGAAAATTTCTTGATAATATAAAAACAAAAGTCTAAAATGTATATACTACAAACAATACAATTCGAGGAGGAAAAATGATGAAAAAAACCATATTTACCGGTGGACTATTGATAAGAGGGAATGGCGAAGTAGTAGAAAATTCCATGGTTATTGTAGAAGAAAAGAAGATTAAGTATGCCGGTCCAATGATAGATACTGACCTTGAGGGCAATAAGGTAGATCTAAAAGGCAAGACCATTATGCCAGGCTTAATAGATACACATCTTCATTTTGGCGGCACTCTAAGTGATGATGATACAGAATGGGTACTTGAACCAACTATCCAAAAAACCATAGTTGCCGTAGTACAAGCCAAGGAAGCATTAGAACATGGATTAACCTCTGTAGGAGAAATCTCTCGCTCCGGTATCCATATTAGAAATATGATTGAAAAAGGTCTTATTCCCGGACCGAGAGTTATAGCCACAGGTCTTGGATTTTGCAGAACTTCAGGACATGGAGATTCTCATCATTTAACCTTGGAACACAATGATGCCTCTCATCCTTGGTCAGAAAGAGTAGATGGTCCTTGGGATTTGAGAAAAGCGATTAGAAGAAGAATTCGCGAAAATCCCGACGCCATTAAAATCTGGTCTACAGGAGGAGGAATATGGCGATACGATGCTAAAGCAGCGACTCATTATACTATGGAAGAAATCCAAGCAGCAGTTGATGAATCTAATATGGTAGGACTACCTGTATGGTCTCATGCGGAAGGCTATGAAGGAGCCTTAAACTCCTGTAAAGCCGGTGTATCAGCCATTATTCATGGGCAAGAATTAAACGAAGAATGTTTAGAGATTATGAAAGCAAAAGATATTACTTTCTGTCCAACTTTACAATTTTTCTATGAATGGTTTACCGTATACGAACCACCTTATAGACCTATACACGATAAATACCCGGGCAAGACAACCGCGGAAAAGGAATTAAATCGGATCATTGATAATTTGCAAAATGCCAACAAAAAAGGGATTCGCATTACAGTGGGCTCGGATTCATTTTGCAGTAGTTTGACTCCCTATGGGAAATATGCGATTACCGAGATGTATGCCTTGAATAAAGCAGGACTATCAGAGATGGAGGTAATCTTAGCTGCCACTAAGAACGGTGCAGAAATGCTAAAAATAGATAATATTACCGGAACGTTAGAAGAAGGCAAATTTGCTGATTTAATCGTTCTTAAGGAGAATCCGCTTTTAGATATTCACAATATCTCTGTTGAGAATATGGAAATAATTATGAAAGAAGGAGAATTGGTTTTATGTAGAAAGCTTTCCCTTAAATAAAAAACCTGCCTTTACTTGAAAAATCATTCCCAAATTATATATTATAGTATATAATGATAGCAACAATAGAATTTTACTAAGCAACGCTTAACTCCGTTAGGTGAGGCTACTATACAAAAAAATGCTGCTGCCCTGAAATATCGAGAGATACCAAAGGGTCAACAGGCAACATCGGCTTAAGGTGTTACCTAATGTAGCTGGGGAACCCCTACGTTGTATAGTGTCAAAGCTTCTACGAGGGTGAAAATTATTGAAGATGATTTTTCCCTGCTCGTAGAGCAGGGAATTTCTATTGGGAAAGGTGGTGATTTATATGGACAGCGGACCTGAGCACTGGTGTCTTAAAGACAAAATACAAAAAAATATCCATTATTCAGGGAGATATGTCGCATATAAATCACTTTTTACGGCATCCTCCTAAATAAGGAGGGAGTTTAATGCTCACCATTTATCAAAGTCCACATGATCATGAAATCATCCCTATCGAGCATTTTGAAAAAGGTGCTTGGATTAACCTTGTGAATCCTACCAAAGAAGAAATCAACACCGTCGTAAAAAATACCCGAATTTCCCCCGATTTTATTAAATACGCCTTAGATGATGAAGAACGGCCGCATCTTGAATTTGAAGACAATCAACTTTTAATTGTTATTAGTGTCCCAATTATTCAAGATGCCGAAGTCAGATATGACACTCTGCCTCTGGGGATCATCCATACGGAAGATTATCTCGTCACTGTATGTTTACAGGATTTAGACTTTTTACAAGAATTTTATCTGGGAAAAGTTAAAGGTATGGCAACTTTCAAAAAAACCCGTTTTCTCTTTCAAATCCTCTATAAAACCTCCTTGTTATACCTTAAATTTCTGCGCCAAATTGATAAACACTCTACAGAATTAGAACTAGAACTGCATAAATCGGTACGAAATAAAGAATTAATTGGACTGCTCAACCTAGAAAAATCCCTCGTCTACTTTTCTACCTCTCTGCGCTCCAATGAAGTCGTACTCGAAAAACTACTGCGAGGCAGATTTATTAAGATGTATGAAGAAGACGAAGACCTCTTAGAAGATGTAATCATCGAAAATAAACAGGCCATAGAAATGGCGGATATTTACGGTAACATTCTCAGTGGAACGATGGACGCTTTTGCTTCCCTTATTTCCAACAACCTCAACATTGTCATGAAATTCCTAGCCGTAGTGACAATTATTCTCGCTTTACCCACGATGGTCGCCAGCTTTTTCGGGATGAATTACACTCTACCCTTTCAATATTCCCCTTACGGTTTTGCTATCGCCGTAGGGATATCCTCTCTATTAGCCTTATCTGGCGTAATCTATCTGGTTAAAAAGAATATTTTTTAAAGCAGAAAAAACCATAAAAAAGGGGTAAAGTCCTCGACCTAAACCTATTGTTTACGTCAAGAACTATACTCCTTTTTTCTTTTTCACGCTCTAATTACCAAAAATCTTCTTACAACCAACATAGCTAAAACTAAAGATTAATTATATAATGACTATATGTTCTTTAGAGGAGGCGAAAGTTTTGGTCTTTTCTAGTTTAGTTTTTCTTTATGCTTTTTTACCTCTTAATTTTATTTTCTATTTTTTATCCAAAAACCAAACCTATCGCAACTGGGTTTTAATTATCTTTTCCCTTGCTTTTTATGCTTGGGGAGAGCCGGTCTGGGTAAGTTTACTTATTTTTAGTTCACTGGTTGACTATTTTCTCGGACTAGCTACAGAAAAATATCGAGGGCACTGGCAAAGTAAGGCTGCCTTGCTCTCCTCTATTACTGTAAATCTCTCTCTTTTGGGTTTTTTTAAATATTCCGACTTTCTTATCCAAAATCTTAACTACTTACTAGGGACTGGTTTTTTCTTGCATAATTTTGGACTGCCTATCGGTATTTCCTTTTATACTTTCCAAACGATCTCCTATGTTGTAGATGTCTACCGCGGTGAAGTCACCGCCCAAAAATCATTCCCAAAATTTCTCCTCTTTATCTCCCTCTTTCACCAACTGGTAGCCGGACCGATTGTCCGCTATAAAGATATTGCTTATGCTATTGACCACAGAGTTCATTCCCTCTCCCAATTTAACGAAGGCATTAACCGCTTTATTACCGGGTTAGGGAAAAAGATAATCCTGGCTAATACCGCCGGAGAAATTGCCGAAGTATTTTTAAACGGGGATCTCTCCACACTGCCTGTTTTAGGAGCGTGGTTCGGCATTACCCTCTTTGCTCTGCAAATCTATTTTGATTTCTCCGCTTATTCCGATATGGCCCTTGGTCTGGGCAAAATCTTCGGCTTTAACTATAAAGAAAACTTCAATTACCCTTATATCTCCCGCTCAGCTACTGAATTCTGGCGTCGCTGGCACATCTCTTTAGGCAGCTTTTTTAGGGATTACCTCTATATTCCCTTAGGAGGAAACAGAAAACACTACCTGCGCAACCTCTTGATCGTCTGGTTTTTGACAGGTCTATGGCATGGTGCCAGCTGGAACTTTATCCTTTGGGGCTTATATTTCGGCATACTGATCGCCCTAGAAAAAAAGTTTCTTGGCAAAATACTCGAGAATCTACCGCGCTGGGTAGCTCATGGCTATTTAATTTTTGCCGTCCTCATTAGCTGGGTCTTTTTCTATTACACAGATTTACACAGTGCCGGCGAATTTCTCGGGGTAATGTTTGCTTTCGGTTCGAGACAACTAATCGACACACAGCTAAGTATTTACTTCTGTAATAACCTTCTCTTCTTCTTGCTTGCTTTACTTGCCTGTACGCCCATCACCAAAGTCATGCAAAAAGGTATCCACTACCTTACAGAAAAAAATACCCGTGTTGCTTTCCTCTATGGAGAAGCTCTCCGCCCTTCCTTGAATTTTGTACTCCTTGCTTTAGCCACCATTCTGCTGGTAGGGAAATCATATAATCCTTTTCTCTATTTTAGATTCTAACCTACCCCGGATTCTTTTCGGTTTAAAAAGAATTGTATTTATGTTTTAATTATGCATTGTGCTTTATGCATTATAAATTGCTTTTAAGTAGGTGACTTCTATGAAAAAACACCATTTTAATCTTTTGCTGTTTCTGGTACCTCTTTTCCTTTTGGGTACCCTCAATCTAATTACTCCTCATCAAGCAACCATCTCCGAACTGGAAAGCAGAACTTTAAAAACAAAACCTTTTTTCACGACACAGAAACTTTTTAGCGGTGAATATTTCCAAGAATATGAAGATTACTTTGCCGATAATTTTATCTTTCGCGAAAAATTCGTCAGCATTAGCGGCAAGATTAAAGACTTATGGGGCTTACCCGGTAAAGATAAGGTAACCATTGTCCTGAACCGAGGAGCTAATGTCGCCGCCACACAAAAAAAGGGAAACCCAGACGAGGGCAATGATACGCCGGAAACAGACGACTCTCCACAACCGCATAATAATGAAGAAAAAAGCGAGATGACCAAGGAAGAAAACAAGGGAAGCATTGAGGGAAGAGTACTTGTCCTTAATGATCAAGCCATGGAAATTCATACCTTTAATGCGGAAGCCAGTAAATACTATGCTGACTTTATCAATAAATTTCAAGAAAATTTGCCTGATAATAACATCAAGGTTTATTCCTTAATCGCTCCTACACAAATTGAATTTATCACCGAGCCCAAATATAAAGACCTTTCCTCACCCCAGAAAAAAACGATTGCCTATGTAAATAAACATCTGCACCCCGAGATCATTCTTGTTAATGCTTATCAAGCCTTACAGCAAAACATTGACCAATATCTCTATTTCCGCTCAGACCACCACTGGACTGCGCTAGGGGCATATTATGCTTATACAGCCTTTGTCGAAGCAAAAGGTGAAAAACCAATCCCTCTCGAGCAATATAAAGTAAAGAAGATCACACCCTACCTCGGTTCTTTATACTCCACAACTTTGAGTCAAAAAATAAGAGAAAACCCTGATACTGTTTACCTTTACAAACCTTTTATCAAACATGAATATACGGTTTACTACGAAAATCCTATCAAAATAGACCTGCTGGATATGCGTCATGCCGAAAGTAAAAATAAATATGGCATCTTTATTGGTGGCGACCATCCTTGGGGGAAAATAAGCACAGCCATAAAAAACGGCAAGAAAATTATCATCATTAAAGACTCTTACGCTAATGCTTTTGTCCCTTTTCTCCTCCCCCACTATGAAGAAATCTATATTGTCGACCCGCGGCAGTTCAACTTAGATATTTTTGCCTTTATCCAAGAAAACGGGATCCAAGAAGTACTCTTTTTAAACTATGTCTTAGTCACAGACAATAACGGCTTTACCGACCTTCTCCTTAAAATGTCCAACTTACCTTAAGTAGGACAAGCCCTGCTCAAAACATCCTGCTCACCTAATAAAGAGGCTCTCTCCCTTAACGATAAAGGGATAAGGCCTCTTTTTCTTTCCATAATGAATTATGAATTGTTCTCTTAGAACCAGCCCATCAACTGAGCTAACAGTACGCCGGAACCTACTATCCACAAATAAATGGAGAATCCCTTTAAAGACTTGTTCTGAATAATCTCCAACATCCAACGAACAGCAATATATCCACAAATAGCCGCTACTAAAGTGCCTATAACCAAAGCAGTCAGGCTCATTCCTTCGATATTCCCCTGAAAAAGATCGGCACTCTGCACCACAACCGCACCTAAAATAGCCGGAAGAGAAAGCAAAAAAGAAAATCTAGCCGCCGCTTTCCGATCTATACCCTGAAACAACGAACCAGCTATCGTTAAACCGGAACGCGAAATCCCGGGAATAATAGCTATTCCTTGGAGTGTACCGACGATCAAGGAATCTTTAAAAGAGACGTTGGGTATATCTTTCAACCCTCTCTCCTTAATATAATCAGCAAGCCACAGAATAACCCCTGTTGCTAAAAAACTCCATCCTAAGATTATTCCTGTCCGCGCTAATTCCTCAAAAGAATCTTTGAAAAATACCCCAATTAACCCCGTGGGAATAGTGCCTACCACGACCAGCAAAGTTAAATGACTAAACGGCTTTTTAATCATCGCCACAAGATCACGCCAAAAAACAGCCACTACCGCTGCCAATGTCCCTAAATGCAGCATGGTATCTAGAAGCAAGCCCGCTTCCGCTAAACCAAACAATTTACGAAACAATAAAAGATGACCACTACTACTGACAGGTAAAAATTCTGTGAAACCCTGAACTACGCCCAAGATCACAGCCTTAATTATTTCCTCCATGCCCAAAGCCCTCCACTAAATTATTTCACGCTAAAGGAATTAACTTCACGTCACCCTGTACCGCCATTTTATCGCCTAAAATAGCGACTGCACCCCGCACACCGGGTATCGCAACCGCCCAAGCAACAACCTTAGTTAAATCAGCACTTTCCTGCACCAGATTACACGCCGCTGTAGCTACAGCATCAGCCAAAACAGCCGCAGGAGCAAGAATCGCCACCGCATCAGCCCGCCCAAAACTTAGGCTATGTCCCACTGTACCCGAAGACGTGCAAATACCTAAAGGCGTCTCTTCCAGATTTATTTCTATCCCGATCCGCTGCGAAAAAGGGGAATTCCCCGCATAAATACTGACCTTGCGCTTACGGCTTGACTGCAGCCAAATATCCCCCCCATTTTCCACAAGCACATCTGGCGAAAAGTGGGTCAAAAATGAACCCGTTTGTTCAGCGAAAAAACCAGCTACGGCAGCCATCGGGCCTACACCGGCAAGGCGTGAAGCCTCACACATAGCGATAACTGAAGTCGGTATCTTTTCCTCGGCGGAACTTTTTTCTCTCATCGGATCCCACGGTTCCAAGGTCGTTAAAAAAGCAGGATGGCTTTTAATATATTCCTTTAAAATCTGACGCTGTTCCGCAACAAAAAGCTCTACCTTCTTTTGTAAATCAGGAGTGTACTGCTCTTTTTTTATGCCAATATCTAAATCTGTTTCCTCAAGCACAACCTGAAAATGATGCAGGTCATCCTCCCTATACAAACTGCGGTATTTCCGCGGTTCATAAACCACTTAAATCTTAACCTCCATCGCATGAACAGGACAAACTTTTACACACATCAAACAAACAACACACTCATCCCCATTAAACTTCACTTCCATCGCAGGACGCTCGATAAAAAGCGCCTGCGTAGGACAATGGGCCGTACAGTTACCACAGTGAGTACATTTTTCTTCATTTCTCACCACTTCTTGAGCTAAAGGATGAACAGTAATCCCCTGTTTTTTTAAATACTGAATCCCTTCCGCATAACGCTCACCTGTTAACTCCAAAACCATCGTCCCTTCCTTATGAGGGTTAATCGAAGCTTTGAGTATATTGATAATCAAATCATAATCCTTCGCCAAATGATAAATAATCGGTTGATCTGCGGTCTCTTCAGAAAAACGTAAGACTATCTTTTCCGGTGCCATTTTTCTCACTCCTTACTTCAAAATTTACGGAACGACGAGGGCATCGTTCCCTACACAAAAGCTCTAACCTCTAACCTCTATGATAAGGATTTCCCCTGCAAGCCTTTTTCCGGTCCGGGTAATAACTGACTCGGTTCACCCAGCAAAAATTCCCCTTTAAGCATCCAATCTTTTAAAGTACTAGCAATCTCTCGCGCCCGGAAATAACTGCTGACAGGAGAAGCCGGGACCTCTTTCCCCAACACTTTAATCGAACCACTCTTCAGTTGAGCATAACTAACATAACCCAAGTCTTCCGACTTACCCTTAGGGTAAGCATCACCATAATCTACAATCGAGGCATAAAGCTCCTCATCAGCTTTAGCCGCATAGACCAGTATTTCTTCGTTAAGAATAGGAATCGGTATCCCCATCCCTACAGTTAAAGTAGCCCCATAACCCACATAACTAGTGCCCACCAACCACCGCGGACTCATTTGTTTAAGGTCCCCGATTACAGAGAGAGTTCCCCCTGTCCCCGTTAGTTCCCGTCCCTCGTCATCCTTCAAGAAACTTGGGAAATGCTGTGTCCCATTCCAAACTACATACCCGATGCCTCCACCTAAAAAAATCCGTGTGCCAATTCCAATCGTTTTGAAATAAGGATCTTTTAAGAGAGGGCTTAATTGCCCGGAAGTAGAATAAGTAGCATTCCCCAAATGAGGTTTTAATGCTCCCATATACGTATAAATAATACGATCAGTTGAATTAACCGCACAATTATAATTCTGATAACAATTGCGAGGATTAAAAAGAATCGCCTCATTAATCGAATCAAGTGTAATCGTCGTTTCTAATTTAGTACGCGGATAACAGTCCGTACCATAACTGGTAGCTTTCAACCTAACAGCTTTCCCCGCAACCAAATCTTCAATAATGTGGGCCCCTCCATAGCGGAACTCCCCGGGATAATTACTATTACGCGGATCCTGCTCCGGTAATTCCGTTGCTCCCAAAAAAGCATCAACAGCAGCAATCCCTGCATAAGCAGGAATATCATTTAACCAAACCCTGCTCATCCTCATGCGCGGTTTAGTATGACCAAAATTAAGAAAAACCCCTGATGAACACATGGGGCTAAACGTCCCTGTGGTAACTACATCTACTTCTTTTGCCGTCTTCGTGATTCCCTGTTCACGAACCTTGCCGATTACTTCCTCGGCTGTTAAAACTACCGCCTTGCCGGCTTTGATCCGTTCGTTAATTTCTTGATAAGTGCGTTCTGTCGACATCTTCGTGCCTCCTTCTCTTACGTGCTCTCCCTCACCCTCACAGCAAACTCGCCCTACTCATAACTTAATTAATAAAAGAATGACCTCTTCCCAACAGAAGAGGCCCTGCGACACTGCCGGGTCTCTCATCTTCCAGAAGACTAGACTTCTGCAGGAATTGGCACCAAATCCTAATCTATAAAGATTAGACGGTTGCCGGGTTTCATCGGGCCAGTCCCTCCACCTCTCTGGATAAGAGCACATTATATAAATAATATTATAATCCTAGTTTGAGTAATAGTTTATCAGGGGAAAGAATTGTTGTCAATGAGAATTTCTAGAAGAAATAATCTCTCTCCCTCGGCGTAACTATGCTTATCATTAAATTTGAGATTTTTGCCGGGGCGGTTTTGGTCCAAAAAACTGATAATAATAGCACTTGATCATTCCATTATATAATTTTCTATTCTTATTTGCCGGACGACCAAACAATTTCTCAAAATCAGGAGATGATGTCAAAACATAAAAAGACCACGTCTCCAGCTTACCCAAAACGTGTCCCATCTCCCTATACAGACGTTCCACTGCCGATTTCTCCTCGAGACGCTGACCATAAGGCGGATTACAAATAATGTACCCGTATTTTTTCTTAGTACTTAAATCAGTAAAAGAACGCTCTTGAAAATGAATATATTTTTCTACTCCGGCTTCTCGAGCATGATACCGCGCCAAACTCAATACTTCCTTGTCATAATCAAAACCGGCCAGATCAAGCGTAACATCTTGGCGTATTAAATCGTGAGCTTCTAGGCGAGCTTCTTCCCAAAGTCTCGGGGGAAGATTAGACCACTCTTCAGCCATAAACTTACGTTTCAGCCCCGGTGCAATATTTAAGCCTTGCAAAGCCGCTTCAATCGGGATTGTTCCCGCACCGCAAAAAGGATCAATGAAAACCCGCTCCGCCTGCCAGCGACTCAAAGAAATCATCGCCGCAGCCAGAGTCTCCCTAAGTGGAGCCCTGCTGACAAGTTTCCGATAGCCTCGCTTGTGTAACCCGGCCCCACTAGTGTCAATAGTTAACGTGACCAGATCCTTTAATAAACCTACTTCAATCGGATATGTCGGTCCATTTTCCTCAAACCAATTTATTTTGTATTTTTCTTTCATCTTTTCGACAACCGCTTTTTTAACAATAGCTTGGCAATCTGAAACACTAAAAAGTGTTGATTTGATGGATTTTCCCTGCACAGGGAAACAAGCCTCAGCCGGGAGCCACTCGTCCCAGGGTAAAGCCTTTGTCCGCTCAAACAATTCCTCAAAGGTGCACGCCCCAAACTGTCCGATTTGCACTAAAATCCGTTCCGCTTGACGTAACCACAAATTAGTACGGCAAATAGCTTGTTCATCACCTCGAAAAGTAACCTTACCATTCTCTACCTTTAGCTCTGTATATCCCAAATCCCTCAATTCTTCAGCTACCAAAGACTCCAAACCAAAGGCAGCCGTAGCGATTAGCTCAAATTGCGACATCAAGATCCTCCTCAGTTCAAATTACAAGAAAAAAAGCGGGAGTATTTCTTCAGAACTTATCTTTCCAAAATATTTTCCTATCTCTTCCCGCTTAATTATAGTACACAAAACATCCTCAGTATACTTTAGCCCTACTATTTTTTGCTCTAAATCAGCAAGGTTCTCATTACTGAAAAAATCACCGTAAATTTTGCACTCTTTAATCATTCCGTTTTCTATACGTAAGCATACTTCAATTTCACCACACAGAAAGCGTTTCCTTTTTTTAAAATTAAAGGTAGGAGAATGTCCATAATTCCATGACCAAGTAAGATATTTTTCTGCTCTTAAGCGGTTAATGTGGGCTAGGTCTCGTTCCGTTAAAGAATATTCCCGTACCGCTTGGTCTCGGAACAAATGCGTTAAAAGTAAGGCTTTGAATTCTTCTAAAGTAACAGGTTTGGGTAAATATTCACTAATATTCGTGACCCGACTGCGTACTGATTTTACCCCTTTGGACTGAAATTTGTCACCTTTAACACATAAAGCCGCTTGAACATTATCAAGATTAGAATCAAAAAGCAAAGTACCATGATGCATTGTTTTTCCCCGGCAATGATATTGCGAGTTTCCGGAAAACTTCTTTCCCTTAATCATCAGGTCATTTCTGCCACTGTACTCAGCGGAAACACCCATTGCCGCTAAAGCCTGAACTACCGGCTCCGTAAATTTACGAAAATCCAGGACTCTCTCCCTTTGCTTTTCGATAAAGGTGAAGTTTAGATTGCCTAAATCATGATAAACAGCACCACCGCCCGTGATGCGTCTCACCACATGGATTTGGTGCTGTTGGATAAACTCCTGATTTATTTCTTCCTGCGTATTCTGAAACCGTCCTACAACGACCGTAGGCTCATTCTGCCAAAGAAGAAAGCAAGGCTCACCTAAGTCTAAATTTTTTAAAACGTACTCTTCTACAGCTAAATTAAAATGCGGGTCATGACTATTGTTGGGAATATATAACACCTTGCGGAACACCCTTTCGCCAATCTTTGTAGTGTGTCAA